>NZ_JCALCF010000003.1:0-291827 GCF_059812185.1 Mycobacterium sp. NGS67
GACCACGTGGCCTACTTTTCACCGTCGCTTCTGGCCTAGTTTTCGACCGTCGTCAACAGCGGGAACCCGACAGCTCGTGACCGCGACTCCCCCGTGGGGCATGCAACGGAAAGACCTCACCACGCACGCAGCGTCTCCATATCGCGCAGCACCTGCATTGCCTCAGCGCGATCGGACTCGTCTTCGGCAAGACTTTGCGCCTCGGCGCGAATCGCCGCGGCGGCTTTCCGTCGTGCCGCCTCGATGAGGGCAGATCGAACGGCCGCGGACACGGCCGTGCCATCTTTGGTCAAGACCTCCAGCGCCTTGGATGTGTCGTCGTCCGGCCGGAAGGAAATCGTGTCAGCCACAGCAACAGCGTACGACGTTTTGTATGACAGTCGGCGCATCGGCAGGAAGCTGCGCGGCAAGCGAATTCGCCACGGCCCCTGCTTGTCAGTCCAGATCGAAGGCGTGCTGAATCGCCGATGTCAGCGATTCCTCTTGATCAGGAAGAAAGAACCCGATCTGGCGGCCCAGGGCCGTAACCGGGATCGTGACAATGTTGTCGACGCTGACGACGGAATCTTTCTCGAGCCCGTTACGCACACCTACTGGAACTTCGGTCGACAGGCCGCGAGCTGTTCCGGTGATCGGTGCCACGGTGACTCTGGTCAGGTGAGGCCGCACGAGTTCCCGAGTGAGGATCAGAACCGGCCGAGCCTTATCGAGTTGGGCGAGGTGAATTGGCCTCAATCGATATCCAACTCGAAGGTAGAGGTATGAGCAGCGAGCGCATCGAAGTCATCGTCGGCCGTGGTCCGGGTGGCCAGAATCGCCGCATCGCGGGCGGCGATAAGCCGGCGTCGCTCACGTTCGAGCGCTTTGAGTACAAACGATGCACGGCTCTCGACGTGCCGCTGGTCCACTTCCCTGTCAATGAAATCGACGACCTCGTCCGGGAGCCGAACGGCGATCTGTTTGCTCATCGCGCTATGGTACCGATGTGGGATGCGAGACGCTACCACTGATTGACGCGTGGACGCTTGCCGGCCGACGTTTTCTCGGATGCGTCGGATATCCGCCCGAGGAGGATCACCGTTGAGGTGTCAGGATCCCCCGGCTCGGAGCTGTTGGTCCCAGCGACGAGTCGGTCAGATCGTCGATGGCGCATCGGAGCGCGTCTGGTCTCACCTGTGGGAGATTCTTGCGGCGACGAATGAGTTCGGCTGAGCCTGCGCTGGATCGCGGCAGCGGGCGGAGCTCCGCCAACACCGCCGCCGGCTTCCGATAACCGCTCCCCGCTCGGCGGCTCAGAGTTCCTTGGACTGCTTGCCAGCCCGGCCGGCGGCTAGCGACCCGGTTGGATTGCGTTGCCGCCGTTGGCTTTCGACGGAACGGCAAACGCGCTTCTGCACCCGCTTGCCGTGCTTTGACAAAACGGACGGTCGGATTGTGGGGCCGACGGGCAGCGTGTCGGCCCCGACGGGCGTCGTGTCGGCCCTCTGATCCGTCTTGACGCCCAGCAAGTAATTGGAGAACTCTCCGACAGTCGCTAGCGCGCTGATGAACTCAGCATCGTCGTAAGGATTGCCGCGCGGTCCGAAATGTGTCGCGAGTCGTCGTACAAGTCGTCGCTCGCGCAGGATCGGAATCAGATGTACCGCGACCACGCAGAAAACCAGCCCGAAGACGGTCGAGACGATTGCCGCGGTCTGCACCCAATTGCGTACGCCCATACCCAAAAGGGGTACCAATGTGACACCCGCCAGGAGGTAGAAGGACCCGTACACCGGCGACCATGCTGTCGCCAGACCGGCCGGGTCGGCTAGCCGCGTGACAGAACCGGCCGGTGCTGACGGACGGAACCGCTTCGAGATGAGATACGCCGCAACGCCTCCGTACAGAGCCGCGCCAACCACCGGAACGATTGCGAGAGAACAAAAGTCGCCGGACACCGGACTGCTGCTGAGGTTGCGTCCCAGCCACGCAACCAGACCCTGAGCCCACGGGCACCGGTGGTAGAGATCCAGGATCGGCTGCCTCAGCCAGACGTAAAACAGCAGTGCCGCCGCCCCACCGGCGACAAAGATCAGCAGTGTGCGCACCAGCACGGCCTTGCGAGCGCGTATCCATGACCGTGACGCGCGAAACAACTTGTTGAGAGTAGCAATTGGCGATCGCGTGTTCGGGGCAAAGTTGGCGACCACCACCACCGATGCCACCAGCAACACCAGACAAATCACTCCGACACTTGCTTCGCCCGGGGCCTTGGCGTTCGTAGGCTGCGTGGCACCGGCTGTCGCGTAGGCGATCAGTGGAATGTACAGGCCGAGTAACGCCGCCCCGTGTACCAACGAGCGCGTCCGCAACGTGGCGAACACCAGAAGTGTGAGAAGCGCCGTGATCCCGACGGTCGGCACCAGCTTGCCCACAAAGCCTGGCAGATCCGTAAGCAGCGACAGCGCAGTCAAAGTCACGCCGAGTGCCAACATCAAGGTGGCCAGAGTTCTGGCGACGGGGCTTCGACTGGACAAACTCGTCAGCGTCCAATACGGCAGAGCGATGAGGCCACGAGCCACCCTGGTCACCGGCGCGGCGAAACCCAATCCGGACCTCTCGGAGCTCAGTGCTGTCACCGCAGTGGCGGCCGCGGTCGCGGTGGTACGAATCATCAGATCGCTCGGCATCTGACCGGCAAGAGCTTCCTGTCCGATGCGCGAGTCGGCAAACAGCGTGAGCAACCGATAACCGTCAGGCGGTCGGCCGCCGTCACCGTCTCGGTGAAGGGAATCAAACTGATTGATGAATTCGGCGGTCTCTGCCCCGGTCGCCCCATCTTCGCGATCGTCGAGAATCGTCGTGGCCAGCCACGGGACATCCTCTGCGGCTGTTGCGATTTGGAAACCGTACGCGGCAAGGCTGGCGAGATTGACCATCGGCTCGTCACTGCCGGCGAGGGCCCGTTTCACGTCCGTGATCGCGTCCGTACGCAATTGCCCGAGCTTGCTTGGCGCCTCGTTGGCAGGTGTGGGTTTCGCGAGGGCGACATAGAGCTCATGGTTCGCAAACGCCCGCTCGGCTATATCGTCGACAATCTGTTCGGTGCTACCGTTTTGCCCGGCGGCCTCGCTGTTGCGGTCATTCAGTCCTCGAATCATCTCGGGCGTCAAGATGATGAGCATCAGTATCTTGGCCGCGTCGAGCCGACCCCAGATCCAGTCGTTGGCGCGCCATGCCCGCTTCAGGAACGCGCCGAACCGGTTCAGGGACATCCCGGCTAGTTTGTCGTCGGAGGTGAAGCGGGGCGCGAAGTGTTGCTGGATCTGCGCACTCAACTGGACGAATTCGATTGGCGCAGTGGGCACCGACGCGTCGTTGACGTCCTGTTCGGCGGTGAGATAGGCCACGATCTCGATTTGGACCATCCGCTTCAGAAGCTCGGCTTCGTCGGTGACGTTGCGCAGCGGATTGTGCGGCTCCAGCAGTGATGCGGTCCTGTTTCGCGGAACCTCCTGCGACGTACCGTCACGGTGAGTGGCACCTGAGTTCGGCGCGGCGAGTGCTGCCTGAAGAGCGGTGACGACCGTGACAAAGGAAAAAGCGATACGGCGCAATGCCTTTATCGTTCGTTCGCCGTCTGAGGTCTCTGCGGTGTTGGTCGCATCGCTGGTAGACAGCATCTTGATGGCGTAGTCGGCCAGGTTTTGGCGAAGGCATCTGCGGATTCTGTTGCTCTCTTGCTCCTCTTCGTGTGGCGGACTGTCGACGGACGCGCGTTGCCTGGCAGCCGCTATCCGGCACTGTCGGGCGGCGGCCGCTTTGGAGCGTCTTTCCCGGTCTTGTTCCTCCCCGATCTGATCGAGCTCGATGCCGACGTTCACCGCTGTCTCCCACGCCTCATAAGCTGCGGTCTTTACGGCGGTGCGGGCTTCCTGGGGGACCGGAATGTCCTTTAGTGAGTTGATCAGCTGGCGCAGCACATCGGTCGCTTGGGTCGCGACGCCGACCGCCAACTGCAGTCCCCACCGCCATTCCTTCGAGTTCGAATCGAAGTCCTCGGGGCTGGGTGGCGTCTTGGGCAGGAATGGCAAGCCAGCCGCGTTGCTGTCATCAGCGTCCTGCAAGACTTCGGCGGCGTACTGCATCAACTTGGCGAAAGGCGTTGCGAAATCTTCGCGTATCTGCTGGGCCATGACGTACGCGGCGCGCCGCATTCGCATGCGACGGAACAGCTGCCAGGACGGGCACCCGTCGTCGGTCTCACCGATGAAGTCGGCCAGCGTGTCGGAGGTGAACTGCACCATCGCGGCTTCTCGGCCGTCGCGCCACCGCAGCGCGAGGTCATTGTGTTGCCGGATCTCCTCGACGTAGGTGCGGGAGCCAACAGATCCGGAGGCGCTCAGGACCTTCGTGAGAGTGCCTGCGAGCGTGGGTGGTTTGCCTGGATCATCACCGATGTTGTCGATGTCGCTGGCGTATTCGGCGTGTGGATGGACGAGGACGAGGACCCGGCGCACCATTGTCTTGGTGACTGTTTGTCGGCGAATCGCCGACAGCGCGGGGCGGGTCGGCGTGTTGGCGAGTACTCCCCCGTCAACGGCAAAACGTGACAGATCTCGTGTGTCGTCCTCTTGCTTTCCGGTGACTGCCCAATCCGCGTAATACCCCATGTCCGGCCGGTTGTCGTCGGTGGTGCCGTCGTATCGCACGGGAACAAAGGTCGGCTCGAAGGCCGCCGGGAAGCCCGCGGAGGCGCGCGCCGCCAGCGCGAGAGCTTCGACGGTTACATCGATTTCGCGCCGCTCGTCGCTGTCGTCCTTGACGTTTCGTCCGTCCCTCTTTGCCGGTCCGTCCGAGAAGGCGTCTGCCGGTGGACCGTCGTCGGGAACACTTCGGTTGCTGCCGCGAAAATAGAAGAGACCCGCATGTTGGGGCTGCACCATGCCGGTTCCCAGATCATCGACCGAGAAGGTTTGGATGGGGGTCAGCAGTGTGGCAGGAATCGTCAAATCCACTGGACGCAAACGTCGTTGGCTTGCGGGAGGTGCGGCGGAGTCCTCAGAGTCCTCGACTATCTTGGGGGCTCGTTGGTAGCCGTCGATCAGTCGTTTGAAGGCCGCGCGGATCTGCGGGTAGAAGAAGTCGTCACCGCGCAAGATGGATGCCGGACCGGCGTGAAAGGGCTCCCTCATCAGGTCCCCGATCTGCCCGTGCTGAATCCACAGCCCTTTCAACACATCCAGATCGCCGTTGACGTTGGCTTGGGCAAGGGCGAGCGCCGCGGCGTTGATCCCGCCGGCTGAGGTGCCTGTGATGACGTCGATGATGGGTAACACATCAGACGGCTCGTCGGTCGGGCCCTTCGACGCGTAACCGAACTTCGACAGCAGTGCGCGATATCCTGCGGCGCCTCGGGTGAATCTGTTGAATTCGTGTGCGACACCACCGATATAGACCGCCAGGCTGACGCCGCCGTTCATCGTGACGGCCAGCCGCAATTCGCGTTGGATTTCCGGATCGGTCTTCTCTATCGGAGATTTCGGCGTCGCTGCCGCCGAGGTTTTCTCGGTCATCGCGCCCTCCTCGCGGTCGATGGGCACGACAGACAGCCCATCACTAGAGTGTGTCACTGGTGAGACGCCCTGCACCGCTGTTTCGTTGTGCTGGGCGAGATTCGCCGACGGCTGCGGGTGGCGATCGCGACGGATCGGCGGCCTTGTCCGCTGCCGCACAACCGGTTTGGTGGTGCCCGGGCACCCAACGTTGATGATCCCGGATTCGAGACTTTGATCAGTTGGTGAGTTCCAGCGCGGCCGCGACGACGGGTTTGGCCCAATCTGGCGTAGAGGTCAAGTCGGGGGGACCGACTATCCGGCGCTCCTTCCAGTGCAGCACCAAGACCGGACGCGGTGGCTGCCCCTTGGCGGGGTCGGCAGTGATCGAGTTGTCGTACACCCGCAACTCGGTCAGCACCGGCAGCAACGTCACAAGATTGATCATGCTGTGCCGGTACCGCCGGCGAATGTCGGCGTCGGAAATGTCATGCCCGCCGGCGCGGACCCGCTGCCCTACCCGTGCGATATGCATATCCGGGCTGGCGAGCCCGACATAGAAGACGTGAATCTCTATGCCGCGCTTGGCGGCTTCGGCCAGCAGTGCCGTTATCGTGTTGCCGCCGAGTGTGGTCTCGAACACGAAGTCGAGACCGTCATCGATCGCCCGTTGCAACAACATTCGGCCCTGTTCCCACGCCGCGGCATTAGCCTCGGTCTGGCTCAGTCCGGCATTGGCCGCCATGATCTCCCGTGCGGCTTCGTCGGGGTTGTAGTACTCACCGCCGTTGTCGCGGATGGTCGCGCCGACGATGCTGCTCTTGCCGGCGCCGTTGACGCCCGCTACTACGCTGATGCGTGCTGGGGCCATGAGCGGTGCCGGGTCACCGCCGTCGGGCGGCTTTCACCGCAGCAGCCCCGAGCTCCTCGGGTGTGGCGTCGAACGCCGCAGCAACCCCGGCTTTGGCTTCGGAGGTCTGCATCGCTGACAACAATTCGTCGAACCGCGCACTGAGGCCATCGAGGACGGGGGTCGCCGAAGCGGTCAACGCCTCGAATTCGGCGAACGACACCAACACCGCCCGCGGGGTGTCGTGCTTGGTGATCACCACTGCCCCACGGGTGGCGGCCTCTTCAAAGACGGCGCCGAAGGCATTTCGGAGGTGACTGGCAGTCACCGTGGGTACATCGACCAGCTTGCCGTCGCGGTTACGGAAGGCGACCGTAGACATGGCGCTCACTCCCCTCGGTTACGTCCATTCTAACTGTTTTGTCTAATTTGTGCGATTAGTCCAATCTACTGCGGCTTCCCAGCTTGCGCCACCGGGCGGACTCGCGGCGAGCGAGGCCTCGAGGTGGCTGTAGCGTGGCGGCCGTGAAATTCTCCCGGGTATGTTCCTCCGTCGCGCTCGCATCCGCCGTCTTCGCCGGCGCCACCCTTGCCGGATCAGGCGTAGCGTCCGCCGCCGGCACCTGCCCCACCGCGGCACCACCGGCCGGCGCGGCAACCGACTGGACGCTTTCGGGGACTACCGGCAGCATCGCGGTCGTCGGTCCGACGGATGCGGCCGCGCCGCGGGTGACGGTGACGGCGCCGTTCAGCGTGTCCCAAACCCAGGTCCACACCTTGCAGGCCGGGGACGGGCCGGTGGTACCGGCTACGGCGCGGGTCTCCGTCTGCTACCAGGGCGTCAACGGACGCGACGGCTCGGTGTTCGACAGCAGCTACGAGCGCGGTGCCCCGGCCAGCTTCTCGCTCCTCGGGGTCATCCCCGGCTTCCAGAAGGCCATCAGCGGACAGAAAGTCGGGTCCACAGTGGCCGTCGCCGCGACGCCCGCCGACGGTTATCCCGAAGGTCAGCCCAGCGCAGGAATCCGGCCGGGCGACTCGCTCATCTTCGTGCTCAAGATCCTCGCCGCCGCGGGCTGAGCCGGGTTAGACGGGTGGTTTCGCCGTCACGGGTCAACGTATAACGACCTGTCTTTTCTGGTCCGATGAAAGCTCCTGGATGGTGAATACCCCGAACCCGCCCTCGTCGTCATGGATCTGCACGGTGGTGGTGTGCTGTGTGCCGTGCCCTGTCACCTGTGCGCGATGCGGGGCTGCGATGTGATCGAGGGAATCGAACCCTAGACGTGAAGAACCGTCAGACCGGCAGCACCTTCGAGCGCGTCGAAATCATCGTCCTGGGTCACTACCGCTAACCCGCGCGAAGCGGCGATGGCCGCGATCCACAGATCGTTGACGCGGACCCGCCGGCCCGTTTCGGCCAAATGAATGCGAAGCCGCGCCCGCATCCGCGCTGCGCTGTCATCTACGGGCAAAGCGACCAGGTCAGCGACCGCATCCAACGTTTGCAGCCGTTGCGCTCGGACATCGGACGAGTCCGCCGCAAGCACGCCGAGATTGAGTTCGGCCAGAGTGACCACGGTTGTCGCCACCTCGTCGGGGATTTGTGACACATCCAGTCGGCGACCGCTCTCCTTCGCGATGAATACGGATGTGTCGAGCACGCCTGCGGATGTCATTGTAGGGGCCCGAGGTCATCGGTCGTGTCGCCGGCAAGTTCGGAGAGCTGTTGGCGCAGTGCAGGATCCGCTTGTGCGTATTCAAGACGCTGGAGCAGTTCGGCCCGGCTCAACCACCGGCGCCGAGTCGGCCGCACCGCGGTCAGCATCGCGACGGCTTTTCCGTTGACGGTCACAGTGATGTCTTCGCCGCCCTGAACCCGCCGCAACAAACCTGCGGTGTCGTTGCGGAGTTCACGGGATGCCACTTCTGACATGCTACGAACGTAGCACATCTGTAGAAAGTAGCCTTGCGGCTATCCCGGTAGCTGGATCACCCGCACGTCCCGACGGCGTAGTCGAAGTCGTCGCCGAGATAAGCCGCCGCAACCCTATTCTTGGCTCGTGTCCTGGCACGTGGACCCTCCACCCACAACGCGACGCTGGCATGCGATCGGTGTGGCGGGATATCTGTGCATGCTCGGTATCTACGCTGTGGCGGCAGCGCACGTCGAGGCTGCCAAGGGAGAAACCCGACTGCACTGGCTGCTGGCCGGAGCCGCGGTGTTGGGCGTATGCGGCGCGGTGGTCGGCTGGCTTCGCGGCTGGGAACGGCGGCGCGACCTGCTGCTGGCGTGGCCGGTGGGAGGACTCGTCGTCACCGTGCTGGCCGGGTGGATCGATCCGCACGCCACCCGGGACTTCCCCGGCACCATCACGATCGCGTTCGCCTACATCGGGCTGACCCGCCCCCGCTGGCAGTCGCTGACCCTGGTGCCGCTGGGAGTCGCGGCGTTCCTGGTGGGCGGCGCCAGGGACTTCCCCGGCGCGCTACCGGCCGCGGTGCCGCCCGCGATCATGTGGGTCCTGGTCGCCGAAGTCCCGGCCTGGCTCATCGACCGGTTGGAGCGGCAGAGTGCGCTGCTGCGCAAGATCGCGCAGACCGACGCCCTCACCCAACTGCTCGACCGCAGCACGCTGGGACCACGGTTGTCGATGCACGCCGCCGAATCGGCGGTCGTGCTGCTCGACCTCGACAACTTCAAGCGCTACAACGACCGCCACGGCCATGAGGCCGGCGACGAACTGCTGGTCGCCTTCGCCGATGCGTTGCGCTGGTCAGTCCGCAAGGAGGACATCATCTTTCGGATCGGCGGCGACGAATTCCTACTGATGCTCGTCGGCGCCGACCGCGCCCAGGCCGAACAAGTCGTCGAACGGCTGCGCCGCCGCTGGTCCGAGGTCGAGGGCCAGGTCGGTTTCAGCGCCGGGATCGCCACCGGCGAGCAAGACCTGTTGCGTCTGGCGGACGAGCACATGTATGCGGCCAAGCGCTCCCGCGGTCTGCCCGCCGACTGATCGACGACGGTTAGGCTGGCGAAGGATCGCATCGTCCCGGCGGAACGGAGTACGCGGATGTCGTCATTTGGTTCAGCACGCACCGACGGGGACAGCTGGGACCTCGCCTCCAGCGTCGGGGCTACCGCGACGATGGTGGCGGCGGCGCGGGCACTGGCCTCCACCCCTCCGGAACCGCTGCTCGACGACCGCTTCGCCGAGCCGCTGGTGCGCGCGGTCGGGCATCCCTTCTTCATTCGCATGCTGGACGGGGAGATTCCGCTCGACGACGCCGACATGCCGATGACCTATCAGCAGCGCCGCGAGCAGATGACCGTCCGGACGAGGTTCTTCGACGACTTCTTCGCCGCAGCGACGACCGCCGGCATCCGTCAGGCGGTGATTCTGGCCGCCGGGCTCGACGCCAGGGCCTACCGACTGCCGTGGCCGGCCGGCACGGTGGTCTTCGAAGTGGATCAGCCCGACGTCATCACCTTCAAGGACGTGACCCTCGCCCGGCTGGGCGCCGAACCGGCGACCGAACGCCGTCCCGTCGGGATCGACCTCCGGGAGGACTGGCCAAAGGCGCTGCGCGACAACCACTTCGACATTGCCCGGCCCACCGCCTGGATCGCCGAGGGGCTACTCCCCTACCTGCCGCCCGAAGCTCAGGACCGGCTGCTGGACAACATCACCGCGCTGAGCGCCCCCGGTAGCCGGTTAGCGACCGAGAACATCAAAGACATGAGCGTGTTCACCGACGAACGTGCCCGCGCGATGCGCAGCAGCTGGCGCAAGCACGGACTCGACATCGACGTCGCCGAGCTGGTGTGGCTGGGACCCCGGCGTCAAGCCGCTGAACATCTGGCGTCCACCGGCTGGACAGTCACCCGGCATTCCACCGAGCAGGTCTACGCCGACTACGGCTTCGTGGTGCCGGACAATGAGATCCTGACTGAATTTCGCCAGGCGGTCGGTTACCTCAGCGCCGAATTAAGTTGACGGGAAGTGGGCATCCAGTCCACAACCGCAACGAGGAGGAATGAGTACATGACCGACGTCCCGTCAATCACCCTCAACGACGGGAACCTGATCCCGCAACTGGGTCTCGGGGTCTTTCAGATCGAGCCCGACGAAACGGCCGCCGCCGTTCGTTCCGCGCTGGAGTTGGGCTACCGCCACATCGACACCGCGCAGATGTACGGCAACGAAAAGGAAGTGGGACAAGGGATTCGAGACGCGGGTATGGACCGCAGCCAGGTCTTCGTCACCAGCAAACTCAACAACGGATTCCACCGGCCCGACGACGCGCGGCGCGCCTTCGATGAGACGTTGACGGCACTGGGGTTCGACTACATCGACCTCTTCCTCATCCACTGGCCGCTGCCGACGCTCTACGACGGCGACTTTCTCGCCACCTGGACCACGCTCGAGGAGTTCGCCCGAGACGGGCGCGCCCGCAGCATCGGCGTCTCGAACTTCCAGCCAGACCACTTGGATCAGCTGTCGGCCTCAGCGATCGTGCCCGCGGTCAACCAGATCGAAGTACACCCCTACTTCACCAACGACCAGGTGCGCGCGTACAACTTGCAGCACGAGATCGCGACCGAGGCGTGGTCGCCGATCGCCCAGGGCAAGGTCCTCGACGACCCGGCGGTGGTCGGGGTCGCCGAATCGCTGGGCAAGACACCTGCGCAGGTGGTGCTGCGCTGGCACATCCAGCGCGGCGACATCGTGTTCCCGAAGTCGGTGAATCCCGAACGGATGAAGGCCAATTACGAGATCTTCGACTTCGAGCTGTCCGGGGACGACATGACGGTGATCAGCGGACTGGACCGCGGTGAGGATGGCCGCACCGGAGCCCATCCCGACGAGTTCGACTACATCCCCGACTGATCGGACCCACGGGACCTCACGCCTGTGGACCCACTGAAGGTGGCCAGTGCGTGCCCGGCGATGCGTCACCGGGTTCGGCGTGCTCCCCGCGCGACAGCGGCACCCACTGCTCACTCGGCGCCGGCTGGTTCGACGACGGAAAGTCACGCAGCTTGCCCGACGGCTTGGCGTCCCAACGGGCGAACGTCAGCGGTGTCTGCAGCCAGGCGTGTAGCAGGTTGTACACCGCTTCCAAGGAGTCCATGTGGGTGCGTTCCCAGCCGTGGCTGCCGTCGAGTCCGAAGCCGACCAGCGCGGCCCGGGTACCCGCGCCCGCCTCGATCGCCGCGGCGGCGTCGGACCGGTAGTAGCGGAACACATCCCGCGCGAAAGGTATCTCGCATCGCTCGGCGAGCCGGCACAGCTTGCGCGTCAGGTGATAGTCGAACGGGCCGTGCATGTCGGCCATCGGGATGGTCACCCCGTCCTCGCGGGAGTGCTGGCCGGGCGCGCACACTGCGTTGTCCACGGAGATGAGCTCGGCGACGTCGGCGGGCAACCCGTGGCTGGCGCCGTGCCCGACTTCCTCGGTGATGGTGACCATGATCGTGGTCCGGTGCGGCAGCACCAGCTTGTTCTCGGCGAAGTTCTTGGCCAGCGCGAGCGCCACCGCCACGCCCGCTTTGCCGTCCAGGTGCCGGGACACGATGAAGCCGTCGGCGGTGAGCTCTGGGCTGGCGATCAACGCGACGAAGTCGCCGACGTTCAGGCCGAGACGGACCAGGTCTTCCCGCGAGGACACCTTGCGGTCGATGCGGACCTCGACGTGCTCCCAGTCGGTGGGCTGGGTGTCGATCTCGTCGCCGAACGCGTGCCCACTCGCCTTCAGCGGCATCACCGTGCCGGTGATGAACTCGTCGGGATCGTCGATGAAGATACGCACCCGGGCGCCGGCGGCGAACCGTGCCGAGAAGGTGCCTACCGGGACCAGCTCGAGGCGGCCGTTGTCCTTGAGGTTGCGCACCATGCACCCGATGGTGTCGGCGTGCACCACCAACGCCCGGTCGGTGGTCTTGGACTTTCCTGCGAGTTCGGCGGTCAACGCCCCGCGGCGGGTCAGCGAGAAGGGCACGCCGAACTCGTCGAGGATGTCACCGATCAGCTGCATCACCGCGTCGGTACGTCCCGACGGGCTCGGTGTCTGCACAAGCGCCAGCAGCGTATCGATCATCCAGGCGCGATCGGCTTCCGACATGGCCGCTTCTTGGCCCACGCCGCCTCCCTTCCAGGTTGTTCGGACTCGTGTTCAACCTAGCGGGTGGCCTCGGGATGCTGTTCGGTGAGGAACTCGACGACGATCGCCGCCATCTCGTCGATCGCGTTGCGCGCGATGACTTCGAAACCGTGCGTGCTCAACGTGGGCAGGCACAGCAGGCCCGCGCGCGGCGTCAGGCCGTTGGCCTTGGCGTGGGAGGCGTCGGATTCGAAGGCGCCGAGGGCCGCGGCCTGGGGCTCGAGTCCCTGCTCGGCGGCGATCTTCATCAGCCGGTCGGCGACGTCCTTGTCGTAGACGCACAATGCATCGTTGTAGCCGACGATCGGGCCGCCCGCGACGCTGGTCCCGTACTCCTGCTCGGTGGGGCCGACTTCCAAGGCGAGGGCGAGCGTGCCGGGCAGCGAGGCACTGGCGTAGGAGCCGCCCACGCCGCCGATTTCTTCGTTGGTGGTGAAGACCAGGTAGACGTCCTCGGCCGGCCGCCGCCCGGCAGCATGAAGGAGCCGCGCCGCGCGCAGCAACGCGGTGATCGCGGCGCGATCGTCGAGGAAATAGCAGCCGATGTAGTCGCCGAGTTCGACCAGCGTCCGCTTGGTCCGGTCCACGCAGATGCGGGTCCCCGGGTGCACCCCGGCCTCCTCGAGCTCCTGCTGGCTGCGTCCGGTGAAGACGTAGACGTGTTGCCAGTCCAGTGCCCGATCACCCTGGTCGGGTTTGGTCTCCCAGATGCGCTGGCTTTCCTTGGTGGTGTGCTCGGAGCCGAGGGTGAGCACCGCGGTGAACGTCTCCCGGTCGCCGAGCACGGCAACCGGTCCGAGACCGAAATTGCCCGGATACATCGTCCCCAACTGCGTCAGATGCAGCGTGCCGTCCGATTCGACGCGCTTGACCAGCATGGACAGTTCGTCCATGTGCGCCATGACTTTCGTCCCGGATCCCGGTCCGGTCGCCGGGTTCCAGCGGTGACGGCCCTGGGCCAGGGCGTCGCCGTCGGGATCATCCCCGGCGGCGATGTAACCGATCAGATTGCCGGCGGCGTCGGTCCACATGTCGTCGACGAACGGGCGCAGTTCGCGGGCACAGACCGTCCGCACTTCGTCTTCCTGACCGCATGGCCCGTAGGTCCACAACAGTTCCTGCAGGAGGTCGTCGGTCGAGTCGCTGTCGGGGTGCACGGGCCTAGTCCCCCTGCGCGGATTTCTTCTCGCGCCATTCCCGCTCGAATGGCAGCCGCCACGCATTCGGCGCGATCAACTGGTGGATGGCGTTGGGGCCCCACGTACCCGGCTGGTACATCTTGACCGGCGGCGGGTCGTCCAGGAGATCCTGGGAACGCTCCCACAACGACTCGATGCCCTCGGCGGTGTTGAACAGCGTGTGGTCGCCACGCATCGCGTCGAGGATCAACCTCTCGTACGCTTCGAGCACGTCGGCGACGGCGTCGATCTCCTGGGTGGAGAATTGCATCGACATCTTGTCGAGCTTCATTCCCGGGCCCGGCCGCTTCCCGTAGAAGGACAGCGAGACCTTCGAGTTGTCGGCGAGGTCGAAGGTCAGGTGGTCCGGGCCCTGGGTGCCTACGCCCGATCCGGGCGGGAACATGGTCCGCGGTGCCTCTTTGAACGCGACCGAGATGACGCGGATGCCTTCGGCCATTTTCTTGCCGGTCCGCAGATAGATCGGCACGCCGGCCCAACGCCAGTTGTCGATGCCTACCTTCAGCGCGATGAACGTCTCGGTGTCGGAATCCTTGGCCACTCCGTCCTCTTTGCGGTAGCCGGCGTATTGACCGCGCACCACATGGGACGTATTGACCGGCAGCATCGAGCGGAACACCTTGTTCTTCTCTTCGCTGATGGCGCGTGGCTCGAGCGCCGTCGGCGGCTCCATCACCACGAACGCCATTACCTGGAACAGGTGAGTGACGACCATGTCTTTGTAGGCGCCGGTTTGCTCGTAGAAATTGGCCCGCTGGTCGAGTCCGAGTTCTTCGGGGATATCGATTTGGATGTGGTCGATGAAGTTGCGGTTCCAGATCGGTTCGAACAGCCCGTTCGCGAACCGGAACGCCAGGATGTTCTGCGCGGCTTCCTTGCCCAGGAAGTGGTCGATACGGAAAATCTGCGATTCCTCGAACGTTTCGTGCAGGAAGTCGTTGAGGGAGACCGCGCTGGCCAGGTCGGTTCCGAACGGTTTCTCCATCACCACCCGCGAGCGCTCGACCAGATCGGCGTCGCGCAGCATCGTTATCACGGGGCGGGCGGCCTTGGGCGGCACGGACAGGTAGTGCAGCCGTCGGGTGTTCGGTCCGAGTTCCTTTTCGGCTTTCGCGACGGCGGCTGCCAACGCCTCCGGTCCGGCGTCTTGCGGGACGTAGGTGAGGATCTTGGAGAAGTCCTCCCACTGCTCGTCGGTCAGCTTGTGGGTGCCGTAGTTGTCGATTGCTTCCTTGGCGAGTTCCCGGAACTCGTCGTCGGTGAGGTCTTCCAGTGACGTCGCGATGATGTGGATGTCGGGCGCGAGCTCGGACTGATCCAGGTAGGCCAGGCCGGACAGCAATTTGCGCTTCGCCAGATCCCCGGTCGCACCGAACAGGACGATGACATGGGGCTCGAGCGGGTCGGAGTCGTTGCGGCGCGGGCGGGACCCCGGCGCCGGATAGGAGATCGTCTGCGGTTTCTTGGTGGCCACTCTGGCGATACTTCCATCGCTGCGCCGTGTACGCACCCATCCCCGCCGGATCAATCTCATCGAGATTTCGGCGGTGTGGATCCAGCGGCTGCGGGGAACGAACGAGTATGGCCCACACCGAAACCGACCCCGAGATGGGCTCCGAGCGCACCGAGGAGAAGAACCGGGCACCCGACCCCGACGACCCCAGCAAGCCGGAATCTCCGCACGACCTCACCCAGGCGTCGTGGTTGTACGTGCTGCGAAAGACGGCGCACGAATTCGTCGACGACCAATGCACCGACCTGGCCGCGGCGCTGACGTACTACGCGGTGCTCTCGCTGTTTCCGGCACTGCTGGTGATGGTTTCGCTACTCGGCGTGTTCGGGCAGGGCCGCAGTACCACCAACGCGCTGCTCGATGCGGCCGCCGGTCTCGTGCCGGCCTCCGCGGTCGACATGCTGCGCGAGCCGGTCCAGCAGATCGTGGACAACCCGTCGGCCGGCTTCGCGCTGATCGTCAGCACACTGGCGGCGTTGTGGACGGCCTCGGGTTACGTCGGGGCGTTCGGGCGGGCGATGAACCGCATCTACGAGGTGGCCGAGGGACGGCCAATCTGGAAGCTGCGCCCGCTGCAGGCCGGGCTCACCCTGGCCGGCGTCGCGCTGGTCGCCGCGGTGGCGTTGATGCTGGTGGTCAGCGGACCGGTCACCGACGCTGTCGGCGACGCGATCGGCTTGGGTGAGGCGGCGCAGACCGCCTGGACGGTCGCCAAGTGGCCGCTGATCCTGGTGTGCGTCTCGCTGGCGGTGGCGATCCTGTACTACGTCAGTCCCAACGTGCGGCAGCCGAAGTTTCGCTGGCTGAGCATCGGGGCGGCGGTCGCGATCGTGGCGTGGGCGATCGCCTCGGTCGGCTTCGGGTTCTACGTCACCAATTTCGGCAGCTACAACAAGACCTACGGGGCGCTGGGCGGTGTCATCGTGTTCCTGCTGTGGCTGTACATCACCAACGTCGCGCTGTTGTTCGGCGCCGAGCTCGACGCCGAACTCGAGCGGGGACGAGAGCTGCAAGCCGGCATCCCGGCCGAGCGGGAACTGCAGTTGCCCCCCAAAGACACCCGCGTCGTGGAGAAGAACGAAGCCACCGAAAAGAAGGACATCAAGCGCGGCCGCTGGTTGCGCCGCACCCGGGGCCGACGCGAGTAGCGGCATCGGCAGCGGCGTCAGAGCCGATCACGCACGCTGTCGATCGCCCGCAGGATGCGCTGTTCGCTGACCGGCCGCGGGGTGCCGAGCTGCTGAGCCCACAGACTCACCCGCAATTCCTCGATCTGGCGGGCGATGTCACCGACGTCGGCTCCCCGGGCCCGGGCCGATGCCAGTTCCTGCAGCAGATCCTGGTAGGCCCTCTGCACGGCGTGCACCCGTTGCATCCGTTCCCGATCGGCCTGGATGGCGTGCGGCAACCTGTCCAGGCGGCGCCCGATCGCGGTCAGGTAGCGCTTCAGATCGTCTAGGTGTTCGACCCCGGTGGCCGTGACGAACCCCGGTGCCAGCAGCCGATCGAGCTGTGTTCGCACATCGGAGATCGCCTCGGCCTGAGCCGACGGCGGATGTGCGGGCAACAACAGCTCGACCTCCCGCGCGGCAGCCAACACCTGCTCCACCCGCCGCACGACGTCCAGGGTCGCGGCGGGCAGGGTCTGCGCCAGCCGGTCGCGCAGCGCCGCGAATTCGTCGTGCGTCCAGACCGGCTGCTTGCACAGCGTGTCCGTCGCGGCGTCGGCGCAGTCGTCGAGCAACGCGCGCAACGAACCGTCGGGATTGCTGCCCAGCGCCAACCTGGTCCGCGGATCCAGTTGCCGCTCAACGGTTTTGGCTGGCGACGGCGCGCTGAGTCGCAACAGCCGACGCAGGCCGGCGGCCATCGCGCAATGCTGCTCGCCGGCCGTCGCGAAAACCCGCAGATCGACGGCGGTGCCGGCGTCGACGAAGGCGGGATAGCCACGTACGGTCCGACCGTCGACCGTGCGCTCGACCACCCGGGGCAGTTCGTCCAGGTCGTCGGGCCAGGTGCGTAGCCCGGTCCGTTCCAGGTCGCCGGCCACGGCGTGGGCGACGGCTTGCCGCGCGGGCGCCGCCAACTCGTCCTGCAACGCCGGCAGATCCTTGCCGCGGGCCACCTCGGTGCCGTCGGCGGCCTCGACGGCGAACGTCACCCGCAGGTGCGCGGGCAGCGCATCCAGGTCGAAGGCGTCGACCGGCACCAAAACCCCGGTGCGGCGGCGCAATTCGCGCTGCAGCGCGACCAGCAGTGGCTCGCCGACGGGGTCGATGTCGGCGAGCACCGCACGCGCCGTGTCGGGCGCCGGAACAAAGTTGCGCCGCAGATCTTTTGGCAGTGAGCGGATCAGGGCGGTGACGAGTTCCTCACGCAACGCCGGTACCTGCCAGGCGAACTCGTCGCCGCCCAGGCGCGCCAATACGTCGATGGGCACGTGCACCGTGACGCCGTCGTCGGCGGCGCCGGGCTCGAACCGGTACGTCAAGGGCAAGATGGCATCGCCGGTGCGCCAGGTGTCCGGCCGGTCGACGTCGTCGTTGCTGCGCAGCAGTTCGTCGCGGGTGAAGGTGAGCAGGTCCGGGGTGCGGTGGCGCTGCTTCTTCCACCACCCGTCGAAGTGCCGGGTCGAGACGACGTCGGCGGGGATGCGGGCGTCATACAGGGCGTAGACCTCCTCGTCGCCGACCAGCAGGTCGCGGCGCCGGGCGCGTGCCTCCAACTCCTCGAGTTCGGCCCGCAGCCGGGCATTGTCGGCGAAGAAGCGGTGGCGGGTGTGCCAGTCGCCCTCGACCAGTGCGTGCCGGATGAACAGCTCCCGGGCCACCGCCGGCTCGACCCGGGCGTATCCGACACGGCGGCGCGCGGCCAGCGGCAGGCCGTACAGCGTCACCCGCTCGTAGGCCAGCACCTCCCCGCGCGTGGCGTCCCAGTGCGGCTCGCTGTAGGTGCGCTGCACCAATTCCCCCGCGACCCGTTCCACGATCTCGGGCTGGATGCGCGCGGCGGTCCGCCCGTAGAGGCGACTGGTCTCGACCAGCTCGGCCACCACCACCCAGCGCGGTGGTCGCCTGCTGAGCACCGAGCCGGGCGCCAGGACGAACCGCGCATTGCGCGCGCCCAGGTACTCGCGCCCGTCCTCCCGGCGCATCCCCACATGCGACAGCAACCCGGACAGCAGCGCCGCATGGATCCGGCCGGGGTCGGCGGGCTCGTCGGATTCGGTGATACCCAGGTCACGGGCGATGCTGCGCAGCTGCCCGACGAGATCCTGCCATTCCCGGATCCGCAGGTAATGCAGGAACTCGTCCCGGCACATCCGTCGGAACCCATTGCCGGACAAAGACTTTCGTTGCTCGCCGAGATAGCTCCACAGGTTGAGGTAGGCCAGGAAGTCCGAATGCTCGTCGGCGAACCGGGCGTGTTTCTGGCGGGCGGCCTCCTCGCGGTCGGCGGGTCGTTCCCGCGGATCGGGAATGGTCAGCGCCGCGGCCAGCACCAGCACCTCCCGCACGCACCCCTCGGTGTCGGCCTGCAGAATCATCCGGCCCAGCCGCGGGTCGACGGGCAGCCGCGCCAGCCGCCGGCCCAGGTCGGTGATCGCGCCCTGCTGATCGAAGGCACCCAGCTCCTGCAGCAGCTGCACGCCGTCGCGGACGCTGCGCCGATCCGGTGGGTCGAGAAACGGGAAGTTCTCGACATCGCCGAGCTGCAGGGCCGCCATCTGTAGCAGCACCGCGGCGAGGTTGGTGCGCAGTATCTCCGGTTCGGTGTAGCGGGGCCGGGTCTCGAAATCCGGCTCGGAGTAGAGGCGGATGCACACGCCGGGCGCCACCCGACCGCACCGGCCGGCGCGTTGCGCCGCGGAGGCCTGCGAGATCGGCTCGATCGGCAACCGCTGCACTTTCAGCCGGCGGCTGTAGCGCGAGATGCGGGCGTTGCCCGGGTCGACGACGTAGCGGATCCCGGGCACGGTCAGCGAGGTTTCGGCGACGTTGGTGGCCAGCACGACCCGACGGCCGGTGTGCGGCGCGAACACCTTCTGTTGTTCGGCGGTCGGCAGCCGGGCATACAGCGGCAGCACCTCGGTGTGCCGAAGCTCTCGCAAAGCCTCTGCGGTGTCACGGATTTCACGTTCGCCGGACAGGAACACCAGGATGTCACCGGCTGGTTCGGCGGCCAGTTCGTGCACGGCGTCGACGATGGCCTCGACCTCGTCCCGGGTCTCGGTGCGCACGATCTCCTGGTCGGGGTCGTCCGGATCATCCTCGGCGCCAACGGAAATGGGAACTTCCAGCGGGCGGTACCGAACCTCGACCGGGTAGCTGCGCCCGGACACCTCGATGATCGGCGCGCCACCGAAGTGCGCTGCGAAGCGTTGCGGTTCGATGGTGGCCGACGTGACGATCACCTTCAAATCGGGTCGGCGCGGCAGCAGTTCACGGAGGTATCCGAGCAGGAAGTCGACGTTGAGGCTGCGTTCGTGGGCCTCGTCGAGGATGAGGGTGTCGTAGCGCAGCAGGCGACGGTCGCGCTGGATCTCGGCGAGCAGGATGCCGTCGGTCATCAGCTTGACCAGGGTGCGGTCGCTGACCTGGTCGGTGAACCGCACGCTGTAGCCGACGGTGTCGCCGAGCGGGCTGTGCAGTTCGTCGGCGATGCGCTGCGCGACGGTGCGGGCGGCCAGCCGCCGGGGCTGGGTGTGCCCGATGGTTCCGCGGACGCCGCGGCCGAGGTCGAGACAGATCTTGGGCAGCTGGGTGGTCTTGCCCGAGCCGGTCTCCCCGGCCACCACGACCACTTGGTGTTGACGGATCGCCTCGGCGATCTCCTGCCGTCGGTCGGCGATCGGCAGGTCGGGATAGGTGATGACCGGGACCGCAGCCCGCCGGGCCGCGACCAGGGCTTCGGCGGCGGCGACCTGGTCGGCGAGGCGGTGCAGCGTCTCGGGCTTGGCGCCGCGCAGGTTGCGCAGCCGCCGGCGCAGCCGTGTCGCGTCGCGGATCGTCAGCTCGTCGAGGCGGCTGCGTAGCTCCGCGGGGGTCGGGTCGGCCACTCCGCAGAGGATAGGCCGTCAGGCTCGCCTATCCGGCCGGCTGCACGGGCCGGCACACGTTGGCGCCCGGGTCCCACCATTCGCCGTCCGCGCACGCGAGCGGCTGCGGTCCCACCCCGAGCGGCCGGCACACGTTGGCCGTCGGATCCCACCACTCGCCGGCCGCGCACGCCAGCGGCTGCGGTCCCACCCCGAGCGGCCGGCAGACCTTGCCGGTGGGATCCCACCATTCACCGTTGGCACACTGGGCCGAGCTGACCGCGGGCGATACGAATGTCACGATCGCCCAGGGCGCTACCACCATGGCGGCGACGGCGACCAGACGGCTGCAGAGTGTCCACATTGCACACCTCTATTCGCGCTGTTCAGGTGACCAGATGCCGGATTCGTTCCCGATGCGGCCAGATCCCAAACCCGCAGGCCGCCGACGAACGCGCTACGGCCGGTATGCCAGGATCTGGATATGACTGCACGCAGCCTCGCACGGATCTTCGGTGTCTTCGTCATGGCGACATGGGCGGTGCTCAGCGTGCCCAGCGCCGCTCCGACCGCCGCCGCCGACCCGTGCGCCGACGTCTCGGTCGTCTACGCCAGGGGCACCCACCAGGAACCCGGCCTCGGCAACGTGGGCCAGGCCTTCGTCGACTCACTCACCTCGCAGATCGCCGGGCGTTCCGTCGAGGTCTACCCGGTCAACTACCCGGCCAGCGACGACTACCACGGCAGCGCCCCGGCCGGCGCCGACGACGCCAGCGCCCACGTCCAGGGCACCGTGGACAGCTGCCCGAACACCAAGATCGTGCTGGGTGGCTACTCGCAGGGCGCGACCGTGATCAATCTGGCCACCAATCAGCTGCCGCCCGCGGCGGCCAACCGGGTGGCCGCGGTCGCCTACTTCGGCGAACCGTCCAGTGGATTCTCCAGCGCGTTGTGGGGTGGCCCGCTGCCGACGATCAACCCCGCCTACAGCGGCAAGCTGATCAGCTTGTGCGCCACCGATGACCCGATCTGCACCGGAGGCGGAAACATCATCGCGCACGTCTCCTACATCGAGAACGGCATGACGAACCAGGCCGCGACCTTCGCCGCGAACCGGATTAAGTAGCGCCCGGCCACGACCTCACTGGGCCAGCAGACGCCGCTTCTGCTCGGTGAACTCCTGCTCGGTGAGGATTCCCGCGTCGCGCAGCGACGCCAGCTCCCGCAATTCGGCGGCGATGCTGGTGATCGGCCCGCCGGCCGGTGTCGGCGGCGCAGCGACGGGCTCCTTGCCGGCCGTCGCCGCCTCCGCATCGGGTTTTGCCGGCCGCTTGGCCACGCCGCCCAGTTGCTCGCGGGCGCGTGTCCCGGCGCCGCCGCCCGAACCGGTGGTGCCGGCCACCGCGCGTCCGGCCAGGCCCGCAAGTGCCATCTGGCTGAACAGGTTTCCGGCGCTGCCCGCCACGCCTTCGGCGGCGGCAGCGGCGGCCGGCACTGCCAAGGTAGTCATGCGGATGGCCGGCGCCGCCGTCGTCCAGCCCGCAGGTACCGACAACCCCCCGACCGTGGCGGCTTCGCCCAGGCCGGCCGACACGGTGGACCCCGCCGCCGGCGGCAGCGGCACGGGACCCGAGTAGGCCGGTAGCCTGGCCCAGCCGCTGACGATGTCGTCGGTGTGCAGACCGACGTAATACCCGTCGATGTCGTAGGGCAGAGCCGCGCCGGCGAGGATTCCGTCGAGCGTCACTCCCGCGGTACCGATCTCCGGATCGAGGAAGATGCCGCTGAAGTCGCCCAACAGATCCAGGATCTGCAGCGGCGACAGGCCGGACGCCAGTGGATCGGTGACGGCGGCCGGGCCAGCCAATCCGGTCAGCGCGTTCGGGACCGCGGACAACGTTTGCTGCGCCGAAGAAACGGCCGAGGAAACGGCGCTTTGCGCATCACCGGCGGCGGTGCCGTTGGCCTGCGCGACCGCACCGGCCTGCGCCGACAGCCCACCCGGATTGGTGCTCGACTCGGGCTCTTGGAACGGCGTCAGCGTGGTGGCGGTGGCAGAGGCGAGTGCGTACGCGAGCATGGTCCCGGTGTCTTGCGCCCACATCTCGGCGTACTGAGCCTTGGTCGAGGCGATCGCCGGCAGATTCTGCCCGAAGAAGTTCGTCGCAATCAGCGTCGCCAACAGGCTGCGGTTGGCCGCGACGACCGGCGGCGGCACCGTCGCGGCGAAGGCGGTTTCGTAGGCGACAGCGGCAGCGGCGGCCTGGTCGGCCGTCTGCTCGGCCTGCTGCGCGGTGACCTGCAGCCACGCGACATAGGGGGCGGCCGCACTCGACATCGACGCCGACGCCGGCCCTACCCAGGGTCCGGAGGTCAGCGTCGTGATCACCGATTCGTACGCACTCGCCGTCGAGTACAGGTTGGCGGCCAATTCCTCCCACGCCGTGGCGGCGCTGAGCATCGACCCCGAGCCGGGTCCGGCATACATCAGCGTCGAAATGATTTCCGGCGGCACCAACGCGAAGTCCATAACGTTCCCTCCCGGTCGGGTGCAATCGGCTGCAACACCCCGAACGCCGACGCACCGGCCCGAGATCACTTCGTCGTGGCGAGCCAGGCCCAGTGATATTGCCTGTCGTTCGCACAGCCGCTACCAATAAAGCACATATATGCGCAGTGCGTGGAATCCGCTCACGTCCCCACCGACGTGGGCATCGTCACAGGTCGGAGGCTATTACCGCTCGAACTCGAGGTAGTGCCGGATCTCCTCGACTGCCGCGTCCAGGTTCCGCGACACCAGGCCGCGCCCGACCCATTCGCTGAGCCGCGCGATCCCGAGGCCGGTGGTGGTGAACGTCAGAGTCAGCGTGAGACGGCTGCGGTCGCCGTCGGGTTCGGCCAGCGCCGCGAACGAGTGCCGGGTGCCCTGCACCGAACGCCACTTCAGCAGGCTGCCGGTCGGGGTCGCGATGAGCACGCGTCCGCCGAGTTGAATGGTGCCGCTGTCCAAATAGACGTCCCACAGCTCGCCGTCGTCGCGGGCGTGGATGAACCGGCAGCGGCTGAAGACCGACACCGCGTCGAACAGGCAGTGCGGGTCGGTGACGAAGCCGGCGGTGTCCGCGAACGGGCAGTTGATGTGGCGTGTCACGCTGACTGTCTGCGTCATCTCACCGAACCAGCGGGACGACGGTTTTGCTGGCCAATTTGGACAACCCGACCTGCATGACGCTGGTGACGTAGGCCGACGCCTGGTCCCAGTCGGGTTCGTCACCGAACCGGGCCCGCACGTCGATGGGCTCGAGTACCTGCATCCGGATCTTGGCCGGCAGCGGGAAGTGCGGCAGCGGCAGCGGTGACAGACCCCAGGGGATGCTCAACGTCATCGGCATGCTCTTCACCCGGGCGAGTTTGTCCAGCCGCAGCAGTTGCGCGGTGCGCCGGCCGTCGTTCAGCACGATCAACGTGTCATGGCCGCCGGTGGCCACGACCGGAACGATCTTGACGTTGCTTTGATGCGCCAGGCGCAGGAACCCCTTGCGGCCGGAGAAGACGATCTTGTTCCGGTCGCGCCACGGCCGCAGCGCCTCGACGTCGCCGCCCGGATAGACCAGCGCCGAGCCGCCGCATTCGAAGACGCGCTCGGCGAAGGAGTGCGCGGCCGGAACGACGCCGAGTTTGCGGGTCACCCTGCCGATACCGGGCGCGGCGGTGACGGTGTCGTGCGCCAGCGCGTACAGCGGACGGCCTTCGACGGTGAAGTAGGTGTTGTAGGCGAGCAGGAAGATGAACGTGTCCGGCGTGGCGCCCCCGCCGCTGTGATTGCACACGAACAGCACCGGCTCGTCGGGCACGTTCTCGAAACCGCACACCTCGGCTCGGAACCAGACAGTCGATGCCAGCCACAACGGGGGCAGCACGGCACGGATGAACTCCGGGTCGCGGTGACGGAGTTCCTTCGGGAGACGAGGCCGCATCATCTCGATGAGATTAAACCGATCCCGCGCGATCCAATCGCATTGGGGCGTTCGTCGGTCCGTCCAGGGGCGCGGATCGCGGGGCGGGGTCTACGTTCGCACCCGCCGTAGTCGGTGTCGTAGCTTGAGACGGGAGCGGCCGCGCGGCTGGTCCAGGTCTTCGAGTGGGGGGCAGCGTTTGCGTCGATTAGGCGACCGAACTATCATCTGGACACATGTCCAGTTTGCTGTCGCGCGGGCGGGTGCGTTGACTGCAAACCGACGGGTGCCCTTCCCCGGTGGTTCGGCGACGGTAAAGGGTTGAGTATGCGAATCGCGCTGTTGTCCTACCGGAGCAAGGATCACTGCGGCGGGCAGGGTGTCTACGTGCGGCATCTCAGCCGCGGTCTGGTCGACCTCGGACACGACGTCGAGGTGTTCTCCGGTCAGCCCTATCCGGAGTTGCTCGATCCGCGGGTCCGCCTGACGAAGGTCCCCAGCCTGGATCTGTACCGCGAACCCGACCCGTTCCGGGTGCCGCGCCCGAGCGAGATCCGGGACTCGATCGACCTGCTGGAACTCGCCACCATGTGGACCGCCGGCTTCCCCGAGCCGCGCACGTTCACCATGCGGGTGGCCCGGCTCCTGGCCGAGCGGGCCGGTGAGTTCGACGTCGTCCACGACAACCAGAGTCTGGGCACCGGCTTGCTCAGCATCGCCGCCGGCGGAACGCCGGTGGTGGCCACCGTGCACCATCCCATCACCCGGGACCGGGTGCTGGATCTGGCTGCCGCGAAATGGTGGCGAAAGCCGTTGGTGCACCGCTGGTATGGGTTCTCCACCATGCAGAAGCAGGTGGCGGCCCAGATCCCGGACCTGCTGACGGTGTCGTCTTCGTCGGCGCAGGACATCGTCACCGACTTCGGGGTCTCCCCCGATCAACTGCACGTGGTGCCGTTGGGCGTCAATACCGATCTGTTCAAACCGGTTTCGGCGCCGCGACAACCCGGCCGGGTGATGGCGATCGCGAGTGCCGACACTCCACTCAAGGGCGTCAGCACGCTGTTGCACGCGGTCGCCAAGTTGCGGGTGAACCGCGACCTGGAACTGCGGCTGGTCGCGAAGGTGGAGACCAACGGCCCCACCCACAAGCTGATTGCGGAGTTGGGTATCTCCGACATCGTCCACATCGCCAGCGGTTTGTCCGATGCAGACCTCGCCGCTTTGTTCGCTTCGGCCGAGGTTGCTTGCATTCCCTCGCTCTACGAAGGGTTTTCGCTGCCCGCGGTGGAAGCGATGGCCAGCGGAACCCCGATCGTGGCCAGCCGGGTGGGTGCGCTGCCAGAGGTGCTGGGGACCGACGGCGCGTGTGCCGAACTGGTGGCGCCCGCCGACGTCGACGCCCTCACCCACGCGCTGGGCAAGCTGCTCGACTCGCCGGAAAAGCGGCGCAGCCTGGGCCAGGCCGGCCGGGCGCGCGCGGTCGGCGTGTTCAGCTGGGAGGCGGTGGCGGCCCAGACCGTGCGCGTCTACGAGCGCGCGATCGACCGCGCCGCTGAGGGCCGTACGCGATGCTGACGATTGACTTCGACCGGCTGGACATCGGTCCCGGCACGACGGTCATCGACGTGGGCTGCGGGGCTGGGCGGCACGCCTTCGAAGCGTATCGGCGCGGGGCTGACGTCGTCGCCTTCGACCAGAACGAGTCCGACCTGCGCGACGTGGATGCCATCCTGCGCGCGATGGGCGAAAGCGGCGAGGTACCGGAATCGGCCACTGCCAAGGTGGTTCGCGGCGATGCGCTGCATCTGCCCTATGCCGACGGAACCTTCGACTGCGTCATCGCCTCGGAGATCCTGGAGCACATACCCCACGACGAAGCCGCCATCGCCGAACTGATCCGGGTGCTCAAAGTCGGTGGCACACTAGCGGTCAGCGTGCCCCGCTGGCTTCCCGAGCGGGTGTGCTGGTTGCTGTCCGAGGAGTACCACAGCAACGAGGGCGGCCACGTCCGCATCTACCGGGCCAGCGCGCTGCGGGACAAAATCGTCGGCCGCGGACTGGAATTGACCCACGCACACCACGCGCACGCCCTGCACTCGCCGTTCTGGTGGCTCAAATGCGCTGTGGGCGTGTCGAATACGCAGCACCCCGCGGTGACCGCTTACCACAAACTCCTGGTGTGGGATCTGATGCAGCGGCCCAAGTTGACCCAGCTGGCCGAGACGGTGCTCAATCCGTTCGTCGGTAAGAGCGTGGCCATGTACTTCAGCAAGTCGCGGCCGGTAAAAACCAACGCAGCGTGAGGTATTGAATTTGCTTCGCGATAACGCGCCGGCCGTGGCCGGCATCCTCACCCCTGAGCAGTGCCGGCAGACCGCGGTGTCGATCGCGGCCGCCCAGGAGCCGTCCGGAGCCATCCCCTGGTTCGCCGGCGGCCACACCGATCCGTGGGATCACGTGGAAAACGCGATGGCCCTCACCGCGGCCGGACTGCTGGAACCGGCGCGGGCCGCCTACGAGTGGTGTCGGCGGACGCAGCGGCCCGACGGTTCCTGGCCGATTCAGTTGCGCTCGGGCGTCGTCGAGGACGCCAACAGCGACAGCAACTTCTGCGCCTACATCGCCACCGGCGTATGGCATCACGTGCTGGTCACCGGCGACGAGGCGTTCGCCGCGACGATGTGGCCGGTGGTGCACAAGGCAATCGACTTCGTCATCGACCTGCAGATCGGCTACGGCGAGATCTGCTGGGCCCGAAGCGAAGTCGGGCCGGTGCCGGAGGCGCTGCTGACCGGTTGCGCGAGCATTTATCACAGCATCCGCTGCGCGTTGGCGCTGGCCGCCTTCATCGGCGAGCCGCAACCGGAATGGGAACTGGCCGCGGGCCGGTTGGGGCATGCCATCATCGCGCACCCCGAGGCGTTCACCGAGAAGGACCGGTACTCGATGGACTGGTACTACCCCATCCTGGGTAGCGCGTTGCGTGGCCCGGCGGCCGCCGTCCGGATCAAGCAGCGCTGGGACGAATTCGTGGTGAGCGGCCTGGGTATTCGATGCGTGTCGGACCGGCCCTGGGTCACCGGTGCCGAAACGTGCGAATTGGTAATGGCTTTGGACGCTCTCGGGCACCGTTCGGCGGCGTACCGGCAGTTGGCGGCGATGCAGCACCTGCGCGAGGGCGACGGTTCTTACTGGACGGGTCTGGTGTTCGCCGACGGGAAGCGCTGGCCCGAGGAGCGGACCACGTGGACCGGTGCGGCCATGATCCTGGCCGCCGACGCGCTGTCGGACACCACCCCGGGTAGCGGGATCTTCCGCGGCGACGCGTTGCCGACGGGCCTGCAGACCGACTTCGCCTGCGAGTGCGTGGCGACCGGGTAGTCAGACCTGCTCGCCGGCCTGACCGCCGGTGCGTTCCAGCACGCGCAGCGAACCCAACGCCGCCACTTCCTTGAACTGACCGGAATCCAGTGCGCGGCAATAGATCTGGTATGGAGCGCGGCCGCCGTCTGCCGGATCGGGGAACACGTCGTGGATGACCAGCGCGCCGTCGGCGGACACCCATTTCGCCCAGCCCTCGAAGTCCCGGGCGGCGGCGGCTTCGGTGTGCCCGCCGTCGATGAACAGGAACTGCAGCGGCGTGCGCCATCCCCGCGCGACGAGCGGGGACTTGCCCACGACGGCGACGACGTGGTCGTCGAGGCCGGCGGCGTCCAGCGCGCGGCGGAAGGTCGGCAGCGTGTCGAAGAGTCCGGTGACCTCGTCGACCAATGACGAGTCGTGGTATTCCCAGCCGGCCTGGTGCTCCTCGGAGCCGTGGTGATGGTCGATGGTGAACAGCACACTGGCCGTCTCGAGCGCAGCCGCACCCAGCAGCAGGGTGGACTTGCCGCAGTAGGTGCCGATCTCGACGCCGATACCACCGTCGAGGTAGCGCCGGGCGGCGTCGTAGAGTGCGCGACCCTCGTCGCCGGGCATGAAGCCGCGCACCTGCTCGGCCAGCGCGAACAACCGGTCGGTCGCGTCGTGATCGCTCATCGGCTCAACCTATCGGTCGCTCGTCGAGCGCCGGCGCTGTGGTCGTCGGTCCTTGCTGGCTTGTCCTCGTGGGCGACTCGGCTGGACAGCAGTCCGGGGGTCAGCCGTGCGGCGCTTCGGAGATTTTGCTGTCGGGCTTGCCGACGGTCTGACAGTAGGTCTGCACCGAGAGGCGGGTGGCAGTGATCTCCAGTGAGGCCGGTTCGGTGCCGCTCTTGTCCTTGAGCATCTTGCTGACCTCCTCACTCTGCTTCTTCTCGTCCTGGCTGACGAAGTCCTTGCATTTGGTGTCGCCGCCGGTGTTGATCACTTCTGACGGCGAACAAGCACTGAACATCAGCGCGGCGATGATGACTGCGGGAGGGGCGAAGCGCTTCATCGAAGGCCTTTCAGAGTCGGGGTCGCTGCTATTTATAGACCGCGGTGCCTGATTCCAAACGCCGCCTTGGGATCCCGGCCTGCGGGTGGCCCGGGTCAGGGCTGCTTTTCCAGTGTGAACTGGTTGACGTCGATATAACCCGCGCGGAAGTTGTCGGCGCAGCCGGTGAGGTACTTCATGTAGCGGTCGTAGACCTCTTCGGACTGAATGGCGATCGCTTCGTCGCGCCGGGATTTCAGCGCGGCCCCCCACAGGTCGAGGGTCTTGGCGTAGTGCTGTTGCAGCGACTGCTGGCGGGTCAGGGAGAAGCCGGCCTTCCCCGCGTGCGTGGCCACCATGTTGGTGCTGGGTAGCCGTCCGCCGGGGAAGATCTCGGTGAGGATGAACTTGGCGAAGCGGACCGTGTCCATGGTGATGGGCAGACCACTTGCGGTGAGCTGCTCCTGATCCAGCACGGTGATCGAGTGCAGCAGCATGACGCCGTCGGCGGGCAGGACCTGGTAGGCCAGCGCGAAGAAGTCGTCGTAACGGTCGTAGCCGAAGTGCTCGAACGCTCCGATCGACACGATGCGGTCGACGGGCTCGTCGAACTCTTCCCAGCCCTGCAGCAGCACCCGCCGGCTGCGCTCGGTGTCCAGCTCGTCGAACGTCTGCTGCACGTGCGCGGCCTGGTTCTTGGACAGGGTCAGCCCGATGACGTTGACGTCGTACTTCTCGATCGCGCGGCGCATGGTGGCGCCCCACCCGCAGCCCACGTCCAGCAACGTCATGCCCGGCTGCAGACCCAACTTTCCCAGCGACAGGTCGATCTTGGCGAGCTGCGCCTCTTCCAGGCTCATGTCGTCGCGCTCGAAGTAGGCGCAACTGTAGGTCCGGGTCGGGTCGAGGAACAGTTCAAAGAACTCGTCCGACAGGTCGTAATGGGCCTGTACGTCGTCGAAGTGCGGCGTCAATCGCTCGTTCATGAGGTGGGGAGATGCCTTTCCGGCTTCAGAGGCACTGGGGAGCCCGGCATTGCCGCCGTTGGCTACCCGAGGGTTCCCCGGAAAGCCCAGATCAAACGGTGCGGCGATGAGTTTCGCTCGCACCGCGGGTCATAACGTTCACAACGGACACATCGACAACGTGCGCGAACAAAGGTGGATTTCATGTCTCATGCCTCCCCGACCCTACCCCCTGTCGCCGATCATCAGACCTGGCGCGCTCAGCTGGATGAACTTCGCAAACGCGAGAAGGCCGCCACCCGGGAACTGGATGCCATCGCCGCCCAGCGCCGCCGGCTCCCGATGGTCGCCCTGCCCGATTACACGCTGATCGGCGCCGATGGTCCCCTCAGTCTGAGCGAGGTGTTCGGCGGCCGCGCGCAGCTCATCACCTACCACCACATGTGGTCGCCGGGAGCGGACTGGCAGTGCGGCGGCTGCACGGGATTCACCTCGCAGTTCACCCGATTGGAATTCCTGGACAACTACGACGCCCGGTTCGTCGTCGTCACCACCGGAACCATCGAGGAGGCCCTGGCGTACCGGAAGAAGGTCGGCAACAGGATGGAGTGGTACTCGTCGTCGGACAGCACGTTCTCCGCGGACATGGACGCACCGGCCGGCGGCGGGTTCGCGGTGAATGTGTTCCTGCGCGACGGTGACGCGGTGTACCGCACCTGGCACACGGCCGGCCGGGGCACCGAGCAGCTCAGCCATTCGTTCGGCCTGATCGACATCCTGCCGTGGGGCCGGCAGGAGGAATGGCTCGATTCGCCGCCGGGCTGGCCGTCCCGACCCACCTATTCCGGCTGGCTCGACTCCCCCGACATCGCCCGCGCTTACGGCGCCCCGCATTAAGCAATCCGGTTACTGGACTGGGTTCAACAAAGTCTTGACTGAATCCAGACGAGCGCGAAATATGTGCGCTGTGTCCTCAGCCCAGGATTACGCCGAGCAATTGCGGCGGGCCGATCTGCGGGTGACACGACCAAGGATCGCAGTGCTGGAAGCCGTGCAGGTACATCCGCACGCCGACACCGACACCATCTTCTCCGCCGTACGGCTGGGCCTGCCCGCCGTGTCCCGCCAAGCCGTCTATGACGTCCTGAACGCGCTGACCGCGGTCGGTCTGGTCCGGCGAATCCAGCCGTCCGGCTCGGTGGCACGGTACGAGTCCCGGGTCGGCGACAACCACCACCACGTCGTGTGCCGATCCTGCGGGGTGATCGCCGACATCGATTGCGCGGTCGGTCAGGCTCCCTGCCTGACTCCGTCGGACGACGACAACGTCTTGGATGGGTTCGTTCTCGACGAGGCCGAAGTCATCTATTGGGGCCTGTGCCCCGACTGTTCGAGTGATTCCTGATCACAACCGTGGTCACTGCCCGTTTCACCTAACACCCGGAAGGAATGCTGTGTCATCCGATACGTCCGACAGCCGCCCACCCCACGACGACGCGGGAACCGCCAGCACGAGCGAGAGCGAGAACCCGGCGATCCCCTCGCCCACGCCAAAGTCGGATGCGCCGCGGACCAACCAGGACTGGTGGCCCAATCAGATCGATGTGTCGAAGCTGCACCCGCACTCGCCGCAGTCCAACCCGCTGGGCGAGGACTTCGACTACGCCGCGGAGTTCGCCAAGCTCGACGTCGACGCGCTCAAGGCCGACCTGACGTCGGTGATGACCACCTCGCAGGACTGGTGGCCCGCCGACTACGGCCACTACGGCGGCTTCTTCATCCGGATGAGCTGGCACGCGGCCGGCACCTACCGCATCTACGACGGTCGCGGCGGCGGCGGCCAGGGACTGCAGCGGTTCGCGCCGCTGAACAGCTGGCCCGACAACGCCAGCCTGGACAAGGCGCGCCGGCTGTTGTGGCCGGTCAAGAAGAAGTACGGCAACAAGATCTCCTGGGCAGACCTGCTGGTCTTCGCCGGCAACGTGGCCCTGGAGTCGATGGGATTCGAGACGTTCGGCTTCGCGTTCGGTCGTCCGGATGTCTGGGAGCCCGAAGAGATCCTGTTCGGCGAAGAGGACGAATGGCTGGGCACCAACAAGCGTTATTCCGGTAAGCGTGACCTCGCCGAGCCGTACGGCGCGACCACGATGGGTTTGATCTACGTCAACCCCGAGGGGCCCGAAGGCAAGCCGGATCCGATCGCCGCCGCGCACGACATCCGGGAAACGTTCGGCCGGATGGCCATGAACGACGAGGAGACCGCCGCGCTGATCGTGGGTGGCCACAGCTTCGGCAAGACGCACGGTGCCGGCGACGCCGGCCTAGTGGGACCCGAGCCGGAGGCGGCCCCGATCGAGGCGCAGGGGCTGGGCTGGCAAAGCTCGTACGGCAGCGGCGTGGGCAAGGACGCCATCACCAGTGGACTGGAAGTGGTCTGGACACCGACCCCGACCAAGTGGGACAACAGCTTCCTGGAGACGCTGTACGGCTACGAATGGGAGCTGACCAAGAGCCCCGCCGGTGCCTGGCAGTACACCGCGAAGGACGGTGCCGGCGCCGGGACCATCCCCGACCCGTTCGGTGGCCCGGGCCGCAACCCGACCATGCTCGTCACCGACGTCTCACTGCGCGAGGATCCGATCTACCGCGAGATCACCAGCCGCTGGTTGAAGAACCCCGACCAGCTCTCCGAGGCCTTCGCCAAGGCTTGGTACAAGCTGCTGCATCGCGATCTGGGACCGATCTCGCGCTACCTCGGGCCCTGGGTTGCCGAGCCGCAGCTGTGGCAGGACCCGGTTCCGGCGGTCGACCACGCTCTGGTCGACGACCAGGATGTGGCGTCGCTGAAGGCCAAGGTTCTCGACTCCGGTCTGACGGTCCCCCAGCTGGTCAAGGCGGCGTGGTCGTCGGCGAGCAGCTACCGCAACACCGACAAGCGCGGCGGGGCGAACGGGGCGCGGGTTCGGCTGGAGCCGCAGAAGGACTGGGAGGTCAACGAGCCGGCTGAGCTGGGTCAGACGTTGGCGGTCCTCGGGCAGATTCAGCAGGACTTCAACGCCTCTGCCGGGGACGGCAAGAAGATCTCCTTGGCCGACCTGATTGTGCTGGCCGGGTCCGCGGCGGTGGAGAAGGCGGCCAAGGACGGCGGCTACGAGATCTCGGTGCACTTCGCCCCCGGGCGCACCGATGCCACGCAGGAGAACACCGACGTGGAGTCGTTCTCGGTGCTCGAACCGCAGGCCGACGGGTTCCGCAACTACGTGCGCCCCGGCGAAAAGGCGCCACTCGAGCAGCTGCTGCTCGAGCGTGCCTACCTGCTGGGGGTGACCGGCCCCGAGTTGACGGTGCTCATCGGTGGTCTGCGTGCCCTGGGCGCCAATCACGGCGGCACCAAGCACGGCGTCTTCACCGACAAGACCGGCGTGCTGACCAACGACTTCTTCGTCAACCTGCTCGACATGGGTACGCAGTGGAAGCCGTCGGAGACCGCAGAGAACGTCTACGAGGGCACCGACCGGGCGACCGGCGAACTCAAGCGGACCGCCACCGCCAACGACCTGGTGTTCGGCTCGAACTCGATCTTGCGGGCCTTGGTCGAGGTGTACGCGCAGGACGACAATCAGGGCAAGTTCGTCGAGGACTTCGTCGCCGCCTGGGTCAAGGTGATGAACAGCGACCGGTTCGACCTGAATTAGTTCGGGGCGAGAGGGCACCCCGCGGGCCACGTGCTCGCGGGGTGTCGCTTTCTCAGCAGACGTGGTTGGCCGGACCGATGACCGCCCACACCGTCTTTCCGGAGTCGGTGGGAGTGTTCCCCCACTCACGGCTGAGGACCCGCAGGACCTCCACGCCTGACGCGCCGGCACGGCTGTACAGATATGGCGCAGTTGCGTGGGCGTGGGATCCGGGTCGTCGACGGCAACCGTGACGCTGGCGCCGTTGGTTTCCAACCGCAGCTTCGCGCAGCCGCCGGAACGCTGATTGATCAGATCCTCGAAGAACACCGTCGCGACGGTCGTGGCCGCGGGGATGAACTCGCACTTCGACCATCGGGTGAGCCAGTCGGTGATCAGGCTGCAGGCCCGTGCCACCGTGTCCGGCATGATCGGCAACTCGACGTGCGCGCGACGCCGCAGCGGACTCTCGCGGGGCACGTTGGCGACGGCTTCGGTTAGCGACGATAAACCGTCAGATACCGCGTCAAACCGTTACGCCGGATCGCCTCGCGACCTTGCTGGTGGGAGCAGACCAGCGCCATCGGAACCTCGTGCCAGACGTTGACCTGCCAGTAGGCGTTGAGGAACACCATCCAAGCCGAGGCGGCCGACACCTCCAGTTCGGACACGTCCACCACCACCGCGACCGGGTCGTCGACGGCGGTCTTGACCAGGTAATCCCGCAGCCGCAGATACGTGGTGCTGTCGAGCACACCTACAGCAGTAACCAGGGTGACGTCGTCGCGCACGGACGGCGTCAACTCCAGTCGACTATGAATGCCCAAGCTGCGCCCCCTAGCCCAGAACCACCACCTGTGCGTATCTTGCACCGGGCGTCCTAACTGTGGCAACGGCCGTTCGTCGATCGAGCTTGCCGGATGCGATGTCAGCAAACGATGTTCGGCGCGGCACCGATCAGCGCGTCAAGTCCCACTGCCCGTAGTCAGCCGCAAGGATGTCGTCCACGTCCACTTTGATGCCGTTGAGGACGGGACCTTCGAGCACTCGCTGATACAACACCGCGGCCGGCTCGCGCTGGCCGTGCGACCACCCGATCGTCTGCCATGCCCATTTGTGGCCCGGGGTGGTCGAGTTTCCGATGACACCGTCTTTGATCGCCCAGCCGCATACCTGGTAGCTGCCGTAGATGCCGCTGCGGCCGACGCCGAGTACCGAGTTGATGCCTCGAAACCATTGCAGCGCAACGGTGTTCCAGGTGTTCTGGTCGATGTCCTCGTCGACGCTGAAGAAGATCGGGGCCGACGGTGGGCCGCCCGCGGCCGCGTGCAGGCTCTGCGCCGTCTGGGCATCGGCCACGCCGCCGTCATATCCGCGGGTGTAGTCCGACGGCGAGTCGACCCAGCCCGGCTTGCCGTATTGAAAGTTGCTGACGATGTGCAGACCGGCGGCGCGCAGGGAGTCGGCGTACTGGCGGGTGATCGGCTTGGCTTCGAAGTGCGCGCCGGGCCGCTCCGTCGACACGTAGTTGACGACCCCGTCGTAGCCGGCCGCCTTGATCTCTTCGGGTGGGATGCGGCGTTCGGCGAAATCGATCAACTGGCCGCTGGCCGCCGACGCCTTCGGTGGGTTCTGAGTGGCGGCCCACGTCCCCAGGCCGAGCAATACCGGAGCGGCGGCGTACCGGAACGCGTCGCGTCGGGTCACCGAACGCGCATCGAGGTGCCTACCTGGTGATTCAGCCGAATCGTGCACGGCGCGATGGTAACAAGCCTGTTGTCGCAGCACCCGGTCAATGCCCGGAGAAGTTCGGCGACCTCTTCTGGGCGAACGCCGACAACCCCTCCTTGGCGTCTTGGGAGCGCATGACCTCTCTGACGAAGCGTCGCTCGATGCGGCGCGCGTCTGCGTCGTCGAGCCATCCGCTGGCCAGGATCGACGCCTTAGCATTGCGGACGGCCAACGGACCATTGGCGGCGATCCGCGCGGCGATCCCGCGTGCCTTGGCCAGTGACTGCCCGGTGGGCACGACATGTCCGACGAGGCCGAAGTGATAAGCCTCCTCGGCAGTGAGGGGATCGCCGGTCAGGATCATCTCCATGGCTTTGGTGTAGGGGATCTGGCGCTTGAGTCGCACGGTGGATCCGGCGCCGGCGATCATCCCGAACTTGGCTTCCGGCAATCCGAAGACGGCCTGCTGCTCGGCGATCCGGATATCGGTCTGCTGCAACATTTCACACCCGCCGCCCAGGCACGGCCCGTTGACCGCCGCGATCAGCGGCTTGGCCAGCGACCGGCTGAGCAGCAGGCCCTCGCTGATGATCGTGCCGACATCCTTGGGCGGCGCCGAATCCGACGGCTTGGCCGCCTCGACCATCCACCCGTCGGCCAAATCGCCGCCTACACAATAGGAGTCGCCGGCCCCCGTCAGGATCGCCGCCCGGATCCCGTCGTCGGCGTCGATCTCGTCCCAGGCAGCCGCCATCAAGGTGAGCATCGACGGCGTGAGTGCGTTCTTGCGACGTGGATTGTTCATCGTGAGAATGACGACGTCACCGTCGCGCTGGTAGCTCAAATGAGGTTCGGTCATTCGTCCGCCTATCGTAAAAGTTTGTGCTGCAGTGCGATTGGTCGATTGCCGCGCGCAGATTCGACGGCGGGAGCGTCGTCGTCGGGCATCGGACAAGTATCGCCGACAGCCGGCAGAACGCCAGTGTGCTGCGCATCTCGAATCAACCCGCGCGCGGGTCGGGTGCGAGTCGCTACCATCTTGCTGTGCGTCGAGAAAATGCCCGGAAATCGGTTGATCTTGGCCTCGCGGTGCTCGCGACCGTGGCCGCCCTCCTGTCGGCCGGCGTGGTCTTGCCCATCGCCGCGCTGGTCGCGCCGCCGTCAGCGGCGGCCGCGAACTGTCCACAGATCGAGGTCGTCTTCGCCCGCGGCCGACTCGAGTCGCCGGGCACCGGCGTCCTGGGCAATGCGTTCATCAACGCGCTCAGCTCCAAGGTGGGCGGTCGCAGCATGGGCACTTACGCCGTGAAGTACCCGGCGGACACCGAGGTCGACGTCGGCGCCAACGACATGAGCCGGCACATCCAATACATGGTCAACAACTGCCCGAACACCCGGCTGGTGCTCGGCGGCTACTCGCTCGGTGCCGCGGTCACCGATGTGGTGCTCGCGGTTCCCATGAGCGCCTTCGGGTTCGACAGTCCCCTGCCGCCCGAGGCGGAGCAGCACATCGCCGCGGTGGCGTTGTTCGGCAACGGCAGCCAATGGGTCGGGCCCATCACCAACTTCAACCCGGTCTACAACGACCGGACCATCGAGCTCTGTCACGGCGCCGACCCGATCTGTAATCCGGCCGACCCGAACACGTGGAAGCAGAATTGGCCGGCGCACCTCGCAAGTGCCTATGTGGCCGACGGGATGGCCAACGAGGCGGCCGATTTCGTCGCGGGCAAGCTGTAGCCGCTACCGCCATCTGGGCCGGGGCCGCGCGGTACGGCCGCGCCTGCCGATAGCCGCGGGCAGTATGCGCCGGGCGCGCAGGCTCCGCCGCAGACGACGGGCCACTACCAGGACGATCAGGCTCCCCGCGGTTCTGCCCAGGGCCAGCCGGCTGGTGCGCTGCTGCCAGGACGGTGCTCTGTTCCTGGCCGGCGATCTCGCGCCGGCGTGCCGGCCGAACTGGTAGCCGGTGCACAACGCAGTCAGCAGCGCAAAGCCGATTACAAACGCCGCCATGCTCAACAGCGTGCTCGGTTGCGGTCGCGTCGAGGTCACATGCCAGATACACCTCGGCCAAAAAGTCGCGCTCGCGGTAATGGAATGCAACCTAAAATCAGTTTGAAAATAAGAGCCGAGACCGGCGAAGAGCCGGGCCGGCACAGGAAAGAGATAACCTCACCCTGAGTTCAACTATTGCCGGCGAGTCTCATATGTTCGTCGTGCGGAAATCTCTTCAGTTATCCGCGATAGCTGTGCTATAGGGCCGCGCGGTGCCGTTGCGGCCGTGGTGCGTCCGGCGGGACGGGTCGCCCGGCGCGTCCGCTGCGGCAGGCCCCTCCAATCGACGAGTCGGAGTCCTGGTGACGGCTGCACGGATCGGGTGTGGCCCTGTCGCAGACGGTCGCGTCGAACCTGGCATTCCGCGAAAGACGGTCACTGACAGGCTGATTCAGCGCGGCCGGGCGGGTGTCGTTTCGCGCGGCCGGCGTCTGGGCGGCGCATTCCAGGACAAACCGGACTGCGGGACTGTTGCGCCGCGCCGGGCCGCCGTTCTTTCCGCGCCGCATCCCGCGCTCGGCAACAGCGGCCTTAATTCTATGAAGTGCATGTGACTAAAAATCAGGGTGAATGTTGTGAAAACATCAAGATCAGCGTCCATTTATGGGACGGACACGTTGGGACGGTTCGGCACAGAGTCAATACCGTGTCGAAATAACAACGCAACACACAGACGTGTGCGTGTGCAATTTTCCCAATTCTTGTTGGAGGAAATCCTATGTCTTTCGTTCGCACATATCCAGAGCACTTGACGGCGGCCGCCAGCAACCTGCAGTCGCTGGGCGCGGCGCTGAACATCGGGACCGCGGCGGCCGCCGCCCCGACCACCGGCGTGGTTCCCGCGGCTGCCGACGAGGTGTCGATCCTGACCGCGGCGCAGTTCGCCACCCACGCGATCCGGTTCCAGGAACTGCACGCCCAGGCGGCCCGGATCCAGGCCACGTTGACGGCGACGCTTTCGGCCAGCGGCGGCTCGTACGCGGAGACCGAAGCTGCCAACGCCGCGGCAGCGGGCTAGTCAGCCTCGGACATCTAGGGAGTCATAGCAATGGTGGACTACGGATTGTTGCCGCCCGAGATCAATTCCGGGCGCATTTATGCAGGCCCGGGTGCGGGTTCGCTGGTGGCCGCGGCGGTCGCCTGGGGCAACCTGGCCGCTGACCTCGGCGAGGCCGCGGCCGGACACCGTTCGGTGATCGAGAGCCTGACCAGCGGCCCCTGGCTGGGACCGGCCTCAGCGCAGCTGGTTGCGGCTGTCTCGCCGTTCGTGACGTGGTTGAGCAGCAGCGCCGAACAGGCAGCCGAGGCCGCCAGTCAATCCGCCGCGGCAGCGGCCGCCTACGACGCGGCGTTCGCGGCCAGCGTCCCGCCGCCACTGATTGCGGGCAACCGGGCCCTGGTGCAGGAGCTGACCGCCACGAACCTGCTCGGCCAGAACAGCGCGGCCATCGCGCAGCTCGAGGCCCAGTACGCCGAGTTCTGGGCCCAGGACTCTGGCGCGATGTATGCCTATGCGGGTCGCGCGTCGTCGGCGACCCAGCTGTCCGAGCTGGCGGCGCCGGCCGAGGTGGCGGACCCCTACGGCCTGGTCGACCAGGCGCTGGCGGTGTTCAAGGCGGAGTACAACTCCGCGTACACCAACGTCAACCAGGTGCTGGCGCAGATCAACCCGAGGGTCGGCGATGTGCTGAAGACGCTGTCGACGCCGATCAACCAGCAGGCGATCGACGCGTTCCTGGTGCAGAACACGCCGCTGGACGACATCGTCGGGCTGTACAGCAAGTACATCGGGCCGTACGTGCAGGCGCTGCAATCCGGGATTCAGTCCACCCAGTCCTTCGGTCAGGTCACCAACGGTCTGGTGGCGGCAGCCAACTTCGCCAAGCCGGCCGCGTCCGCTGCCAAGGCCGCCGAAGGCGCGGCGTCGGCGGCCGGTGCTGCCGCCTCCAGCGCGGGCCAGGCCGCGGCCGGTGCAGGTCAGGCGGCAGCCGGTGCGGCGGCAACGCTCGGCAAGGCCATTCCGATCGGCGGCTTGTCGGCCCCGGCCAGCTGGGTCCCGTGGCAGTCCACCCTCAACCCCGGCGTCGCGTCGGCGATTCCGGCCGGCGTCGAGACCGCCAACAGCTTCCCGATGGCGCCGCCGTTCGGACAGTTCCTCAACGGTGGCTACGGCCGGAACCAGCCGACCTACGGATTCAAGCCGTCGGTCATGGCCAAGCCGCCGGCAGCCGGCTAGCGGTCGGATCTGGGGGACAAACCATGGTCGACTATGGCCTTTTGCCGCCCGAGATCAATTCGGGACGTATATACGCCGGACCGGGGTCGGGTCCGTTGCTGGCTGCCGCGGCGGCATGGAGCGGGGTGGCCGCGGACCTGCAGGCCGCCGCGTCCGGTCATCGGTCGGTCATCACCGAACTGACCAGTGGCCCGTGGCTGGGGCCCTCGTCTGCGGCGCTGCTCTCGGCGGTGACTCCGTTCATCGCCTGGCTGGACAGCGGTTCGGTGGAGGCTGAACAGACGGCGAGCCAAGCCTATGCGGCGGCGGCGGCATACGAGACGGCGTTCGCGGCGCACATCCCGCCGCCGGTGATCGCGGCCAACCGCGCCCTGCTCGCGGTGTTGGTTGCGACCAATTTCCTGGGTCAGAACACCCCGGCGATCGCAGCGACCGAGGCCGTGTACGCCGAGTTCTGGGCTCAGGACGCGGCCGCGATGTACACCTACGCGGGCAGTTCGGCGGCGGCGACGGAACTGACGGAGTTGCCGCAGCCGGCCGACGTGGCCGACCCACTGGCGGTGATCGACCAGACCCTCGCGGCATTCAAGTCACAGGTGACGTCGTTGCAGAACCAGCTCACCAGCGTGATGAACCCGATCAACACCAGGGTCGCCGACGTCCTCAAGACGCTGTCGTCGCCGATTAACCAGACGGCAATCGATCAGTGGTTGATCGCCAATACGCCGCTCGACGACCTGGTCCCCCTCTACAGCAAGTACATCCAACCGTATCTGCAGGCACTGCAGGGCGTGTTCCAGTCCGGGCAGGCTTTCGGGCAGGCGACCAGCGCCCCCATCGCGTTGAACACCTTCGCGAACAATCTGGCACCCGCGGCCAAGGCGGCCGCCGGTGCGGCTCAGGCCGCCGGGTCTGCGGCGGGCAACATCGGATCGAAGGTCGGCAGTGTGACCGCCGGTCTGGGCAGGTCGCTTCCGCTCGGCCGGCTGTCGGTGCCGGTGAGCTGGACCTCTGCGACCGGCTCGGCGACCCCGGCGGCGACCGCCGCCGGCAGCGCGGGCGCGGTCCCGGCCGCGGCGGAAGGTGCTGTCGTCGGAAACACGCCGGTGGCGCCGCCGTTCGGCCAGTTCATCAACGCCGGGAACGGTCGCAAGACGCCGTCCTACGGGCACCGTCTGACGTTCATGACCCGACCGCCGGCGGCCGGCTGAGCGGTTCGCGGATTTTCCCGAGGTTCGGCGCGGCTGCTATGGTGCGTTGCTTATGCGCGAAATAGATCGTCGCCGCATGCTTTTGATGACGGGGCTGATGACGGGGGCGGCCGCGCTGACCGCAGTCCCCTCCCCCAAGGTCTCGGCAGCGCCCAGCGGCGGCTCGGGGCCCTACATCTTCCACGACGAATTCGACGGACCGGCCGGCTCGGCGCCAGATCCGTCGAAGTGGACGGTGTCGAAGGCACGCGAGACCATGAAGGACCCGACCTATTGGGAGCAGCCCGAGCGTGTCGGGCAGTACCGCGACGACCGGCGCAACGTGTTCATCGACGGCAACTCCAACCTCGTCATCCGGGCTGCCAAGGACGGCGACACCTACTACGGCGGCAAGGTCTTCAGTCCGTGGCAGGGCGGCATCGGGCACACCTGGGAGGCCCGGATCAAGTTCGACTGCCTGACCGCCGGCGCTTGGCCCGCATTCTGGTTGTCCAGCGATGCTCAGGGTGAGATCGACATCGTCGAGTGGTACGGAAACGGCAAGTGGCCCTCGGCGACGACCGTGCACGCCAAGGCCAACGGCTCGGAGTGGCAGACGCACAACATCGCGGTCGACAGCGGGTGGCACACCTGGCGGGTCCAGTGGGACGACGCCGGCATGCGCTTCTGGCAGGACTATGCCGATGGTGCGGCGCCCTATTTCACCGTCGCCGCCCACTCGATGGCGGATTGGCCGTTCAACAATCCCGGATACCAGGTGTTCCCGATCCTCAACCTCGCGGTCGCGGGCTCCGGTGGCGGTGACCCGGGACCCGGGACCTATCCGGCGCAGATGCTCGTCGACTACGTGCGGGTCTGGTAGAGGAAATACTTCAGCAAACCCACGCCGGAATCCTCAGCGCGTTCAATACGACAAGTGTCGAATATGGGGGTCGAAAGCGAAAATCGTGCGAAATCGTCAGGCCGGAGCGTCGTCGGTACCGTAGCGCCGAGGCCTGTGGGTAACGCCCTGCACGTCGTGACCCATCGCGAGTGCGCGCTGCCTGCCGATATATGCCGGGTGGCGCCGCATAGCGGCTTCGAGTTGGCGTTCCCGGCGCTGAGCTGCCGTCCACAGCGGGTGCGATTGGAGGTCAATCACTTTGGCCTCGGCTGCCTTCGCCATGATTGTCAGCTCCTCTCCGATTAGCACGCATAAGCGAAAATCGGGTATTTTTGTCGCCTGTTTCGCAAGGATGCCCAGCAAAGCTGTGACCTAACCGTGTCTGAAGATGAGAATTTGCCGTGAATTTGCAACTCGGCAGTTATCTGCATCACAGGAAGCGCTCCTCGGACCAACAGGTCGGGGTTCGGCCGTGACATGCAAAGCGTTATAACACTCACCGGTGACAACGTGGCGGAACGCGCATGGGTACCGTTCGGGGCATGGCCAACCGACGCTTTCTCCTGCACAAACGCCCCACCGGACGCATCGGAACGGACACCTTCGAACTCGACGAGCAACCCGTCCCCGACATCGGCCAGGGCGAGGCGCTGGTTCGGGTGGACTGGATCTCGCTGGACCCGACGAACCGCATGTGGATCACCGATGTGCCGACGTACCTGCCGCCCGTCGGCATCGGCGAGGTCATGCGGGCGGGCGGTATAGGCGAGGTCGTCGCCTCCAACAACCCGAACTACCCGGTGGGGCAGACCGTCCAGGGCCTGGTCGGCTGGCAGGAGTATGTGGTCGCGTCCGACACGATGCCGCTGATGCCGGTCCACGTTGCTGACGGCGTCTCTCCGAGCGCCTACATGGGCGCGCTGGGAATGACCGGGCTGACCGCCTGGATCGGTATCCGCGACATCGGCAAGCCGAAGCTGGGTGAGACGGTGGTGGTGTCCGCGGCTGCGGGCGCGGTCGGCTCGGTCGCCGGTCAGCTCGCCAAGGCAGACGGTGCCCGCGTCGTCGGAATAGCGGGTGGCCCGGAGAAGTGCGCGTTGCTGACCGAGCAACTCGGTTTCGACGCCGCAGTCGATTACAAGACGGACGACTGGTACGCGCAGCTGGCCTCGGCGACGCCCGACGGCATCGACGTCGACTTCGAGAACGTGGGCGGCCCCATCATGGACGCCGTCTTCGCGCGGCTGAATATCGGTGCGCGCGTTGCGCTTTGTGGTTTGATCTCGGGTTACAACGAGGCCGATCCGCCGCCCGGGCCACGCGCGTTCGGAAACCTGCTCATCCAGCGCGCGACCGTGCAGGGTTTCATCGTGCTGGACCATTTCGGCCGCGCTCCCGAAGCGATCAGCGAAATCGGCGGGTTGATCGCCGAGGGCAAGCTCACGCCGCTGGAAACCGTCGTCGAGGGCTTCGAGCAGTTGCCGACCGCGATCAACATGCTCTTCGACGGCCAGAACGTCGGCAAGCTGATGGTGAAGATCACCTAGTGGCATCGTCATGACACGCAGTGCCCCTGAAAAACCAAGGTGGACACCGTATTACGGGTTGAGGAGGTCGAGTCGGGCCGGCATGTGAGCTGCAGTCAGCGTGTAGCACGTAGCGTTGTCGCATGTTTCGCATGACCGTCCAGGACGTATTCGTCATCCGCGGTCGCGGCGTGGTGGCTACCGGAGAGGTGCAATACGGAGAGTTGAGCGTCGGAGATCGGGTGCGGATCAACGACGGTCCCGAGGTCCGGGTGGACGCTATCGAGACCTTCCGCAAGAAGGTGAAAACGGTCGGCGCCGGTGACAATGTCGGCCTGTTGTTGTCGACGCTGGCCAGTGATGACGTGGCGTCCGGCGACGTGATCACCGGTCTTGGCCGAGCAGACGCAAACGCCCCCTTTTTGTCGACGATTTAGGGGCTTTTGCGTCTGCTCGGCAGATTAAAGTCGTCCCATGCCGCAGGACGCCGGGTTGGACGGTGACCGGCACCTGCATCGCGACCTGTCCAATCGGCAGATTCAACTGATCGCGATCGGTGGCGCGATCGGCACCGGCCTGTTCATGGGATCCGGGCGGACGATCAGCCAGGCCGGGCCAGCGGTCGTGGTCATCTACGCGATCATCGGGTTCTTCGTCTTCTTCGTGCTGCGCGCGATGGGCGAACTGCTGCTGTCGAACCTGAACTACAAGTCGTTCGTCGACTTCTCGGCCGATCTGCTCGGACCCGCGGCCGGCTTTTTCGTCGGCTGGTCCTACTGGTTCGCCTGGGTGGTCACCGGGATCGCCGAAATCGTCGCGATAGTCGGCTATTCCAGATTTTGGTGGCCGGAGTTGCCGGCGTGGATACCGGCGCTGGTGACGGTAGCTCTGGTGCTGGTCTTCAACGTGTTCAGCGTGCGCAACTTCGGTGAGATCGAGTTCTGGTTCGCGTTGATCAAGATCGTCGCGATCCTGGGACTGATCGCGGTGGGCGTGGTGCTGGTGGCCACCGGGTTCGTCTCTCCCTACGGTGATCGCGCTGCGGTCGAAAACCTCTGGCAGGACGGCGGATTCTTCGCGACGGGATTCTTGGGCCTGGTCGGCGGGTTCCAGATCGCCTTCTTCGCTTTCGTCGGAGTGGAACTCGTCGGCACCGCGGCGGCCGAGACCGCCGAACCGCGCCGCACGCTCCCCCGCGCCATCAACGCCGTTCCGTTGCGGGTGGCGGTCTTCTACATCGCTGCGCTGCTGGCAATCTTGGTGGTCGTCCCGTGGCGGCATTTCGCCAGCGGCGAGTCGCCGTTCGTGACGATGTTCGCCTTGGCCGGTCTCGCGACTGCGGCGTCGACGGTGAATTTCGTCGTGATCACCTCGGCGGCCTCGTCGGCGAATTCCGGTGTGTTCTCCACGGGGAGAATGCTTTTCGGTTTGGCCGACGAAGGCAGCGCACCGTCGGTGTTTCGCCGGCTCAACCGTGCCGGCGTGCCGGCGCCCGCGGTGCTGTTGACCGCTCCGCTGCTGTTGACGTCGGTTCCGCTGCTGTATGCGGGTGGTTCGGTGATCGGTGTCTTCACCGTCATCACGACGGTCGCCTCGCTGCTGTTCATGTTCGTCTGGACCATGGTGGTGATCAGCTACCAGGTCTACCGGCGGCGTCATCCTCAGCGGCACGCCGAATCGAGCTACAAGATGCCCGGCGGGGTGGCGATGTGCTGGGCCGTGTTGGCCTTCTTTGTGTTCGTGGTCTGGACGCTCTCCACGGAGCGGGACACCGCCGTTGCTCTGGCCTGGTTCCCGGCCTGGTTCGTCGTGCTGGCTGCGGGCTGGCTGATCGTGCGCCGCCGGCCCGGTCGCGCCGAGCAGTACCGTGTGTTCCAGGCCGAGATGCGACAACCCGCCCCGTGACCCACCGACGTCGACCCGGCATGGCTACACAACCTGCGCGCGCACCCGGACGCGCACATCGAAATCGGTACCGACGCCTACGATGTGCGGGCCCGTGAGCTGCCTCGCGACGAACGCGACGCCGTCTACCCACGGATCGTCGAGCGGGCACCCGGGTTCGGGGGTTACCAGGACAAGACCGACCGGGTCATCCCGATCATCGAACTGCAGCGGATCTGATTCTTGGGATCGGTAGCGGTCCGGCGGCTCTGTACTTGGCGCAACGACGACGCCAACGAGGCGCCGCGCCACGAAAGGAAGACCGCCATGAACATCGTCCCCGCCGGCATCGAGCAGCACATCAACCGCGTCGACCGGCAGCGCAGCCTGTGGATCGGGATCAGCATGGCCGTGCTGGCCGCCGGTTCGTTCTTCCGGTTGCTCTGGATGCTCTACGTCTCGATGACATTCGGCTGGTTCGTCGGTCCGATGGCCTTCAACATCGTGGTGTCACTCGTCGTCGGCACGGTCGCCGCGGCCGGCGCGATCGGCTTTCTGAACCGCTACTTCAACGGCCCCGAATCCCATCGACTTTGACGCGCAACAGACGAATGGTCCCGGGCTTCGGCTCGGGACCATTGGTCGTCGGACCGTTCGACCCAGAGGTTAGGCTACCGTCGACAAGTCAAGAGCCTAGGGGCAGAAGATGATTCGTGAGGAGTGAGGCGTTGACCGGGACGGACAGTCGCATAGCGGTGGTAACCGGCGGAGCCTCGGGTATCGGGGAAGCCACCTGTCATGAACTGGCGCAACGCGGCCACAGCGTCGCCGTGCTCGATGTGAACGGCGCTGCCGCGCAGCGCGTCGCCGCCGACCTCGGCTCGAAGGGTGTGGCCGCGCTGGGTGTCCAGGTGGACGTCACCGACCGGGCCGGTGTGGAGAGCGTCTTCGCCCGGGTGCGCGCCGAACTGGGGCCGATCGGCATTCTGGTGACCAGCGCCGGCAAGGCAACCTTCTCGCCGTTCGCCGACATCACCGTCGAGTCGTGGGCCGAGATCATCGACATCAACCTGACCGGAACATTTCACTGCTGCCAGGTGGCGCTGCCGGACATGGTCGCCGCCAAGTGGGGCCGGATAGTGATGATCTCGTCGTCGAGCGCGCAACGCGGCAGCCCGTACATGGCGCACTATGCGGCGGCGAAGGGCGCGGTCATCACATTGACGAAGTCGCTGGCCAACGAGTATGCCGCGGTCGGCATCACCGTGAACAATGTGCCACCGTCGAGTATCGACACGCCGATGTCGCGCCAGTCCCAGGCCGAGGGCAAACTCGGCTCACCCGAGCAGTTGGCCAAACTGATCCCAATGGGCCACATGGGTTCTCCGGAGGACATCGCCGCCGCCGTGGGTTTCCTGTGTTCAGAGGAAGCGGGATTCATCACCGGACAGGTGCTCGGTGTCAACGGCGGCGCGGTGATGTGACTTCCGGCCGGCGGTCGGGCTGTTTCCGGGATCGCTAGACCTGGACCAGGTCCGGGTGGAACTTGGCCGCCATCCGGCGTAACCCGTCGCGCCAGTCGACTGTGCTGCCGCCGCCGACGAGTTCGTGCAGTCGGGTCACATCGACGGGATTGCCGCGCAGCGCCTGGTCGCTTTCGCTGAACACCGGTTCCCGACCGATCAGCGTGCCCAGATAGCCGCACCATTCCTGGATGCTCACCATCTGGTCGCCGGCCCAGTTCACCGTCACGGCCGGAACCGAAGCCGCGGCAAGCAGTTTCGGGATGGTGGCGATGATGTCGTCCTGGTGGATCGGGTTGTAGAACGCCGCGCCGCCGGGTGGCACCGGGATCGGGATGCCGCCCAGGATCATCTCCATGTGGTAGAACGGCCAGCCGCCGTTGTCGCCGTAGGGGACGTTGAGTCGCGCGATCGTGGTGGGTACGCCGAGGATGCGCGCCGTGGTGCGGGCGACCGTCTCGCCGGCGATCTTGGAGATCGAGTAGGTGGGGAACAGCGGCTTGTGGTTGTCGCCCAAGGCGGCACGCTCGGTGCGCACTTCGTCGTCGGGCGGATCGTAGACGGCGGCAGATGAGCAGTGCAGGAACGCTTTTGCGTCGCGACAGTGCGCCATCAGCAGGCCGACCGATTCGGCGTTGGCACCCAGGTCCTTGTCCCACCGGCCGCTCTTGGCCACCGCCAGGTTGAGCACGTAGTCGAAGTCGGAGGGCAGCGCGCTGAAGTCCCCGGCGGCCAGGTTGACCGTCTCGCACCGCACGCCTGCCTGCTCGAGACGGTTGCGCGCGGCCGCGTCGGTGAACCGGGCGATACCCCAGACCTCGTTGTCGGGCGCCAGGGCCAGGGCGACCGGAGTGGCGACCTGGCCGGTCACCCCGGTGATCAGGATCTTCGAGTCACGCATGGGCTGATGGTAGGTGACCTCGGTAGCCAGGACGCGTCCCCGGTGACTTTTGCGCATTCTGCTCAGCACCCGTGGTAGGGTCCCCCCATGCCCACCCGGGGGCGCATCGACCTGCGGCTCGCCAGCCGGGTACTGCTGCTGCAACTGGTGTTGGTCACGCTCACGCTGATCGTCGCCTTCGTGCTGTTCGCTCAGTTCAACCGGCACCGCCTGGATCTGCAATACGGCGTGCACGCAATGGATATCGCTCGCGTGGTGGCTTCGTCCCCGACCGTGCTGACCAACATCCGGCGCTACGACGACACTCGGGTGACGACGGACCCCGCAACGGTGAACGAGCTTGCGGCGGGCCCGCTGCAGACCGTCGCCTCCCGGGTGGAGCAGCGCACCCACGTGTTGTTCGTCGTGATCACCAACGTCGACGGCATCAGGCTGGCTCACCCCCATCGCGACGAGCTGGGCCGTCGGGTCAGCACCGATCCCGGTCAGGCGCTGGCCGGACACGAAGAGGTGGTCCACGAATCGGGCACCCTGGGCCGCTCGATCGTCGCTAAAGTCCCTGTGTTGGAAGCGGGTACGAACCGGGTGCTGGGCATGGTCAGCGTCGGTGTCTCCACCAGGGCGTTCGACGAACAATTCTCCAAGAACCTGCGCGTGCTCGCCCCGCTCGGCGGCGCCGCCCTGCTGATCGGCGTGATCGGCTCGGTCGCGCTGGCGCGGCGGTGGCGGGGTTTGACTCTGGGATTGCGGCCCGCCGAGATGGCCGAGCTGGTGCGCACTCAGGCGGCGGTGCTGCACGGTATCGGCGAGGGGGTGCTGGCGACCGACCAGACCGGCACCATCACCTTCGTCAACGACGAGGCGTGCCGGTTGCTGCAGATCACCAACGAGCTCGGCCGCAATATCAGCGAAATCGGTTTGACACCAAGGGTTCTCGATGTTGTCCAGGCCACGTCCGAACATACCCCGACCGCGCCGACACTGGCCACCGTCGGTCAGCGCATCGTCGTCGTCTCGGCACGCAAAGTGCACCGCGACGGACGCGAACTGGGCACCGTACTGGTGGTCCGCGACCGCACCGACGTCGAATCACTGACCCGCCAGCTCGACGCGGTGCAGGTGATGAGCACCGCGTTGCGCGCCCAGCGCCACGAATTCGCTAACCGTTTACATCTGCTCAACGGGTTGCTGCACACCGGCCACGTCGAAGAGGGCTTGCAGTATCTGGAGGAACTGCTCGGGTCGGGCCCGCTGGGATCGGCGGTGCCCGGTATCGATTCCATCCGCGACACGCATCTGCAGGCATTCCTGGCGGCCAAGGGGGCGACCGCCCGCGAAGCCGGGGTGACGTTGGTGATCGGTGCCAACACCTGGGTGTCGGGCCGGCTCGAATTGCCGGTGGATGTCACCACCGTGGTGGGCAACCTGGTCGACAACGCGATCGACGCCGCCCGGACCAGTGACAACCCGGTCAAAGAGGTGGAAGTCGAACTGCTGCAAGAGGGTTCGACGCTGCACGTGACGGTGGCCGACAGCGGTGACGGTGTCGCGGCCGACTTCGTCGAGGAACTGTTCACCGAGGGCACCTCGACGAAGCCGGATTCGGGGATACCGGGCGGGCGCGGTATCGGACTGGCGTTGTCGCGTCAGATCAGTCGTGCCCTGGGCGGTGATCTTCGGCTGTCCAGTCCGGGCAATCCGGCTGCAGGACAAGGGCTCCGAGGCGCGGAGTTCATTGCCCGGCTGCCGGGTGTGATGACCGAGGAGGAGCAGTGGGCGGCGCAGACCTGACCGTGCTGGTGGTAGACGACGATTTCCGGGTCGCCAACATGCACGCCGGAATCGTCGACGCGATGCCAGGTTTCGCCGTAGCCGCCCGCGTCAACACGCTCGCGGCGGCACGCGAGGCCCCGGCCGTCGACCTGGCACTGGTCGACGTGTACCTGCCCGACGGGTCCGGCGTCGACTTCGTGCGCGAACTGCGCGGGGACGCCATGATTTTGACGGCGGCCACCGAAGCCGAAACCGTTCGCGCGGCGCTGGCCGCCGGCGCGGTGAGCTATCTGGTCAAGCCGTTCGCCACCACCGAACTGGCCGCCCGGCTGGCCGGTTACGCCCGCTACCGGAAGATCCTGTCCGGTCCCAACCTCGCCGCCGGCGACGTGGATGCCGCACTGGACGCGCTGCGGCCCAGGGTCACTGCCGCGCAGCCGTCCACCTCCGTGGCCTCCCCCACCAAAAAGCTCGTGCTGCAAGCCCTGCGCTCCACGACAGCGCCGATGTCGGCCGCCGAGATGTCCGCGGCGATCGGCATCTCGCGAGCCACCGCGCAGCGGTATCTGGCATCGCTGGCCACGACCGGGGAGGTCAGCGTCGGGCTGCGCTACGGGACCACCGGACGTCCCGAACAAGAATTCAGGGCGGTCGACTCTGCTAATCGCCGGCCCAGGGATAGGACATCGGGATAACCAGAGAATCGGCGGCCAGCTGGTCGACATCGGTATAGGTCTGTGCGATCTGAGTGAATGCCGCACCGGCCCGGATGAGCTCCTGCTGGGCCGCCCTGTTCAGGTCCAGCATCGCGGCGGCTTCGGCATGAAACGCCAGCACCGCCTGCGCCGACACCTCGTCGGCGCCGGCCGGCGCGAGACCGGTCACCGACATCGACGCCTGGTCGCCGGCCTGTAGGGAACTGATACCGATCTGGACGACCTGCGCGCCGATATCCCCGACGATCGGATGAAATGTCATGGTCTGCATTGGTGTACTCCTCGTTGTTGCGCCCCCGCAGTGCGAAACCGGTGACACCGCCATCGGCGGGTGCTTGATCGTTTCGCGTCGCACCTGCTGCTCGTGAAGTCGAAGCTAGGGCGGCGGCACAAAGCTGTCGCGGTTGTGGGCGATAGTCGGAGTAAGCGACGATTACCTGGTTTTGCGCATTGTGCTCATGGACCGGAAAACGTGCATTCGGGCCGGTCCGGGCGGCTTAGAATTGACGTGTTGTCCAGCACGGTCGAGTGATGATGGGTGACCCGCGCACAGAGCACAGGAGCAGCACGCAGATGGCAATGGATTCCATGTCCCACAACCCGGCTGCCGGTGACATCGGCTCGCAGTTGGTCGACATCGGCAGCCAGGGCATCAGCGCGGGCTCCACCGCGGCGATGTCGGTGTTGAGCGGGTTGGTGCCCGCCGGGGGCGAAGAGGTCTCGATGCAGGCGGTGCTTGCGTTCGCGCAGGAGGCCGCCACCATGTTGGCGTCCAACGCGGCGGCCCAAGAAGAGCTGATGCGGACCGGCACCGCGTTGACCGACATCGCGCGCATGTACGGGGAATCCGACGACATCGCTGCGGGCGCTTTGGCATTCAGTTCCAGCCCCATGTCCAGGTTGGCCTCGATGGCCGGATCGGGCGGCGGCGGACTGTCCAGCGCTGCGGCGGTGCAGACCCAATTGGGCGCCGCCGCAACCACTCCGGTGGTAGCCGGCTTGGCTCAAGAGTCCGCGATGACGTCAGCGGCGGCCGGCGCGGGGACGTCGGCAATGAGCGGCGCCGCCCCGTTGGGCAGCGGGATGGGCGCGGGCACCCCGGCCACGGGCTCCTCCAAGCCGGGACTGGCGTCGGCCACCGAACCGGCCGACGAGTCGGACGACAATCGGCGCGATGGCGACGACGACCGAGCCGACGGTCAGCGCCTGATCTGACGGACCCGCTCGCGCGTCGGGTCTGCATCAGGCCACGCACTCTTACGCTAGCGCTGACACCCCATCGTGAAGGAGCGACGTTGTGACCGACGAACCTGGCATGGCCTCGATCCTGCGGCAGATGAAGGTGCCCGAACGGATGGCCGGCAGTCAGGCCCTGCGCGACTTTTTGCTCGTCTACGTCGACGACGAAGAATCGATCGAGAACAACCCGGAACGGCTCAAACAGTTGAACGGGTTGATGATCCTGTCCCAGCTCGAGGTCATCAATGCCCTCGGGAGCATGGAGGAGGCTGCCAAGAGCCAGGCTCAGCGGCCGCCGCGCAAGCGTAGGTGGTTCTGAGTCGCCGTACGGTGAGGTGTGCGCTGGATTATCGACGGCATGAATGTGATCGGAAGCCGCCCCGACGGATGGTGGCGGGACCGTCAGCGTGCCATGACGACGTTGGTGCGGCGGCTTGACCGTTGGGCAGCAGCCGGCGATCGGGTGACCGTCGTGTTCGAGCGTCCGCCGGCGGCACCCATCGCCGCGTCGGTTATCGAGGTGACGCATGCACCCAGAGCGGCCGCGAACTCCGCCGACGACGAGATCGTGCGACTGGTGCAAGCCGCCGATCTGCCGGGTGAGATCCAAGTGGTGACCTCGGACAAGGTGCTTGCCGAGCGGGTCCGCAGCCTGGGCGCGTCGGTGTACCGTGCGGAACGATTCCGTGACCTGATTGACCCTCGCGACGCCAAATCCGGAGTACGACATGCCGATTGACCAAAACCGGGTCTGTGCGCTCGCGCGGATCGAGATCCCGATCATTCAGGCGCCGATGACCTACATCGCGGGCGCGCAACTGGCGGCCGCGGTATCCAACGCCGGCGGGCTCGGCATCATCGAGACCACTTCGGAGCAGGGCCGTGCCGATCTGCGCCGCGTACGCGACCTCACCGACCGGCCCGTCGGAGCCAACATCGCGCTGCTGTTCAACCGTGACCCGGCGATGGTGGATTTGTTGGTGGCCAACGGCGTTCGGTTCGTGACGACCTCGGCCGGAGATCCGGGGCTGTTCACCGCACGCCTGCACGATGCGGGCATCACCGTCTTCCACGTCGTCGGTACCTTGTCGGCGGCCAGGAAGGCCGTCGATGCCGGCGTGGACGGCCTGGTGGTCGAGGGTGTCGAAGGCGGCGGGTTCAAGAACCGGTTCGGCGCTTCGACGATGGTGCTGTTGCCGTTGGTCGCGGCCCACGTCGACGTCCCGATCGTCGCCGCGGGCGGCATCTGCGACGCCCGCTCCATGGCCGCCGCGCTCGTCCTCGGCGCCGAGGGCGTGCAGATGGGCACGCGACTGCTCGCCTCGGCGGACTCCCCGGTCCACGGCAATCTCAAGCAGGCGGTGGTGAGTGCGGACGAGACGGGCACCGTCTTACTGCCGTTGGACGGCCGGCGGATGATGCGGGTGATCCGCACGCCCGCCGCGGAAAAGCTGGATGCGACAGCTTCGGTGGAAGCGGGCGGCGCCGCGCTGCAACGGGTCCAGCGGCTCTACTTCGATGGCGACATGGACGCCAGCGTCGCCAACACCGGTCAGGTGGCCGGGCGTATCGAGGATCTGCGGCCGGCGGCTGACATCATCGCCGGCATGTGGGCCGGGTGCCGGGAGGTGCTGGCTGCGACGGCCCGTCGTCTCGGCCAAGCCTCGTGCACATAACCGTACTGCGGATATCGGATCTCATCCCCGATGACTATGAGCGCCGTTCGAAAAATTCGACAAGCGGCCAGCGACAATCCGTCAATTCATGCATTGTCAAATTTGTTGACAAAGCGTTCCGATGCAAGGCCAGAACAGTCAAAGACTCTGTCTTGCAACAGCTCCCAACGATCAGATCGATTGCGAGTGGACACGTGTCCTGCCAATTCCCGGATACCCGACCTGGCTGTCCAAGAACTCCCCATTAATTCCTAAAGGGCTATTCCCGATAACGTGCCGCAGCGCTAATATCCCACAAATCACGATCGCGGACTCAGGGAGCGCGCATGACCGACGAACACCGAATCCTGGCGGTTCGCGTGGTGCTGGGCCTGGTGATGACAGCGGGCACCCCGCGACCATGCTCGCGGGGTGCCCGGCCGGTACCAATCCGCCGCTCCAGCCGCGTGCCGCGGAAATGACAACGCACACCACCCCCTGACGCCCGTCCGCGGCGTGCACGTACGCATGCCGACGCCAGGTCAATTGGCGATTTCGCTGATGATTTGAGCCGCAGGTCACCGCATGCTGGCTAGCATGACCGAAACCAGCCTGCCCGATCTGGACTTGGACGCAGACATGAGTGAGCTTCCGACCGGAACCGTCACCTTGTTGCTGGCCGACGTCGAGGGTTCGACCCGACTGTGGGAGACCGACCCGGACGCGATGCGGGCCGCGGTCGAGCGCCTGGACCGCCATCTTTCGGACGCGACCGCCACCCATCACGGTGTGCGACCCGTCGAACAGGGTGAGGGCGACAGCTTCGTGATCGCGTTCGGCCGCGCCGTGGACGCGCTCAGTTGCGCGCTGGAGTTGCAGCAAACGGCGCCGGCGCCGATCAAGTTGCGCATCGGCATCCACACCGGGGATGTGCAGTTGCGCGACGAGAGCAACTACATCGGCTCGACGATCAACCGCACCGCCCGGTTGCGCGACCTCGCGCACGGCGGTCAAACCGTGCTCTCCGGAGCGACCGAGCTGCTGGTCATCGACCAGTTGCCGGCAGCCGTCACGCTCACGGATCTGGGTTCACATCCGTTGCGGGACTTCGCCCGGCCCGAGCGGGTGGTGCAGCTCTGTCATCCGGACCTGCGCAACGAGTTCCCGCCCCTCCGGGTTGCGAAAACGTCTGCGACGCAGAACCTTCCGATGCAACTCACCAGCTTTGTCGGGCGCGCCGGGCAGACAGCCGAGCTGAGTGAGCTGCTGAGCGCCAACCGGCTGGTGACACTGACCGGCGCGGGCGGGTCGGGCAAGACGCGGCTGGGCATCGAGGTCGCAGCGGCACTGACCCCTCGGATGCCCGGTGGGGTGTGGTACGTCGACCTGGCTCCCCTCACCGACGCCGACGTCGTGCCGGTGGCGGCCGCTCGCGCGCTGGGCCTACCCGACGAGTCCGGTCAGTCGACGCCGGACACCCTGATCCGATTCATCGCCGATCAGCGCCTGCTGATCGTGCTCGACAACTGTGAGCATCTCCTGGATGCGAGCGCATCGCTGGCAACGGCGATCCTCGGGGCGTGCCCGGAGCTGCGGTTGCTGACCACGAGCCGGGAACCGATCGGGGTGCCCGGCGAGGTCACCTACGTGGTGCCGTCGTTGTCGCTGGCCGACGAAGCGATCCAGTTGTTCACCGACCGCGCCCGCCGCGCGCAGTCGGATTTCGCTGTCTCCAAGGACAATGCCGCGACGGTCACCGAGATCTGCCGAAGGCTCGACGGCATGCCGCTGGCCATCGAACTCGCCGCGGCGCGGGTGCGGGCGCTGACCCTCGACGAAATCCTCGCCGGACTGCACGATCGCTTCCGCCTGCTCACCGGCGGCGCTCGCCGGGCGGTGCGCCGTCAGCAGACGTTGCATGCCTCGGTGGACTGGTCGCATGCCCTACTCACCGATAGCGAACGGGTGCTGTTTCGGCGGCTGGCCGTCTTTCTCGGCGGCTTCGATCTGCCCGCCGCCCATGCGATTTCCGCCGAGGCCGGCGTGGAACGCTACCAGGTGCTCGACCAACTCACCCTGCTCGTGGACAAGTCGCTACTGAATGCTGAAAACCGCTGCGGCCGAACGCGATACCGGCTGCTGGAGACCGTCCGCCAATATGCGCTGGAGAAATTGGGCGAATCCGGCGAGGCCGACGGCATCGGCACCCGCCATCGGGACTACTACACCGCGCTGGCAGCCGAGCTCGACGCACCGGGCGGCGCCGATCATGCGCAGCGCCTCGAGCAGGCGGAGATCGAGATCGACAATCTCAGAGCCGCATTCGCCTGGTCGCTGGAGAACGGTGACAGCGTGCCGGCGTTGCGGCTCGCGGCATGCCTTCAGCCACTGTGGTTTTCGCGGTGGCGCTTGAAGGAAGGTCTCGCCCTGCTCGACGCCGCGCTGGCGGCCGAGGCCACCACCGATACTGACTATGATTCGGCGCGCGTGCGGGCACTGGCCGACAAAGGTCTGATACTCGCCTATCTCGGCACCACCGACAGCGCGCCGATCGCCGAACAGGGGCTTGCCCTGGCACGCGAGATCGCCGAGCCTGATGTGCTCATGCGGGCGCTCGTGACGCACGGAAACGCGTACGCCTATGACGCCGACGTCGCACGAGCGGACTTCGTCGAAGCCGCCGCGCTGGCTCGCGAACTCGGCGACCAATGGCGACTGAGCGGGATTCTGGGCTGGCGATCGGTAGCCGGAATGGTGGTGGGTGACCACGACGCCATCCGTGCCGCGGCGACCGAAGGTCGTGAACTTGCCGAAGCGATCGGTGATCAGTCCACCGCACGGGTGTGTCGGTTGGCACTCGCGACCGCGCACACCGATCGGGGCGAGGTGAGGCTGGCCACCGCCCCGCTGCGCGAGGTCATCGTCGATTCGACAACAGCCCGCGATGTGTTCTGCCGATCAGTCGCGTTGATAAATCTGGTTTTTGCGCTGGTCTGGCAAGGCGACGTGGACGGCGCACAGGCGGCGATGGATGAGTTTCTGGACGATCGCTCGAAACCGGGCGAACTCGTGGACCGCGTCGGCTACTCGGCGATCGGCCTCATCAAGCTGTTCCGGGGGGACATCACCGGGGCGTGCGAGGCATACGAAGCGGCACTGCAGCGCATCCCGATAACGCCCGCGACGGTGGTCACTTACGTGGTGTCGGCATTGCCGTTGCTCGGCGGCGACCTCGCCGCAGCGCGCCGCCGTGCCGACGAGGTGGTGGCGGCGGCAAAGGACATCTCGCTGGTGGCGGCGCTGGCTACCCGAGCCCGCGTCGCGATCACGCAGCGCGAGTTCGAGCAAGCCGGCGACGATGCGCTCCAGGCACTCATCGTGGCGGACCAATCCCACGGCTACATGAGTGTGGCGGAGGCGTTCGAATGCCTGGCCTACCTTGCGGCGGAGGCCGGTAATCAGCGAGAAGCGGCACGCCTGTTCGGAATTGCCGCTGCCGCACGCCAGTCCACCGGTGTCGTCCGATTCCCGATGCTCGAAGCCGATCATGAGAGTCAGCTCGCCGCGGTCCGAGACCAGTTGGGCGAGAACGAGTTTCAAGCCGCCTGGGATGAGGGTGCGGCCGTGACGATCGAGGAGGCGATCGCCTACGTCCGCCGCGGCCGCGGTGAGCGCACCCGCGCGAGCACCGGCTGGGACTCGCTGACCCGCGCGGAACTCGACGTGGCCAGGTTGGTCAGTGCGGGCCTGGGCAACAAAGAAGTCGCGGCACGGTTGTTCGTCTCACCGCGCACCGTGCAGGCGCATCTGACGCACATCTACACCAAGCTCGGGTTCAGTTCGCGGGTGCAGCTCGCCCAGGAAGCGGCACGGCGCGGCTGAGGTTGTCAGTCCAGCGCGGCCAGCGCGGCGTCGTAATCGGGCTCCTGGGCGATCTCGGGCACCAGTTCGGTGTAGGTGACGTTGCCGTCGGCGCCGATCACCACGATGGCGCGGGCCAGCAACCCGGCCATCGGGCCGTCGGCGATCGTGACGCCATAGTCCTCACCGAAGCTGTCCCGGAACGCCGAGGCGGTCGTGACATTCTCGGTGCCCTCGGCGCCGCAGAACCGCTGCTGGGCGAACGGCAGATCCTTGGACACGCACACCACCGACGCGCCGGTGGCACCGGCGCGCTCGTTGAACGTCTTCACGCTCTTCGCGCACACCGGGGTGTCCACCGACGGGAAGATGTTCAGCAACACGGCTTTACCGCCGAACTGTTCGTTGCTGACCGTGCCGAGATCGCCGCCGGTCAAGGTGAATGCCGGGGCCGGGGAGCCAACGGCGGGAAGGTCGCCGACGGTGTTGATCGCATTTCCGCGCAAAGTTATCTGTGCCATGTGCACAGTCTGCCAAGCAGCGCCCCGCCGCCCTTGATCGGGTCCTGATGTCCTGATTCGTGGGCACCATGACGTAGACGCCATGGTGTCGCATGGCCAAGACTGTCCGCATGGCACGCAAAGTCGTCATCGCCGGCTTCCCGGGAGTGCAGGCGCTTGATCTGATCGGGCCCTACGAAGTGTTCACCGGTGCATCTTTGCTGACTCAGGGCGGTTACGACGTTCTCGTGGCCTCGCTGGAGGGACAAACCATCAGCACCGCCGCGGGGTTGGGCTTCACCGCCGCGCCGCTCCCCGATCCCCGCGACCGGGTCGATACCGTCGTGCTGCCGGGTGGCGGCGGCGTCGACGCTGCACGGGCCAACCCCGAGTTTCTGGACTGGATCAAGGCGGTGGCCCGAACCGCCCGCCGCATCGTCACGGTCTGCACGGGCGCCTTCCTGGCAGCCGAAGCCGGATTGCTGGACGGGCATCGCGCGACCACGCACTGGGCGTTCGCCGACCGGTTGTCCGCTGAGTTTCCGGACATCGAGGTCGATCCCGACCCGATTTTCGTCCGCAGCAGCGCACGCATCTGGACCGCCGCAGGCGTCGCCGCCGGGATCGACCTGGCGCTGTCGCTGGTGGAGGACGATTACGGCACCGAGGTGGCGCAGACGGTCGCCCGCTGGCTGGTGTTGTATCTGCGGCGTCCCGGCGGGCAGACCCAGTTCGCCGCACCGGTGTGGATGCCGCGGGCCAAACGGACGTCGATCCGGGATGTGCAGGAGGCCATCGAGTCCGAACCGGGTGGTTCACACAGCGTCGACGAGTTGGCGCGGCGGGCGGCGATGAGCCCGCGGCACTTCACCCGGGTGTTCACCGAAGAGGTCGGGGAGGCGCCCGGGCAGTACGTCGAACGCGTGCGCACCGAGGCCGCGCGCCGGCAACTCGAGGAAACCGACGACACCGTCGTGGCGATCGCGTCGCGGTGCGGCTTCGGCACCGCGGAAACCATGCGGCGCAACTTCATTCGGCGCGTCGGCATCCCACCTGATCAGTACCGCAAGGCGTTCGCCTGATCGCCAGCGTCTGCTCGAGAAACCAAGGAGAACACCCATGACCCAGATCGCCTTCGTGGCCTACCCGGGATTCACTGCGCTGGACATGATCGGCCCCTACGAGATGCTGCGTCAACTGCCGCACGCTGAGGTGCGCTTCGTCTGGCACGAGGTCGGGCCGGTCACCGCCGATTCCGGCGTGCTGGTGATCGGCGCCACCCACACGCTGGCCGAAACACCTTCGCCCGACGTCATCCTGGTGCCGGGCGGTCCGGGGACGCCGGTGCACGCACGCGACGAGAAGCTGCTCGGCTGGCTGCGTCAAGCTCACCAGACTGCCAGCTGGACCACGTCGGTGTGCTCCGGTTCGGTGATCCTGGCGGCCGCCGGCCTGCTTCAGGATCGGCGCGCGACATCGCACTGGATCACCCTGCCCGCGCTGAAGGCGTTCGGCGTCACGCCGGTCGCCGACGAACGAATTGTGCACGAGGACAACATCATCACCAGCGCAGGCGTGTCCGCGGGTCTGGATCTCGGGCTCTGGCTGGCCGGCCAGATCAGTGGCCAGGCGCGCGCCAAGGCCATCCAGTTGGCCCTCGAATACGACCCGCAGCCGCCGTTCGACTCGGGCCACATGTCCAAGGCGTCGGTTACGACCAAAGCCGCGGCCACGGCGTTGTTGTCCAAGGACAGTGCCGCACCCGCCACCCTCAAGGCCGCGACGCTGCTGGCGTGGGACCGCGCACTGCAGGTCGCGCGCACGCGTCGGCGCAAGCGGTCGTTGGCCCGCGTCTAAGTGCGGGGTTCCGGAAACTTCTTGGACGCGAACCGGCCGCCGGCCTCCAGCCAGGCGTCGACGGCGCCGGGGGCGTCGCGGTTCGGGTTGTAGATGTCCTCTTCACTGGAGAACAGACCGTCGCCGGCGTAGACCAGCCGGGTCCAGTTCGGGAACCAGAACGGTTCGCCGTCGGGGTCGGTGGGGTGATCGAGCAGATTCTTGATCATGATGACCACGGCGTCGTTGTCTTCGTCGTAGGCGGTCCAGCCGGCGGGAAATCGCATGTGCGGGAACGGCGCCATGACGGCCACGATCCATTCGCGCACCTCTTCGCGGCCGTGGAAAGTCCCGTAGTGATGCTCGATGTAGACGACATCCTCGGTGAACAGATCCGCGAACGGACGCCAATCGCCCGACGCCGAGCAGCCTTCGACGACGGTCGTGTAGTTGCGGACGGCTTGCTCGATCTCTGCTTTGGCGAACTTGCCCATACCGGACACACTAGAGCCCATGGACGGGCGGGAGATGAAGGCTACGCCTGCCCCTGAGCCCGGCGAAGCCCGGTTCAGTTGCGCGGTCTGCGGCAACCTGGCCGGCCGGGTCAAGTTCCTGACTCCTGCCGACGCGGTCGGGGACGAGCCGGGGTCCGCCTTGCAGGCGCTGGCCGAACTGGACGTCCTGCAACGGCCCACGCAACAAGCCGCGTTGCTGGTGCAGACGTTTTTCGGCGTCATCACGCAGCCGGTGCCGAGTGAGCGGGTCGAATGGCTCGGCTACGCAATCGCCGACGGTGACGCCGTGGCGCTGTATCGAATGGGCCACGCGTATGCCCCCTTTCACTGCCCCGACTGCCCGGCGTGCTACTGCGGTGAGCACTGGGACTGGCGGGAATTCGACGACGAGCCGTTCAGCGGCGTCGAAGGTCGCTGTCCCCGGGGACATTTCCACGTGCTGAGTTACTGAACGATGCAGGGTTTGCCGAATTGCGTTCGCACACCGCGGGAAAACATCGCAGGCAGACGGTCTCCTGCGGGCTGGACCCCGGCCGCCGCCACCAGCTCGTCGTGCAATTCCACGATCTGCGCGGCCTGCAGCGGCCATTGCACGTGATCGTTCGGCAGCCACCACGTCCGGCCCGCCTTGCGGGTGTGCGCGCCCCAGCGGGCAGTGAGCCACACCTGCAGCGGCGTCGGTTCGATCACGTCGCCCACATCGACCGTCACCAGGCAGCGCAGCCCGCGCCGCGGCCAGCGCCGGACGCTGGTGTAGGTGATCCGGTTGTCCGAGCGGGTGATTCGCATCTTCGCCCACGTGTAGGGCACCCCCAGACCGACCCGGGTCACCGGCACCACCGCCAGTCGCTCGGTTTCCAATGACCGGAACAGCACCCCGTGGCGTCCGGCGTCGTCGACCGAATACAACCGCACGTTCGTCTCGTGGAACGACCCGAAATACGGAAGCGGTAGTGCCGCACCCAATTTGGTGCTGGTCATGGTGAACGGAACCAGGCCGACGTAAGCCCATCCGTCGGCGAAGACGTCGGGACGGGTCCCGGGCGGATACAGGTGCGCGATGCCCTCGGGCGCCACCGGCCAGTGAATGAAGGTCAGTTCGCTCCAGTATTGGTCGAAGGTGACCGGACGCACCAGCGGCGGCGGTGTGACCGGATACCCCACCAGTTCCGGGGCGCGGTCGGGTTCGTCGGCAGACGGGGTGAAGCTCACCGGATCAGGGTGCCGTCCAGATATTGCACACGGCACGCGACGCGGGCCAGCTTGCCGCTGGTGGTTCGCGGGATGGCACCGGCCGGCAGGAAACGCACGTCGGCGACCGGCAGGCCGTGCCGGCTGGACACCGCGGCGCGGATGGCGTCCATCGCGGGCGCCGGGTCGGCGCGGCTGGTGCCGGTGGCGCGTTCGGCGATGACCACCAAACCGTCCGGCCCGACGAACACCGTCACGTATCCCCGTCGCACCATCGGCGACGCCTCGGCCACGGTGGCCTCGATGTCCTGCGGGTAGTGGTTGCGACCGTCGACGGTCACCAGATCGGCGATCCGGCCGGCGACGTAGAGCTCGCCGTCGAGGTAGACGGCCAGGTCGCCGGTGCGTAGCCAGTTGCCGTCGACATCGGATCCAGTGGCATGGCTGCCTACCGGGAGGGTCGACTTCAGCTTGGCGCCGAACGTCGCACGCGTCTCCTCCGGACGTCCCCAATAACCGCGTCCCACGTTGTCGCCTTGCAGCCACGGCTCGCCGACCTGACCGTCGGGCAGTTCGCAACCGGTTTGCGGGTCGACGATGACGAGCCACAGACTGCGCGCCACCTGGCCGCACGACACCTGCGCGACGGCGTTGGGCGCATCCGGGGCCACCCGGACCGCGCGCCCCGCACCGAGTTGCTCACGGTCCAGATAGATCACCGAGGTCTCGGCGGCGTGGTCGATGGTTGCGATCATCAGCGTCGCCTCGGCGATACCGTAGGAGGGTTTGAATGCGGTGCGCGGCAACCCATATGGGGTGAACGCCTTCTCGAAGGTCCGCACCGCGTCGACGCTGACCGGCTCGGAGCCGATGATGAGCACGACGTTTCCGAGGTCGATGTCGTGCCCGGCGGCGGGCAGACCGCGCTGCGCCGCCCACTCGTAGGCGAAGTTGGGTGCCGCGGTGACCACACGGCCGGTCCGCGAGCCGTCCGACAGTGCCTGGATCCAGCGTTGCGGCCGGCGCACGAACGCCGTGGGTGACATCAGCGTGGTGTGGCCCCCGTAGACGGTGGGAAAGCCGATCATCGACAGGCCCATGTCGTGGTAGAGCGGCAGCCAGCTCACGCCATGGGTGTTCCGGTTGAGCAGGTCGATCGACAGGATCATCTGGGTCAGGTTGGTGGCCACCGCCCGGTGGGTGATCTCCACGCCCACGGGCGGCCGGGTCGCACCGGAGGTGTATTGCAGGTAGGACACCGCGTCCATGTCCAGCGCCACGGGGACGAACAGGTCCTGGCTCGCGTCGGGGATCTGGTCGATGACCAGTACCCGCGGCTCGGCAAGCCCGGCAACGGTTTTCAGGAAGCTCTCGACGGCGTCCTTGGCCGCGGTCGTGGTGAGGACGACGGTCGGTTTCGAGTCGAGAAGCGCGGTTTGCAGACGTTCGGCGTGGCCGGGTAGCTCGGGAGCGAACAGCGGCACGGCGATGGTGCCCGCCTTGATCGCGGCGTAGTAGCCGACGACCCAGTCGATGCTCTGCGACGCCAGTATCGCGACCCGGTCGCCGGGGCCGGCGTGCTGCTGGATGTGTGCGGCGACGGCGCGCAGCCGAACCCCGAACTGCGCCCAGGTCACGTCCTGGGCGTGTGCTTCGCCCGGGCGCCCATAGTCCAGGAAACGGTAGGCGACCTCGTTGCCGACGTGGCGGATATTGCGGTCGATCAGCGAGATCAGCGTCGTGTCCGGGGGCAACGCGATGTTCCCGTCGGCGTCCAGGCAATCCTCGATCTCGAGCAGGCCGTCGGGCACTGCTGGCTCCTGCCGGGCACCGCCTTCCATGACCGCAGTCTATAAACCGCTCGCTGGGCTACTCCCCCGCCGCCGGCTCGTGCTCACCGGAGTCGTGGTAACCCGACCCGAATTGCGGAACCTGTAGCGGTTCGTCATTGCGCACTGCGTTGACGGCGTTGGTCAGCAGCGGAGCCAACCCCGCGAAAGACCCGACGTCGAACAACAGCAGCGTGAGCAGGCGGTTGTGCACGTAGCCGAACGAGCTGCCGGACTCCGGATCCGCCCAGCCGACCGTCCCGCCCAGACCGATGTGACCGTAGCCTTCCAAAAACCCTGGGACAGGCGATGATTGGTAACCCTGGTGGTAGGTGAAGGGCAGACCCAGGTTCAGGTCCGGCCACAGCTCGGCCTTGCCCTTCATCCCGGATACCGCCTCCGACGACAGCACCCGGGTGCCGTCGATGACGCCGTCGTTGGCCAGCACCGCGTACGTCTTCGCCAGCGCGCGTGCGGTCACCACGCCGTTGACCGCTGGAAGCTCGCCATCCAAAAACGGCATGTCGTCCTGCAGCATCGACATGATGCCGGGGAAATAAATCGAGCCGAGCAGCCCGGAGAAGGACAGCCCCGCGACCTTGGGAGCGATGAAGTCCAGCAGCGGGGTCGGGATCTTGGCCTGGGGCAGCAGCGTCTGCGCGGCCTTGGTCGGACACTCGGCCGGTGGCCGGCCGAGGTGCAACCCGTCGGTGTTCAGTGGGCGGGCGAGTTCCTCTCGGAACAGTTCGCGCATGCCTTTGCCGGTGGCCGCGCGGGCCAGACCGGAGAGCAACCAGCCGTAGGTGATCGCGTGGTAGGCCATCTTGCCGTGGGCGCGGTCCACCGGGGCCGCCGCCAGACGCTGCTCCATCAGCAGGTGGTCCATGATCGTGTCCTTGTCGACGCCCTTGAGGTGCGACAGACCGGCGCGGTGCCGCAAGACGTCGCTGACGGTGATCTCGGACTTGCCGTTGGCCGCGAACTCGGGCCAGTAGTCGGCGACCGGCGCATCGTAGGACAGCAGACCGCGATCGACGAGAAGGTGAATGATGGTGGCGGCCAAGCCTTTTGTCGCCGAAAACACCATGGCGCCGGTGTCGGCGGTCCACGGCACGTCGCCCTTGCGGTCCGAATAGCCCGTCCATACGTCGACCACCTGTCGGCCGTCGACGAACACCGACAGAGCCCCGCCGCCGAACTTGCGCCCGGGATACAACCCGGCGAACGCACGGGTCACATTCAGGAAGCGGGAATCACACGCGCCCTGCACGCCGGAAGGTAAACCATTGTCGCTGGTGAGAATCGACGGTTGCGCCATACCGTGAATGATGGCAGCTTGCTAGCCCGGCATCCAGATGCTGCCCAGCGCGTCGATCATGGCCCCGGGGTCCTGATTGTCGACGTTGCAGCTGACGGCCACGGCCGTGCGACGGTCACCGCTGATGCGGAACGCGGTGACGAAGCCGGCCCAAACCCCGGGATGATCGAGCATGCCGTTGGCAAGTGACTGGATCCCGGCGCCGTAGCGGTCGCCGCCGCCCGGCTCGGTCTCCACCGCCCCGGCCAGCTGCGCGTCGAGCAGCTGTGGACCGCCGACCTTGCCGGTCCGATAGTTGTCGGCCCACCGAACCAACTGGCCTGGTGTGGTCTGGATGCCGCCGTCGCCGACCTGTTCCCATTTGAAGTCCACGACTTGGTAGTCGTCTGACTTGGTGTACGCCACAGCCTTGTTCGGAACCTTGGCGACAGGCTCGAGCGCCATGTTCAGGCCGAGCGGACGAAAGATCTCGGCGCCGATGAAGTCCGCGAGCGCGCGACCCGAGACGCGGTGCACGATCTCGCCGAGCAACAGGTAGTTGGAGTTGTTGTACTCGTAGCGCGCACCGGGCCTGAAGCTCAACTCCGGCGCCGACACCAGCGCCTGCAGCGCCTGCGTTTCGGTGGTGCGGTCGGTGTAGCTGAATCCTTGCTCCTGAAGCAGGTTCGAGTAGTCGGGGATCCCGCTGGTGTGATGCATCAGCTGGGCCAGGCTGACGCTTGCGGCCCACGGCGGCATCTCGGGCAGGTGCTGCGACAGCCGATCGTCCAGCGTGAGTCTGCCCGCCTCGGACAGCAACAGAATCGAAGTGGCGGTGAACTGCTTGGACACCGAAGCGATGTCGAAGACCGTGTCCGCAGTGATCTTGGTCTTGTTGCTCAAGTCGGCCAGACCCGCGACGCCGGTCCAGGCGATACGACCCTCGATGCCCACCGCGGCCGAACAGCCCGGCCCGTCGGCTTTGACCGCGGAGTCCAGCACGTGCTGGCTGTTACCGGCCTGGGCGCCGGAGACTGTCGTGGTCGCGGTGCTGGTCCCCGAGACAGGCGCGTCATGGGCATTACTGCAACCGGCGATCACCAGCACCGAGATCAGCCACGCCGCGCCGCGCCGGCAGCGAGAGAACCTATTCGTCATCGACATCGGTTGGCGGGCAATCTCATCCATTCGCTGACTGGTCAGGCATCGGTGCGCAGCAGCCGCCCGACCACGGAGCGGTTCGGGTCGGCTTCGCGTTCGGCGAGCATCAGTTCGATACCGTCCTCGATCGCTGCGGCGGTACGTTCGCGCACCTTGCGCGCGGCGTTGTCGTCATCTTTCTGACCCAGGAATTCAGCGGTGCCGATCGGCTCGCCGAACCAGTAGTACTGCCGTTCGGGACGCGGCAGCGGCGTCAAGCCCACGCCACGCACCAGCGGCGGCGCGTCGGACACCCCCAGCAGCTTCTCGGCCAGGAACTGCACCGGCGCCAACAGCGGGGATTGGTTGTCCAGCACGATGTCGATGCCGTGTTCGGCGCCCACCGAGGCGAACGGCACGATCGGGTAGCCGAATCGAATCGCCAAGCGCGCGAACCCGAGTCGGTTCTTCCAGACCAACTTGTAGCGTTCGTTCTTGCGTTTGTTGACTTCACGGCCACCGCCCGGGAACACCATCACGAGTTCACCGCGTCGCATCAATTCGGCGGCATTCTCCCGGGTGCCGTCGACCACGCCCATTCTCTTCAGCCCGTCCCCCCAGCCGGGAACTTTGAAGTGGGCGTGGTCACCGAGGGAGCGGACCAATCTGTCCCGCTCCCACAGTTCGGCAGCCAGCAACGGCGCATCGACGATGCCGAGCGTGTTGTGATTGCCTACCAGCAGCGCGCGTTCGGTCGGCACGTTGTCAATGCCATATACCTTGGGCTTGATCAACTTTCGCAATGGCTTCAGCACGTTCAGCGCCGCTGCGACGTCGGCCTTGGTGAGGGTGGCCAACTCGGTGACGTCGTCGGCTTTCGGCACATGGTGAGTATGCCCCGGCCGGCGGCCGCACGGAATCACTTCCGTTGCGAAGGTCCGGCCCGGGGTCGCCTACCGGCCGCGCGGTAGGGTACACGGCGACATTCATCGAGACGGGGAGTTTGACATGTCGGGTCGCAAGTTCACATTCGAGGTCAACAAGACCACCAGTGCGCCCCCCGCAACTGTGTTCCGGCTGGTGACCGACGGTGGCAACTGGTCGTCCTGGGCAAAGCCCGTTGTCATGACCTCCAGTTGGGTGCGGCAGGGCGACCCCGCCCCGGGTGGGGTCGGAGCCATCCGCAAGCTCGGCATGTGGCCGGTGTTCGTGCAGGAGGAAACCGTCGAGTACGAACAGGACTACCGGCACGTCTACAAGCTGGTGGGATCCCGGCAGCCGGTCACCGATTACGTCGCCGAGGTGGTCCTGACCCCGACCCAAACGGGCGGCACCAATATCTACTGGGGCGGGTCGTTCACCGAGAAGGGGCGCGGGACCGGCGCGGCCGCGCGTGCCGCGATGGGCGGCGCGGTCAAGTACTTCGCGGGCAAGTTGGTGAAGGCGGCCGAGCGCGAATCGCCTACCCGGTAGCCTTGGCGAACAACGCTTTTCGCGGTTACTGAGCTCCGACCTCGTCCTGGTATTTCTTGGTCATGTGCTCGATGGCCTGCAACTGCGTCTGAGCCAGTCCCTCACGCATCTGGCCGGCGCGTTCCGCGGCTGCCAACGTGGGTTCGGCCTGTCCCTGGAAGTGCGGCATCACTTCCGCGGCGAACAACTCGGCCGAGCGTCTGGTCGCGGCCGGATTGGCCCACTCGTGGCCCATCTGCAGCATGCAGCCGAAACCACCGGATTGATCCCACAACCGCTGGACCTGTTCCCGGGCACGCTCGGGGGTGCCGATCACCCCGGCGCCGTTCTCGTTGATCATGTCGATCATCTCGTCGAGCCGGTCCCCCGGCATCGTCATCTGCGGGAAGGCGGCCACCTTCTGGAAATAGCGGAACCAGGGTTCGATGCCGAATTTCACGTCGGCGCGGGCTTGTTCGTCGGTTTCGGCGATGTGCATGGGCCCCACCAGAGTCCAGTTGCTGCGGTCGACGCGGGTGCCGAATTTCGCCGCACGCTCCTCGACGATGCCCCAGTGGTAGGCCAGCGCGTCGAAGCCCTCGACGACCAGCGTCGCGCCGATGGACAGCAACCCGATGCCGTGCTTGCCGGCCAGTCGTGCTCCCGTCGGCGACGCGACCGCGGCGACCGCCAGCGGAATCCCACCGTCTGAGTAGGGGGCGAGTTGCAGCCGGGCGTCGAACAATTGGTGGGTGGCGGTCTTGGCGCTGACCGTCTCCCCCGCCAGCAGCCGGACCACGATGTCGAGGTTGGTCTCGAGCAACTCGCGGGTGTCGGTGGGCGTCAGCCCGATCATGGACGAGTCGGTGGGCAGTGATCCGGGACCGACCCCGCCGATGATGCGGCCGTGGGTGAGGTGATCGAGCAGCATCAGCCGGTCCGCCACCCACAGCGGGTTGTGGTAGGACAGCGAGATGACACCGGTGCCGAATCGAATCCGCTTGGCCCGCTGAGCCGCCGCCCCGATGAATATCTCTGGGGAACTGATGATTTCGCTGCCGGCCGAGTGGTGCTCGCCGATCCATGCCTCGTCGAATCCCAGGGCGTCGAGATGTTCGACGAACTCCAGATCACGCTGTAGAGCGAGCGTCGGGTTGGTGCCGGCGCGGTGGAATGGTGCGATGAAATATCCGAACCTGAGCTTCGCCATCGGGGCTCCCTTGCGATCGACGCTGACCGAACCCTAGCCCGGCGAGGACGCCCGCCGGAACAGTCCCACTGGTCCCGGGGCCGCAACAAACAAGGACCGGGGTCACCCCCGGCCCTTGTCGGTCGATATCTCGTCCGCCGATATCAATGTGAGCGGTCGATCACGGAAAGCCGCCGCAGATGTTGCCGACGCAGCCGCCGCCACCGCCCGGTCCGCCGCCGCCACCGCCGACGCCGGGAATCGTGCCGCCGCCGCCACCGGGTCCGCCGCCGCCGGTCGGGCCACCGGGCACGCCACCGCCGCCACCGCCGGGTCCGCCGCCGCCGCTCGGGCCACCGGGCACGCCACCGCCGCCGCCACCGGGTCCGCCGCCGCCGCTCGGGCCACCGGGCACGCTGCCGCCGCCACCGCCGGGTCCGCCGGTGCCGCTCGGAGCGGGTGAGGTCTCCGAATTGGCGGGAGCGCTCGTCGATGTCGCCGGCGTTGACGGAGTGGTGCTGCTGCTGGGCGACTTGTTGTCGCCGCCGCCGCAGGCCACGGCCATGACGAGCATGGCGCCGCCGCCGAAGACCGCAAACGCCGTCCTGGCTTCAGATCTCATCAGACTCACCAATCTTCACTGTTGTCTGCAAATGTGCTCGGGTCGCATACCCCCTAATTTGGGGGCGGAAACTAGCGTCAGGAGCAGCGGAATCTCCGCCATAGGACGCCACAGCCGGGGTCACCCGGCGCGGAACAACAGCTCATCGGACGGTCGACGCGGGTGAGTTGCGCGCTTCCACCTCGGTCACCGGCCTGGCGTCGTAGGCTGCAGATTCGGGCATCGGCATTCGGGTGATGTCCTGGGCCGTGTACGCTCGGAAATTGCACCACGGCATTTGAATTCTTTTATTTGTGAAGTTTTTGAGGCGCATATGTCGTGCATCAAGCGGTGCATTCGAGGGCAAACTCCACCAGCGTCAGTGTGCCGCCGAGCGCGGGCGAATTCCGTTGGGGTTTCGTGACTCCGGGCTGGTAGAGGCTCTGCGTCAGTTGACACCGGACCCGGAACCAATGCTCCAAAAACGCTTTGTAAAGTAAACTGTCAAATGGCCTGTTGGTTAATCACATTTTGATAACGGTTAGATCGCGTTTTGATAAATCCGACGGTTTACCACCTGTGTCTCCGCGTAACTTGTGCGCTACCAGATCACCTTGCTGACGGTTGTGGGTCGGGAATCACGCCGGTTGTAGATGGCTGTCCGTGGCGCGATGCCACCAGAGAGAGGTAGAGCGATGAGCTTCTTTGTGCTGCCACCGGAGATCAACTCGGCTTTGATCCACGCCGGTGCGGGCGCCCAGCCGATGTTGGCGGCAGCGGCGGCTTGGGGTGGGCTTGCAGACGAATTGGCAACGGCGGCGGGCGCTTTCGAGACCGTCACGGCCGGGCTGACCGATGGTGCATGGCAAGGCGCGGCATCGCAAGCCATGGCGGCCGTTGCGGCCCCGTACGCAAGTTGGCTGGCGGCGGCGGCCAGCCAGGCTACGCAGGCGGCCACCCAGGCCTCGACGCTGGTCGGCGAATTCGAGGCGGTCCGAGCCGCCATGGTGATTCCGGAACTGGTCTCGGCGAACCGCAATCAGCTGGTGTCACTGGTCATGTCCAACATCTTCGGGCAGAACGCCCCCGCCATCGCGGCGATGGAGTCGCTGTACGAAGAGATGTGGGCGCTCGACGTGTCGGCGATGGCGGCCTACCACGCCGGTGCCTCCGCCGTCGCAGCCGGACTGACACCGTTCCTGCAGCCGGCGAACTTCCTGGCGTTGTTGCAGAGCTCGGTGGAGCCGAACTTCAACGTGGGCTTCGCCAACGCGGGCTACGGCAGCATCGGTACCGCCAACGTCGGCAACCTGAACCTCGGCAGCGGCAACATCGGCAACTACATCCTCGGTGCCGGGAACATCGGCAGCGGGATCATCGGTTTCGGGAACCTCGGTGACAACAACTTCGGGTTCGGCAACGTCGGAACCGGCAATCTCGGCTTCGCCAACATCGGGCCGGGGCTGACCGCAGGCCTGCGGAACTTCGGTTTCGCCAACATCGGCGCCGACAACTTCGGCTTCGGCAACACCGGTAATGGCAATATCGGCTTCGGCAACACCGGTAACGGCAACATCGGTTTCGGGCTCACCGGCGACAACCAGGTCGGCTTCGGCGCGCTCAATTCGGGGACCGGCAACATCGGTTTCGGCAACTCCGGCACCGGCAACATCGGTCTGTTCAACTCGGGCACCGGCAATTTCGGCTTCGGCAACTCCGGCAGCTACAACACCGGCTTCGGCAACGCCGGCGTCGCCAACACCGGGCTGTTCAACGTCGGGAACATCAATACCGGTCTTGCCAACCTCGGCCATTTCAACAGCGGCAGCTTCAATACCGGCGACCTGAACACCGGCGACTTCAACTTGGGTAACTCCAACACCGGCTTCATGAACCCCGGCAACTACAACACCGGTATCGGCAACACCGGCAACGTCAACACCGGTGCGTTGATCCCCGGCAACTACAGCAACGGCATGTTCTGGCGCGGCGACTACCAGGGACTGGCCGGCTTCAACGGCACCATCACCATCCCGGCGATGCCCCTCACCGTAGGCGGATTGGGCACCGTCGGCCCCATCACCGTGCCGCCCATCTCCATTCCGCAGATCGGGTTCGGCGTGAACAGCAACGGTGCGCTGGTGGGCCCGATCACCTTGCCGCCGATCTCGATTCCGCCAATCAGTCTGGGCGTCAACAGTTCTGGTGCACTGGTGGGTCCGATCACGGTTCCGCCGATCACCATCCCGAACATCGGCTTGGGCATAAACAGCAACGGTGCGCTGGTCGGTCCGATCACGATCCCGCCCATCACCATCCCGAACATCGGCTTGGGCATCAACAGCAACGGCGCGCTGGTCGGCCCGATCAGCTTGCCGCCCATCACCATTCCCACCATCGGGTTGGGCATCAACAGCAACGGGGCTCTGGTCGGACCGATCAGCGTCCCCCCGATCAGCATCAATCCGATCACGCTGTCGTTGAGCAGCGCGAGTTTGTACGTCCCCATCGAAATCCCGGAGTCGCCGTTCAACTTCGCCTTGATCGGCTTGCCTTCCGCCCCCGGGACCATCGGTCCTTCGCTCATCGATCTGACTCTGGGCGGCATCACGGTCGGCGGTTCGATCGGGGGCATCAACACCCCGACCATCACACTTCCCGGAATTCCGTTGGGTATCAACGTGGGTGGCACCATCGGCCCATTCAGCACCCCGCCGATCACCCTTCCCGGCATACCTCTGGGAGTCAATCTGGGCGGCGGCCTGGGCCCCGTGACACTGTTCCCGAACGGGCTGAGCCTGGCCGAAATTCCGTTGAGCGTCAACGCGGGTGGCGGCCTGGGTCCGGTGACGTTGTTCCCGAACGGCTTCACCATTCCGGCGATTCCGTTGGGCGTCAACGCAGGTGGCGTGCTGGGTCCGTTGACACTGTTCCCGAACGGTTTCACCATCCCGGAGATTCCGTTGGGCGTCAACGCAGGTGGCACTCTTGGTCCCCTCACCACCCCGCCGATCACCCTGGCGCCAATACCACTGGGCATCCAGGTGACCGGCACGGCCGGACCCATCGAGATCCCGATAAACATCGGCGGCACACCTGGATTCGGGAACTCCACCGGAGCCCCGTCGTCCGGGTTCTTCAACAGCGGCGCAGGCACTTCGTCCGGTTTCGGCAACCTGGGTGCCGGTGCGTCAGGATTCTGGAACTCCGCTGTCGGCGCGCTGGGCAACTCGGGCATGTTCAACGTCGGGCCGCTGACCTCCGGCGTCGCAAACCTGGGCAATTCGGTGTCGGGTCTGTTCAACACCGGCACGCTGGGCCAGGCGACGGCGTCCTTCACCTCCGGCGTCGGCAATTTCGGCGACCACCTGGCCGGCTTCCTGCGCGGCGGTGCCGCCGAACCGGTGTTCAACCTGGGCTTCGCCAACGACGGCAGCCTGAACTTGGGCGCCGCCAATGTCGGCAACTACAACTTCGGCCTCGGCAACGTCGGCGGTTTCAACTTCGGTGCCGGCAACGTCGGCAGCACCAGCCTGGGTTTCGGCAACCTCGGCGACAACAACTTCGGCTTCGGCAACATCGGCCTGGGCAACTTCGGGTTCGGCAATGCCGGTGCCGGCCTGACGGCCGGACTGCAGAACATCGGCTTCGGCAACCTCGGCGACAACAACTTCGGCTTCGGCAATACCGGCAACGGCAATCTCGGCTTCGGCAATACCGGCAACGGCAATTTCGGCATTGGGCTCACCGGCGACAACCAGGTCGGGTTCGGCGCGCTGAACTCCGGCAGCGGCAACATCGGCTTCGGCAACTCCGGTACCGGCAACGTCGGATTCTTCAACTCCGGCACCGGAAACTTCGGTATCGGCAACTCCGGCAACTACAACAACGGATTGGGCAACGCGGGCCTCGCCAACACCGGCCTGTTCAACGTCGGCAGCGTCAACAGCGGTCTCGCCAACGTCGGCAGCCACAACACCGGCAACTTCAACGCGGGCAACGTCAACACGGGAGACTTCAACCCCGGTGACACCAACACGGGCGCGTTCAACCCCGGCGACATCAATACCGGGATCGGCAACACCGGCAACGTCAACACCGGCGCGTTGATCACGGGCAACTACAGCAACGGAATGTTCTGGCGAGGCGAATACCAGGGTCTGCTGGGTGCGGGAGCCACCATCAGCATCCCCACCATTCCGCTGAGCGTGAACGCCATCGGTGCGTTCGGTCCAATCACCGTGCCGGACATCACCATTCCCGCGATCCCGTTGAATCTGTTGGCGGGCGGCGGTGTTGGTCCGATCGTGGTGCCCAACATCGAGATCCCGGGCATTCCGCTGGACTTGTTGGCGGGCGGGGGTGTTGGTCCGATCGTGGTGCCCAACATCGAGATCCCCGGCATTCCGTTGAGCATTCTGGCCGGCGGGGGCGTCGGACCGATCACGGTGCCCGGCATCAACATCCCGAGTATCCCGTTGAACATGATCGCTGCCGGCGGTGTCAGCGGCGTGACGATTCCCAGCATCAGCATTCCGGGGATCCCGATCAGCCTCAACGCCGGTGGCAACGTCGGGGGCGTGACCATCCCCGCGATCACGATTCCCGGAATCCCGATCAGCGTCGGTGCAAACATCCCAGTGGACGTCACCATTCGAGTCGTTCCATACCGGGTCCCGGGTTTGCCGGGTCTACCCGATGTCCTCAACGGCAGCATCGGGCCGATTTCGTTGGTGCACTTCGACATCGGCCCGGTACTCACCGGGGGCACCGGCAACATCTCCGTGAACGGCTTCAGCATTCCGCAGTTCAATCTCAACATTCCGTTGAGCGGCTCGACGGCTCCGTTTACCATCGGCGGGTTCAGCATTCCCGAGTTCGGGCTCAACATTCCGCTCAGCGGTGCCACCAGCCCGTTCAGCATCGGTGGCTTCAGCTTGCCGCAGATCGGTCTGAACGTTCCGTTGAGTGGCTCGACGGCTCCGTTCACCATCGGCGGGATCAGCTTGCCGCAGATCGGTCTCAACGTTCCGTTGACTGGCTCGACGGCTCCGTTCACCATCCCCGGGATCAGCTTGCCGCAGATCGGTCTCAACGTTCCGCTCAGCGGCAGCACCAGTGCCTTCACCATCCCCGGGATCAGCATCGGCCAGGCACCGGTGAACATCACCATGAACGGCGGGCTCGGGCCGATCACCATCCCGCTCAACTTCGGCGGCGCGCCCGGTTTCGGGAACGGGACCACTTCCCCGTCCTCTGGCTTCTTCAATATCGGCGCCGGTGGGGTCTCGGGGTACAGCAACGTGGGCTCCGCGGTCTCGGGCTTCTTCAACCAGGTGCCCCAGACGCTGCTCGGTGCGGTTTCGGGTTACAACAACGTCGGCCAGTTCCTCTCCGGTGTGTCCAACCTGGGCCACACCATGTCCGGGATCGCCAACACCAGCTCGGTGGGCCTGATGACCGCCGCGTTCAACGCCGGCGTCCGCAACTTCGGGGAGCGGCTGGCCGGGTTCTTCACCACCGGCGCCGGGCCGTAGCCGGTCGGACCTGTCGCTGCGCGCTTTCGCGCATCCGAGGTCGTGCTGACGGCTCTGGTCGGCGATTCCTGGACTTTGAGTGTGAAGCCCTGGCTTTGGGTGTGCGCCCTGGGCTTTGAGCGTGAAGCCTGGGCTTTGAGCGTGAAGTCTGGGTGGGATTTCGGTCGGCTTTCCCACCGTGGGCTCACTCCGAAAGCCAAGGCTTCACACTCAAAGCCAGGGCTTCACACTCAAAGCCAAGGCTTCACACTCAAAGCCGGTGCAGCGGTCAAAAGCCACTCGCCCTGCCGCGTGGACTTGACCAGGGATTGACACTTGGCCGGGAATCACCGAAGACACCGGGCCGCAAAAAGTACCGCGCAGCACCAAGACTGAGACCGGGAAAAGTCCCAGCGGCACCGTTGTCCGATACGCCCTACCCGTGAGCGCCGTTGCTGCCGGCGATGCCGTTGCCGCCCGAGGCGCCGGTAGCGCCGTTGCTGCCGGTGGCACCGTTGGACCCGTTGAACTGACTGCTCCCGTTGTTCCACGAGGTGCCCGCGCCGCCGGCACCGCCGGTGCCGCCTGAACCGCCGGAGCCGCCTGTGCCGGCAGCGCCGCCAACGCCGCCGGCGCCGCCGCCGACAGTGCCACCATTGACACCCAAGCCACCGGCGCCACCGCCGCCACCGTTGCCGCCTGCGCCGCCGGTGCCACCGGTGCCTCCGCTACCGCCCCAGCCACCGTTACCGCCGCTGATGCCGCCGCTTCCGCCGCTGCCGCCCTGGCCGCCCACGGCCCCGACTCCACCGCCGCCGCCGGCCCCGCCGTCGCCACCGATGCCGCCGACCGCGTTCCCAGCCCCGTATCCGGCGTTGCCACCGGCTCCGCCCGCGCCGCCGTAACCGCCGTTGCCGCCGCCAGCCCCTTGACCACCCTTACCGCCGTTGCCGCCCGGACTGTTGGTCGGCACCGCGGCATTGCCGCCCTCGCCGCCCCTGCCGCCCATGCCGCCGCCGGCGCCACCTTCACCGCCGACGCCACCGGGGCCACCGCCCGGGTAACCGGGGAGAGTCCCGGCGTTGTATCCGCCCTTGCCGCCGGTGCCGCCGTTCGCCCCGTATCCGCCGGTGCCACCCGCGCCGCCGGTGCCTCCGATGGCACTTGTCCCGTTGGACCCATTGCCGCCCATGCCGCCGGTGCCACCGTTAGCCCCGTACCCGCCGGTGCCGCCGGCGCCGCCGGTGCCACCGACCGCGAACATCTTGGCGTCGGCCAGGGTCGACCAACCGCCGTTGCCGCCGGTGCCGCCGATCTCGCCGTACCCGCCGTTCGCGCCGGCGCCGCCGGTGCCGCCCACCTGGTTGGGGGCAATGACATCCACCCCTTTGGCCCCGGACGCGGCGGGACCTGACTGGTTGGCGAAGGCGCCGGGGTTGACGCCGGCAGCACCGCCGGCGCCGGCACCCCCCTTGCCGCCATTGCCGCCGCTACCGGCGTTGCCGACGCTGCCGTTCGAAGCTCCGACACCGCCGGCCGTGCCGCCGGCGCCGCCGTTACCACCATTCCCACCGATGCCGCCGCTGCCACCGTTGGCGCCGTTCGTCGTGGCACCGCCACCGGCGCCACCGTTGCCGCCGCTGCCGGCGTTACCGCCCTTGCCGCCGTTTCCGGCGCCGGTACCGCCGGCCACCGCCGCTGCGCCGCCGTCGCCGCCCTTGCCGCCGTTGCCGCCGTTGCCGCCCGCGGAGCCGGCAGCGCTGCCGGTGCCGCTCTTGCCCAGCGAGCCGAGGCCGCCGTTGCCGCCGATGCCGCCATCGCCTGCGAAGCCCACGGCCCCGCCGGGGGCTGCGGCCGCACCGGCTTGGCCGCCGGTCCCGCCGGTTCCGCCATGCCCTCCGTGGATGGATCCGGTGGTTCCGGCGCCGCCGGCACCGCCGGTGCCACCGATCCCACCGTTTCCGCCTGCGCCCAAGGTGCCCGATTTGAAGCCGGCAGCGGTCGCGTTACCGGCTGCGCCGCCCTGGCCGCCCGTTCCACCGGTTCCGCCGATGCCGCCGGTCGCACCGGCACCACTGGTGCCGCCGGTGCCGCCGATACCGCCGACGCCCCCATTGCCGCCGTTGCCGCCGTCGCCGGATATCGATCCGCCGCTGCCACCCTTTCCGCCCTTGCCCCCGTTGCCGGCATTCCCACCGGCGCCCCCGTTCTGGCCGGCGCCGGATGCGTCCGACCCGGTAGTGCCGATGGCACCTGCTCCCCCGGTGCCGCCCGCGCCACCGCTACCGACCGGCCCGGCGTCGCCGCCGTTGCCCCCGTTGCCGCCGTTGAGCCCACTGAAGGCGGGCGCGGCGGCGCCGGTGCCGCCGATACCGCCGTTGCCGCCGACACCCAGGTCGCCGGATTTGCCGTTCGCACCGGCCGCGCCGGCGTGGACACCGCTACCGCCGCCGGCACCCCCGGCGCCGCCGCCACCACCGGCGCCCGGGTTTCCGCCCTTGCCGCCGTCACCACCGTTGCCGCTGCCGCTGTTGGCGAAGGTGCCGGTACCGCCGGCACCGCCGTCGCCGGCCGCTCCGCCGAACCCGCCGGTGCCCGCAACCCCGCCGGCACCCCCGGTGCCGGTGCCGGACGCGCCGGTACCGGGCGCGCCGCCCGCGCCGCCTTTGCCGCCGGTACCACCTTGACCGCCGTTGCCGCCCAGACCGCCGGTCTGTCCCGCGTCACCGGTGTTGCCGTTTGCGCCGGACCCGCCGATTCCTCCGACGCCGCCGCGGCCGCCGGCGCCACCATTGCCTCCGACGCCGGAGATCGACCCGCCTTTGCCGCCGGCTCCGCCCTCGCCGCCGTCGCCGCCGTTACCACCCGCGGCACCGTGGCCGCCGGCACCGCCGGACTGACCGGATTTGGTCCCGTTCGTGCCTTCGACGCCCATCGCTCCCGCTCCGCCGGCGCCACCGGTACCGCCGTTGCCGAACGCTCCGGCGTCGCCGCCCGACCCGCCCTTGCCGCCGTTGAGGCCACTCAACGCCGGTGCGTCAGCTCCTGCGCCGCCGGTGCCGCCGTGCCCGCCGACGCCGTGGGCGCCCACGACGCCGTCCGCGCCCTTGGCGGCTGTGCCGTAACCCGCTCCGCCCTTGCCGGCGGTGCCACCGGCACCTGGCGTCCCGCCGGTCCCGCCGTCACCGCCGTTGCCGGTGCCGCCGTTCTCGAAAGTGCCGGCGCCGCCGGTGCCGCCGCTGCCGGCAGTCCCACCGAAACCGCCGTTTCCGCCTTGGCCGCCGACACCGCCCTTGCCGGTGCCCGAAGCCCCGGTGCCGGGCGCGCCGCCCTGGCCGCCGTCGCCGCCGGCACCGCCTTGACCGCCGTTGGTGCCGGCGCCGGCGGTCTGGCCTGCTAGTCCGGTGGCACCGTCGGTGCCGGCGCCGCCGAAGCCGCCCGTGCCGCCGGTCCCGCCGGCGCCGCCGTTGCCGCCCACCCCGGACGTGGTGCCGCCGCTACCGCCGACACCACCGTTGCCGCCGTGGCCGCCCGAGCCGCCGATCAGGCCGTTGAGACCTTGGGTCCCGTTGGCGCCGGCACCCCCGGCCCCGCCGGTGCCGCCGTTGCCGACCGGCCCGGCGTCACCACCGTTGCCGCCGTGGCCGCCGTTGAGTCCGCTGAATGCGGGCGCGGTGGCACCGGCGCCACCGGTACCGCCGTGACCTCCCGTGCCGATTGCGCCGACGGATCCGTCGGCACCCTTCGCGCCGGTGGTGCCGCCGCCTGCGCCGCCGGTGCCGCCGGTGCCGCCGGAGCCGACCGTTCCGCCCGCTCCGCCGTTGCCGCCGTTTCCGGTGCCGCCGTTGGCGAAGGTGCCGACACCGCCCGTCCCGCCGCTGCCGGCGATGCCGCCGGTGCCGCCGTCGCCCGCCGCGCCGCCGCCCGCATCGATGCCTTTACCGGAAGCACCGCTACCGGCCTGCCCGCCCGCGCCGCCGTTACCGCCGGTGCCACCCTGACCGCCGTTGGTGCCGTTTCCACCGGTAGCACCCAGCGCGCCGGTGTTGCCGTCGTAGCCGTTGCCGCCGAACCCGCCGAGGCCGCCGCGACCACCACCGCCGCCGCTGCCACCGAATCCGGACGTGGTACCGCCAGCGCCGCCGGCGCCGCCGGCCCCGCCGTTGCCACCGTTACCGCCGATGCCGCCGTTCTCGGCGGCGGTGGTTGCGTTGGTGCCGTGGGCTCCGACATAACCGTGGCCGCCGCTACCGCCGGTGCCGCCGTTGCCGACCGACCCGCCGTCACCGCCCTTGCCACCCGCGCCGCCGTGACCGCCGTCGACGGTTGCGGAGGCACCGACGCCGCCGGCGCCGCCGTTGCCGCCGAAGCTCGGGCTGCTGCCCGTCTTGCCGTTTGCCCCGCTCAGGGCCCCCGTGCCGCCTGCCCCTCCGGAGCCGGCCGCGCCGGCGGCACCCGGATCGCCGCCGTGGCCGCCGTTGCCGCCGTTGCCCGCGACTCCGTTCACGACGGCACCGTTGCCGCCACGCCCGCCGTGCCCCGGGGTGCCGCCCTGACCGCCGTCACCGCCGGCGCCGCCCTGACCGCTCACGCCCTTGCCCAGCGCGGTGCCGCCGACGCCGCCGGCGCCGCCCTGGCCGCCCGATCCACCGTCGCCGCCGTCGCCGCCGGCCACACCGGCACCGCCGTCCGTGCCGGTGATGCCGGCGCTGCCGTCCGCGCCATGGCCACCGGCACCGCCCACGCCGCCGTTGCCGGACGTCGTGCCACCAGCGCCGCCGTCACCGCCGGTACCGCCGTTGCCGCCGGCGTTGCCGTCGGCGCCCGGGGCCACCACCGGTGCGCCGGCGAACCCGGCACCACCGGCACCGCCGGCGCCGCCGTCGCCGACCGACCCGCCATCACCACCGTGGCCGCCCGCGCCGCCGTGTCCGCCGGCTGTGATCGCGCCGGCACCTGCCCCGCCGGCGCCACCGTTGCCACCGGAGGCCGCCGTGCTCCCGGCCTTGCCGTCCGCGCCGAAGGTGCCCGGCTGGGCGCCCGCGCCGCCGGCGCCGCCGAGACCCGCCGCACCGGCCGCGCCCGGATCGCCGCCTTTGCCGCCGTCGCCGCCGTTGCCCGCAACCCCGTTGGTGACGGTGCCCTGGCCACCGGCACCCCCGTTACCGGGCGCGCCGCCGCTGCCGCCGTTGCCGCCGGCACCGCCTTGCCCGCCGGTGCCGGAACCGAGCGCAACACCGCCGAGCCCCCCGGCTCCGCCCTTGCCGCCGGCGCCGCCGCTACCGCCGTCGACGCCGTTGGATCCGGCCCCGCCGGCGGTTCCGGACACCCCGGCGGTGCCCTCGGCGCCCGCACCACCGGCGCCACCGACGCCGCCATTACCCGAAGTCGTGCCTCCGGCGCCGCCGTCACCGCCGGCTCCACCGTCGCCCCCGGCGTTGCCGGTTGCTCCCGGAGCCGTCACCTGCGCGCCGGCCCGTCCGGCCCCGCCGGCCCCGCCGGCACCACCCGTCCCGACCGCTCCCGCGTCGCCACCCCGACCGCCGGCACCACCGGCCGCACCGGCGGTTGTCGCGTCAGCCCCGGCGCCGCCCGCACCGCCGTTGCCGCCGGTTGTGGGGGTGGCGCCGTGCAGTCCGGCACCGGCTCCGGGCGCGCCCGCACCGCCCGCGCCGCCCAGGCCGGGGTTGCCGCCGCGGCCACCCTCGCCACCGCTACCGGCGACCCCGTTGACGACGGTGCCCTTGCCGCCCGCTCCACCGGTTCCGGCGGTACCACCCGCGCCGCCGGCACCACCGGCGCCCGGGGTGCCGGCCTGGCTGAACAGAGCACCCCCGGAGCCGCCGACGCCGCCCACCCCGCCGGTTCCGCCGCCGCCGCCGTCGCCGCCGGCTCCACCGGGCAGGCCCGGGTCGCCCACCGCGCCGAGACCACCGGCACCGCCCGCGCCACCGACACCGCCGACGCCCCCGGCGCCCCCGTTGCCGTAGAGCAGTCCCGCGTTGCCGCCGGCGCCGCCGTTTCCGCCCAGACCGCCGGCCGTGCCGTTGCCGCCGTTGCCGCCCGGTGACAGGGCGTCGCCGCCGACAGACCCGGAGATGCCGGTGCCACCGGCGCCGCCGGCGCCGCCGTTGCCGAAGAGGAATCCCGCGTTGCCGCCGGCACCGCCGCTGCCGCTCTGGGCGCCACCGATGCCGCCGATCCCGCCGGCCCCGCCGGCGCCGGTCAGCAGTCCGCCGCTGCCCCCGGCTCCGCCGGTGCCGCCGGTGCCGGTAGCGGAGAAGCCGCCCGCGCCGCCGGCTCCGCCGGTGCCCCACAATGCAGCCGCACCCCCGGACCCGCCGGTACCGCCGGTGCCGGACACCGAGGATCCCCCGGCCCCGCCGAAGCCCGCCGCGCCGAACAGGCCGGCCGCTCCGCCGGCGCCGCCGCTGCCCCCGACACCGCTCGTCGACGATCCGCCGGCCCCACCGATTCCGCCGACGCCGAACAGGCCGGACGCCCCGCCGCTGCCGCCCGCGCCGCCGTTGGCACCGTTCAGACCGGTCGCGCCGGAGCCGCCGGCACCGCCATTGCCGAACAGCAGGCCCGCCGCACCACCGTGCTGCCCGGTGCCCGGCGCCCCGTCGGCGCCGTTACCGATCAGCGGACGGCCCAACAAAGCCAGCGACGGCGCATTGATTGCGTTAAGTGTCTCGCGCATGAACGCCGCGCTGACAGCCTCGGCGCTTGAATAGGAAGCCGCAGTCGCCTGCAAAGTGCGAACGAATTGCTCGTGGAAAACGGTCGCTTCGGCGGCAAGGTTTTGGTAACTGACGGCATGCGCGCCGAATAACGCCGCGATGCGGGTGGAAACTTCGTCGGCGGCGGCGGCCAACATCTCCGTCGTGGGCACCGCTGCAGCGACATTGGCTGCGCTGATTGTGGATCCAATGCTCCCGACGTCCGATGCCACGGCGGCGAGTGTCTCGGTTGCAGCAATCACGTACGACATGGCAGTAGAACCCGCTTTCCCAAAAGTGGCCCGACCCGCCGATGCTATTACTCGCCTGCCGAATCTCGACTAGATCCGGCGTTCGTTATCGAAACGTTATAGCCGTCATAGAAAACGTCTATTTGCTTTACAAGCGGCCTTTAATTGCATGAATTCGACCTTCTTGTATGGCAGGTGGTCACCGAGTGCGGGCAGTGCCCATCGCCGGTTCGATGTCGGCGACGCAAGAGACGAAATCTCCCCGGCGCAGCCGGCGCCGGGGAGACTAGGGAGAAAATTCGCGCTCAGTTTTCCTTGAGGATCAGCTTCCGCAACGCCGCGCCGTCGGAGGTGAGCAGTTCCTCGATACGAGGCTTGTTCACCTCAGCGACGATGATCTCGCCGACCTCCTGATACACCTCGCTGAAGATGCCGTGCGACTTCATCTTCTCGGTCTGGTACTGGTTGTCCTCGGTCGGCGTGACGTAATAGACCGCGTCGGCCTTGAACCGGTGCACCAGCCACAGATGGATCAAGGTCATCAGCCGCTTCTGGCGTAGCTTCTCGGCGAAGGTGTTCTGGTCACGCACCTGCAGGATGCTCCGACCGTGCCGGTCCTTGATGGGGTCGACGACGACGTTGGCCAGCTGCTCGTCGGCGTCCCCGTAGATCCCCAGTTCCAGCACATCCGAACCGGCGCGGCGGGGCCGCAGCGTGACCCGGAGCTTCTCGCCCAGCTGATAGTGCTCGCTCCACACCGCCAGCCACTCCTCGAGCAGCTTCTTGGGCACCTCGGTCTGCACCAGGTGCTGGTGCTGGGTGGACCCCTTGCCCATGGATTTGGTGGTCGCCGTGCGTCCCGAGGACGCCGCCAGCGCGGCGTCGCTGCGCGGCCCGCCCACCAACGTCTGCGGCGTGCGGTACGGCGACTCGACCAGGCGCATCTTGCGTTGCAGCCGGGCCAGCGCCAGCATCCCGTCCTGGCGGAGGTTGGTGGCGAACTCCTCGGCGGCGACGCCGTCGATCTGGTGTCCGCCGTAGGTGATGAAGTTGAAGACGAACCCCATCTTGCCCAGCTCCGCGGGGAACTCGCGCATCTCCTCGTCGGTCATGCCGGTGGTGTCCCAGTTGAACGACGGCGACAGGTTGTAGGCCAGCATCTGGTCGGGATATACGGCATGGATGGCATCGGCGAACTGGCGTGCGTCGGCCAGATCAGCGGTCTTGGTCTCCATCCACAGGATGTCGGCGAACGGCGCAGCCGCCAGCGACTTCGCGATCGCATAGGGGATGCCGCCGCGGATCTGGTAGTAGCCCTCCGGCGTCTTGGCCAGCTCGCAGTCCCACCCCGGGTCGACACCCAACTCTTTGGCCTTGCGTCGCGCGTCATAGAGCGACGCCGTGGCGGCGAACGTGCGCCAATCCTGTGCGCTCATCCCACGCGGCTCGTCGTCGCTCTCACCGAATTCCAGGACCTCGGCGACCGCTTCCCCGTAGGTGAGCACCCCGGCGTCGTCCTCCCAGGCGGCCACGAAACGCGATTCGACGTCGTCGTACACGTCGTCGATCGAGGTCTCGCCGTTCTCCCGCCACGTCTTGATCGCCTCGGCGATCAGCTCGGTGATTCCCTGACGCTCCAGCCACGCGCCCGCCTCGGCGTACTCGTCGTCGCTGAGCGAATACAGCAGGTGCCCGTTGAGTTCCTCGACACCCGAGTCGTAGAACCGCCGCATCATCGCCAGGAAACACGCCTTGTACGACGGCACCTGGAGGTTGGTGGCCCCGAGCAGGAACGGCTGGTCGCGTTCGTCGCCGCGGCTGTCGAGCAGGTTGGCCGCCTCGGCGTCGGTGCGCGCGACGATGATGCCGGGCACCCGCATGATGTCGAGCTGGAACCGGGCGGCGTTGAGTCGCTTGATCTGTTCGTCCGAGGGGACCAGGACCTTGCCGCCCTGGTGGCCGCACTTCTTGGTGCCCGGGCGCTGGTCCTCGATGTGGTAGCCCGGCACGCCGACCTCGGCGAAACGTCGAATCAGGTTGCGCACGTGCGGATCTCCGCCGTGACCGGTGTCCGCGTCGGCGATGATGAACGGCCGGTAGTCGAAGAAGGTGGCCGACGCGCGCTGGCGCTCGCTCATGTTCAGCCGCTGATATTCCTGGTTGCGGTCGGCGGTCAGCAGCGCACGCACCAGCACCGCGGCATCGTCGGGCACCTGGCTCAACGGATAGCTGGCCAGGTCCGGTCCCGGGTCCTCGGTGACCGAACCCTTGGCCGAGGTCGCCCAGCCGCCGAGGTAGATGGCCTCGATGCCCATCCGCTTCATGCTCACCGCCTGCCCCGGTGAATAGGGGCCGAACGTGGTGACGCTCTTCTTCTCGGCGAACAGTTCGCGCAGCCGCGGGAAGAAGGCGGCCGCCGCCTCGCGGGCCACGGTGTAGTCGACCGGGATCGTGCCGCGTTGCTCGACGACCTGGCGGGCCGTGTAGAGGCGGGTGATGTCGGCGAAGCGCGGGCTCTCGAAGTAGCGCTGCGTCGCGGCGACGTCTTCCTCGAACTGTGATTGGACCGCATTGTCCGTTTCCGCGATGACCATGGCCTTACGCTCCTCTTCAGCCCCGATTCACCTGACGCACGAAGTGTATGCCCCAAGATAGTGATCTGAATCACCGGCCGAGGGGCCTGCATCACAATGGCTTTCGCGCCCCGTCCGGGGCGAGCGTCAGCTCGGTCCCGGTACGGCCGCGCCGTACCGGTGGCAGGCGGCCAGCGCCAATTCGACGTCGACGCGGTCATCGATCGGACGTCCGCGACGAGCGACGGCTTGCTCCACCCGGTTCCTCAGCACGGTGAAGGGGACATCGAGATCGCGTGCCGCGGCCTCGTGGACGGATCCGCTGTGCAGGAACACCCGCAACGACTCCCGCAGCAGCGCGTCGTCGTCGGTGTCGGCGGCCAGCGGGCCGAGGACATCGGCCACCCATCCGCGGATTTCGGCGGTGTCGGTGCCGAGCAGTGCCACGGCCGCCAGGTCGGGATCGGTGGCCGCGGCCACCGTTCGCTGAGCATCCGCGTGCGCCGGGCCGCCGGCCGACACCGCCGACCGCACCCGCTGGGCCTGACGGTGGGAACGACGGAATCCACCCACCCCGGTGCCGATCGCGCCCAGCGCGATGGACGGCGAATCCTCTCGGACACGGGCGAATTGGCGCACCTTTGCGACGATGTCGCCGGGCGCGGTTCGAAACGGCAGCCAGCCCCAGGCGCTGGTCCGGTCGGCGGCGGCGAACAACGGGGCCGCGGAGGCGTCGACGGCCCCGGCCAAGCTGCGGACGAAGCGCTGCATGCGGGCCAGCTCGTCGTGTTCGGTCGCCGGGTCCGGCTGCCACGCGATGACCGCGACGTGTTGCCACCGCAACGGGTAACGGATTGTGGCAGAGGCGATGTCGACGTCGACGGCGGATCCGTCGGCAAGCACGTCCCGGACCCTCATCGCGCGGATACTGTTCTGGTTTTCCAGCCAGTGCTGGCGTTCGTCTTCGTACGCGCTGACCACGTGTTGGGACACCAGGTCGACGTATTCGAACACCAACGTGGTGATCACCTCGATCACGGCGACCCTGGTGGTGGGTTCGACGTCGAGGGCACGCAGTTCGGTGAACACCAGCTCGGTCATGTGCCGCTGCCCGAGTCGATACGCGCGCACCAGAGACGTGACCGGTACGTCGTGCTGGGCCACCCGCCGGGCGTACTCCAGCGCCGCATCGGGAGCGGTGATCTCGTCGACCGGGATGTCATGCAGCAGTGCATCGAAGATCGTCTCGATGTTGGACCGGATGCTGGCGCCCATCAACTCGAGCATGTGCGCATCGCCGCGCAGTTCGGGGACCTGTTCTTCGAGCGCTTTTTGAATCGTCGTACTGATGTCGGCGACCTGCCGTTGCAGCCCGGTCGCGATCGTCAAGACACAGCCGTGCACCTCGTCGTCACCGGACGAATAGCTCACTCTTGGAACGGTAACGCCACTCGTGACGGAACCGGTAGAACTCCGAGCCCGCCGCTATCCGGTGGCGAGGCCGGGAGTGTATGACGGAGACGTACCGCAACCGAACAAGGAGAAACCGTGCGCGCAGTCGTCATCACCAAACATGGCGGACCGTCGGTCCTGCAGGTACTGCAGCGTCCGGACCCGCCACCGCCGGGACCGGGCCAGCTGCGCATCGAAGTCCGGGCCGCCGGCGTCAATTTCGCCGATCACCTCGCGCGTGTCGGCCTGTATCCCGACGCACCCGACCTCCCCGCCGTGGTCGGCTACGAAGTGGCCGGCACCGTGGTGGCCGTAGGCGACGGAGTGGAAGACAGCCGGATCGGCGAAAGGGTCTTGGCCGGAACGCGTTTCGGTGGTTACGCCGAGATCGTCAACGTCGCCGCGGCCGACTCGGTGCCGTTGCCGGAGTCGGTGAGCTTCGAACAGGGCGCGGCGGTTCCGGTCAACTACGCCACCGCGTGGGCGGGCTTGCACGGCTACGGGTCGCTGCGCGCCGGCGAACGGGTGCTCATCCACGCCGCGGCCGGCGGCGTGGGCATCGCGGCCGTCCAGTTCGCCAAAGCCGCCGGGGCCGAGATACACGGCACCGCCTCGCCCGCAAAGCACCAGAAGCTGGCCGAACTGGGTGTAGACCGGGCGATCGACTACCGCCGTGACGGTTGGTGGAAGGGGCTGCAGCCCTACGATCTGGTGCTCGACGCCCTGGGCGGCACGTCGTTGCGACGGTCCTACGATCTGCTGCGGCCGGGCGGACGGCTTGTCGGCTACGGCATCTCGAATCTGCAGGAAGGCGAGAAGCGGTCGCTGCGCAGGGCGGCGCCGCACGCGCTGGCGATGCTGCGCGGGTTCAATCTGATCGATCAGCTATCGGAGTCCAAGACCGTCATCGGCCTGAACATGCTGCGGTTGTGGGATGACCGGGGCACGCTCGAACCTTGGATCACGCCACTGCGCCAAGCGCTCGACGACGGCATCGTGGCACCGGTCGTGCACGCCGCGGTCCCGTTCTCCGAAGCCCCTGAAGCACACCGGATTCTGGCGGCGCGGGAGAACATCGGCAAGGTGGTGCTGGTGCCGTAACGGCGGACAGCAATCCGCGTGTCAGTCCGCGGCCGCGATCAGCGCGGCGAGCCGGCTGCGGTCGACTTTGCCGGTCACGTTGTAGGGAATGTCGTCGACAATCCTCAGTCGCTCCGGCAATTTGAAGTAGGCGATCAGATCCGCGCAGTGCGTTCGCAGTTCCTCCAGCGTCACCGGCGCGCGCGACACCACCGCGGCACCTACCCGCTGGCCGAGTTCTTCGTCGTCGACTCCGGCTACCGCGACGTCACGCACCGCCGGATGGGACCGCAGCGCCTCCTCCACTTCGATGGGCCCGAACTTCTCGCCGCCACGGTTGATGGTGTCGCGCAGCCGGCCGCTCGGGTACAGGTAGCCGTCGGCGTCCCTACGGCCCAGATCGCCGGTGCGCAACCACCCCGCCGTGCTGTTCAGCGGGCTGTCGACCCAGATCTCGCCGACCGCGCCGACCTCCACTTCCACACCGGTGTCCGGGTCGACCACGCGCACGTCGACGCCGGGAAGGGGCCGTCCCACCGATCCGGTCCGGGCTGGATCATGATGATCCTCGGGCAGCAGGTTGGCGTAGGTGCCCAGAGTCTCGGTCTGGCCGAACACATTGGTGAACGCCACGTGCGGAAGGGCCGCAATTGCCTTGCGCATCAACGTCTTCGGCGCGGCCGCGGCCCCGTAGGTGATCGCGGACAGCGAGGACAGGTCGGTGGCGGCGAAGTCGGGATGTTCCAGGATTCGATGAATCATCGTGGGCACCAAGAACATTGCGGTCACCCGATGCCGGGACACCAGTCGCAGCCACTGGCCGGCGTCGAACCGGCGCTGCACCACCAGGGTGTTGCCCGAGTACAGACTGGCGAGCAAGCCGAGCGACCCTCCCACGTGGAAGTAGGGCACGCACATCATCACCGCGTCGGGTGGGGTGTCCGGCGAGAACGGCTCGGATGTCCGGTTGAGCCGTGCGCCGAGTTGCCGGCTGCCGATCGGGACCGTCTTGGGCAGGCCGGTGGTGCCGCTGGTGAACAGGACCATCGCGGGCAGGTCGTCGTCGACGCACACCGGAGGTCCCGGCCGTTCGTCGACGGCGAGGAGTTCGGACGCCGTCAAAACGGTGGGCACCGCCGCTTCGCGCAGACGGTCGGCGTGCGTCTCCCCCGCCACCGCCACGTCCGTGCAACCGGCGTTGTCGAGCAGTGCCCGCAGTTCCGGCGGCGTCAACGCCGGATTCATCAGCGCTGCCGCGGCGCCGATGCGGGCCGCGCCGAGCAGCGCGGCGATCGAAAGAAGGCTCGCGGTGTCGACGACGGCGACGCGGTCGCCGGGTCGGACACCGTGTGCGGCCAAGCCGGCCGCGCAGGCCCGCACTGCCCCGGCGAGTTCGGCATAGCTGTACGGGCGGTCGTCGATGACGAGCGCGGTGCGCTGCGGATCGTGTGTCGCCGCGGCGTCGACGATGGTCCCGATGTTCATGGCTCAGTACAGCGGCGACCAGGTCGAGGTCCGCAGCAGCCGGCTGGTCCACTGATCCCGTAAGTCCAGCGCATCGTGCAGCCACGTTCCGGGAGTCCGGTATTCGGCCGGGATATGGGTGCGTAGCAGGTCGAGCAGCGCTTCGGGACGACTGATCTGCTGCATCAGGATCACTTCGCGGCGCAGGTGACTGCCCAGGGCGGGCTGGAACGACGCATGCATCCGCAGCATGGACGCCGGCTGTTCCAGGCCGCGGGCATAAACGTCCCCGCACCGCAGGATGTACTCCTCGAACTTGTCCTCGTAGGGCCACATGGTGTCTTCCATGTAGAGGCTCATATCGTGCTCACGCCCGTCCACCGGCACATCGTCGAAGGACACCTCTTGCATCGGTGACCACGGCAGCGGCACCAGCAGCTTGGCGTCGACTCCGTGGCGCAGTTCGTCGGTGTGATGCATCCAGTCCCGCAGGTCCCCCTGCTGCACCCGCTTGGTCAGCCGTTCCCAGGCCGCGCCGTCGCGAACCGCGGTCACGGTGATGACCGTGTATGCCGGGCCGCTGCCCTGGGCCTGGTTGGTGTACCACAGCAGCCGGGCCTCGTCGCCGGCGGCCAGCGTGGGCATCCAGCCTTCGCGAAACGCCGCCTCGAATTCATCCTCGGCGCGCCCGCGCACCGTATGGACTTCATGCATGAACAGCAACGCCCAGACCTCCGAACGCCTTCTCGCCCACTATTTGCAGGGACGTTAATCGGGACGAATCTTCCTGTCCACGCCGGCTCTACGCACTCGTCAATATCTCAGGCGCACCGTCCGGCCCGCTCGCCGAGTACGCTGTTTAGTTATGAGTTCTAAGCAAGCGCGAGTTTTCGGCGTCGCTGCACTGGTGGTCGCAGGCTGGGCGGGCTCGCTGGGTGTCGCGGCCGCCGACCCGGAGCCGACCCCGTCCCCGGCCCCGGCTCCCCCGGGCGCCGCTGCGCCGGCGGCGGCACCCAGGACGACGATCGACCACGACGGCGTCTACACCGTAGGCAAAGACATCGCCCCGGGGGTGTATGCCTCCGCCGGGCCCGTCGGCAACGGCACCTGCTACTGGAAGCGGACGGGCAATCCCGACGGTGCACTGATCGACAACGCGATGACCAAACGGCCCCAGGTCGTGCAGATCGAGGCCACCGACAAGGCGTTCAAGACCAGTGGTTGCCAGCCCTGGCAGCCGTCGGGCGAGGCACCGCCACCCGCGGCCGCGGGTCCGCAGGTGCAAACCGCACTCGGCATCTTGAACGGGCTGCTCGCGCCGAACGGTCAGCACGGGCCGTAGCCGGCCGGTCGGGACTCAGGCCGGCGGGGCCAGGGCGCCCTCGACCGTGGTGTACATCGGCAGCAGGCGGCGCAGGCCGCAGGCGGCGATGGTACGGGCCACGATCGGCTGATCGCTGACCAGCCGCAGATTCACCCCGCGCCGACGACACCGCACCGACTCTTGTGCCAGCACGGCGTAGGCGCACGATCCCAGGAAGTCCAGTTCCCGGATGTCGATGACGAACGGGCCCGGCGCAATCGCGATCGAGGCGCTTCGGTTCACCAGACGCTGCCAGATGGTCTCGTTGCTGGCATCGATGTCACCGCCGACATGGACGACCACCGCCGAGCCGGTGCATTCGGTGAGCGCTCGCAAACCGCTGCTGGGATCGGTGATTTGAGAATTCAGCCGCGTGCTGGATGGAGCTGGCGATGATTTGATCGCGACAGTCTTCATCGTTCGCAATGTCCCGTCGTCGTGGTGGCTGAGGATGCCTTCGGTGCTGAAGGCGGCAACGTCGTCGTACCGAAAAACAGCGTAGGTGTTCGCGGGGTTCAGCGAGTGGTCTTCGTGATTACGGGCTTAATAAGCATATGTGCAACAGGCGCTGACAACCTAGGGTGTCGCGCCGGAAATTTACGTGTTCCGCGAAGCGCGACGCGTCAGGAGCGACAGAATCCAGCTGACGATGGACAGCAGGATGGCCGCCCAGATCGCCGTCCACCAGAAGTGGTCGATCTGCAGTCCCCAGTGGGTGGTGTGCTCGGTGATCCGAGCGGTGATCCAGAGCATGAACGCGTTGACGACGATGTGGAACAGCCCCAGCGTCAGGATGTACATCGGGATCGACAGGATCTGCACGATCGGCTTGACGATGGCGTTGACCAGACCGAAGAGCACCGCGACGACGAAGATGATGCCGACGCGCTGCAACGTAGTCTCACCGCCGACGAAGCGCAGGCCGGATACGAACTGCGTCACCACCCACAACGCGAACCCGGTCAACGCCGCGCGCAGCAAAAAAGGAACCATCCGGCGATCCTGCCACCACGGGCGCATGCAGCCGGTTCAGGCCGCGCGGTGCGCCACGCTCGCGGTCTGGCGTCGGGTAGGCCACGATGCTGACGTGACCAGACAGCGCCTGACCAGCGACCAGCGCAACTCCTTCCTCGCGGCGTTCCTGGGCTGGACGATGGACGCCTTCGACTACTTCATCGTCGTGCTGGTCTACGCCGACATCGCCGAGACGTTTCACCGCAGCAAGACCGAGGTCGCGTTCCTCACCACCGCCACGCTGGCGATGCGACCGCTAGGCGCGCTGCTGTTCGGGCTGTGGGCCGACCGGGTCGGACGACGGCTGCCGCTGATGGTCGACGTCATCTTCTACTCGGTGGTCGGATTCCTGTGCGCGTTCGCGCCCAACTTCACCGTGCTGGTGATCCTGCGGCTGCTGTACGGCATCGGCATGGGCGGTGAGTGGGGACTGGGGGCCGCACTGGCGATGGAGAAGGTTCCGGCCGAACGGCGGGGCTTCTTCTCCGGGTTGCTGCAAGAGGGCTACTCGTTCGGCTACCTGCTGGCCACCGTCGCCTCGTTGGTGGTGATGAACTGGCTGGACCTGTCGTGGCGCTGGCTGTTCGCGCTGAGCATCATCCCGGCCCTGGTCAGCCTGATCATCCGGTATCGCGTGGAGGAATCCGAGGTGTGGGAAGCCACGCAGGACCGCATGCGGCTGACCAAGACCAGAGTTCGCGACGTGCTGCGCGAGGCCAAGGTCATCCGTCGGTTCTGCTACCTGGTGTTGCTGATGACGGCTTTCAACTGGATGAGTCACGGCACCCAGGACGTCTACCCCACCTTCCTGAAAGCGACCACCGACGACGGCGCCGCGCTGTCCAGCGCGACCGCCCGCTGGATCGTGGTGGTCTACAACGTCGGCGCGATCGTCGGCGGTCTGGTCTTCGGCACGTTGTCGCAGCGATTCGGCCGCCGCTACACCATCGTGTTCTGCGCGGTGCTGGGGTTGCCGATCGTGCCGCTGTTCGCCTACTCACGCACCGCGGCCATGCTGTGCCTGGGTTCGTTCCTGATGCAGGTGTGCGTGCAGGGTGCGTGGGGAGTCATTCCCGCTCACCTGACCGAGATGTCGCCGGACGCCATTCGCGGCCTGTATCCCGGGGTGACCTATCAGCTGGGAAACCTGCTGGCCGCGTTCAACCTGCCGATTCAGGAGCACCTGGCCGCGACCCACGGTTATCCGTTCGCACTCGCGGCCACGATCCTGCCGGTGCTGGTCATGGTCGCGGTGCTGACGTGGATCGGCAAGGACGCCACCGGAATTCGGTTCGGCACTGCTGAATCCACTTTTCTGCCAAGCGAAGTCGAGTGAGCTGCGGACCGGCGTCCACGGCGTCCCCGGTCGATCCGCTGCCGGCGCTCAGCCCGCTCCGGAACCGTTCAACGTCCGCAGCACCATGTGCATCGCGACGGTGGTGGAACGTTCCCGGACGTCGGAGCGGTTGCCGGGCAGCCGCAGGGTGCGGGTGACGCCGGTGCCGTCCGCCAGCGCGACCGTGAAACATACTGTGCCGACCGGTTTCTCCTCGGTGCCACCGCCGGGGCCGGCGATTCCGGTGATGGCCACGGCGGTGTCGGCGCCGAAGCGTGTCAGCGCGCCCGCCGCCATCGCCTGCGCGACCGGCTCGGACACCGCCCCATGCTGCTCGATCAGGCCCGCGTCGACGCCGAGTAACTGCACCTTGGCCTCGTCGGCGTAGGACACCACCCCGCCGACCACGTAGTCCGACGAGCCGGCCCGATCGGTCAGCCGCGCCGCGAGCAACCCCGCGGTGCAGGATTCTGCGGTGGCGATACGGCGTCCGGCGAGCAGGGCGGCGACCAGATCGTCGACTTGCGAACCGTCTTCGGAGAACACCTGCGCACCGTGGCGATCGCGGAGCAGTTGGCTCAGCTGCGCGTAGACCTGTTCGGCGGCCGGCTCGTAGCGGGTGACGATCTCCAGCTCACCGCGGCGCAGACAGGTGGTGATCTCCAGCGCCTCGAAGCCCGCAATGGCGGTCTCGGCTTCCCGCAGCGTCTCGGCCAGCCCGGACTCGGGCAGTCCGAACATGCGCACCATGTCCTGCCGGTAGACCGTCCGGCCGGCGATCGCCTCCTGCACCCCGGGGGTCTCGACGGCCTTGTGCCACATGGGCTGGAGTTCGCGTGGGGGTCCGGGAAGCACCAGCACCGCGGGCTTGCCCGGGACCACGACGCCGGGTGCGGTGCCTACCGGATCGAGGATCTGCGCTCCGACCGGGATCATGGCCTGCTTGCGGTTGGCGGTCCGCACCGACTCGAAGTTGCCCGGCTCCAGCAGCGCCGCGAATGCTGGGTTGCGTGCCATCAGCGACTTGAGGATGTCGGCGATCCGGTTCTCCAGCGCGTCGTCCAGGACCAACTCGCGGCCACAGAATCGGGCCACCACCTCGACGGTCATGTCGTCGGCGGTGGGTCCCAGCCCGCCGCTGGTGATGATCAGATCGACGCCCTGATCGGCCATGAAGCGCAGTTGCGCTTCGATGTCGGCGGGGCGGTCACCGCAGATGGTGATGTGGGCGAGTTCGACACCCAGTTCCAGCAGACGATCGGCGATCCAGGGCCCGTTCTGGTCTTGGACCCGTCCGGTCAGAACCTCGGTGCCGGTGACCACGATGCCCGCGCGTGCGCTCACCGTGACGACACTACGCATCGCCACCGAGTTGGTTCTTAGGTGCTGGGGCTGCCTTGCTGGCCGGGGATTCCCGGATCGGTCAATCCCCCACGCTCGCCGGGACTTCCGGGTTGACCGGGCTGACCCGGCTGGCCGGGCTGGCCCGGCTGACCGGGTTCGCCGCCGGCGCCGCCTGGGCCGCCTTCGCCCGGCTGACCGCCGGGGCCGCCATCGCCGCCGGGGCCACCGGGGCCACCGTCGCCACCGCGACCACCGTCGCCCCCGCGACCACCGTCGCCACCGCGACCGCCCGCGCCACCGCGACCGCCGGCACCGCCTCGACCACCTGCGCCGCCCTGACCGCCGGCCCCGCCGGGCCCGCCTGCGCCGCCGGTCATGCGCTGGGTTCTGGAGCTGGGAAACGGGCCATCATTGCGCCTCCTGGTTGCCGTTTGGATCCGCACCACGCTACGCGCAGCGCTGAGCACCGGGTTTGCCAGGCCGATCAACTCGACAGATAGCGTTCGACCGACTCGACCTTTCGCGTCATCGCGCCGCTGACCCCGGTTCGCCAGTCCGCCTTGATCACCGTGCTGACCCGCGGTGCCCGGGCGGCGACGGCCTCCACCGCGCGCTGCACCACGGCCATCACCTGCTCCCAGGTATCGCCTTCGATCACGGTGAACATCGAGTCGGTCCTGTTGGGCAGTCCCGATTCGCGGACCACCCGAACCGCTTCGGCGACGATCTCACCGACGGCCTCGCCTACACCTAGCGGAGTGACGGAAAACGCGACCAGCACAGACATTCCTTCACTGTCGCATGGCAGCATCGGGGCTCATGCGGGTTCTGGTGCAACGGGTCTCGTCGGCCACCGTCTCGGTGGACGGTGAACAGGTCGGCGCCATCCGCCCGGACGGACAGGGGTTGCTCGCCCTCGTCGGCGTCACGCACACCGACGGACCCGAAACAGCGCAGCGCCTGGCCGAGAAACTGTGGACGTTGCGGATCCTGTCCGGCGAGCAGTCCGCATCCGACGTCGACGCGCCGATCCTGGTGGTCAGTCAGTTCACCCTGTACGCCGACACCGCCAAGGGGCGCCGCCCATCGTGGAACGCCGCCGCGCCGGCCGCGGTCGCCGAGCCCCTCGTTGCGACGTTCACCGAGGCGCTACGCCGCGCGGGCGCGCGGGTGGAGATCGGTGTCTTCGGCGCTCACATGCAGGTCGAGTTGGTCAATGACGGGCCGGTGACCGTGCTTTTGGAGCTCTGACGGGTACGTTCGGAAGCTATGACGCCCCCTGAGTTCGGATCGCTACGCTCCGACGACGACGAATGGGACATCGTCAGCGGTGTCGGCTACACGGCTCTGCTGGTAGCCGCCTGGCGCGCGCTGCATGCCGTCAACGAGCAGCCGTTGGTGCGCGACGACTACGCGAAGCTCTTCATCGAGGCCTCGGGCGACGATTATCTGACCGAACTGTTGGCCAACCCGGGAACCTCCGACCACGAGAACGCCTTCCCGCGCCTGTACGGCGTGCAGACGCGGTTCTTCGACGAGTTCTTTGTCGCTGCCGGCGACGCGGGCATCCGGCAAGCGGTGATCGTCGCCGCGGGTCTGGACTCCCGGGCCTACCGACTGCAATGACCAACGGGGACAACGGTTTTCGAGATCGACCTGCCCAAAGTCCTGGAATTCAAGGCGCAGGTGCTCAGCGAGCACGGCGCGGCGCCGAAGGCCGAGCGGCGCGAGGCCGCCGCCGATCTGCGCGCGGACTGGCCCGTTGCACTGCTGGCCGCCGGATTCGACTCGCAGCGTCCGAGCGCCTGGTCGCTGGAAGGGCTACTGCCCTACCTGACCAGCGCCGCCCACGAAGCGCTGTTCGCCGGCATCACCGAGTTGAGTTCCCCGGGCAGTCGACTTGCCATAGGCGCGTTGGGGTCTCGGCTGGATCACCAGCAGTTGGCCGCACTCGAAGAGGAGCACCCAGGGGTCAACTTGGCCGGTGATGTCGACTTCTCCTCCCTGACTTACGAGAACCCGCTGGACCCCGCGGAGTGGCTGGCCGCACATGGTTGGGCGGTCGAACCGATGCGCAACAACCCGGATCTGCAGGCCGGTTACGGATTGACCCCGTTCGAGGTGGACATCACGATCGACGGCTACATGCACTCCCAGTACATCGTCGCCCAACGCTGAGCGCTCAGGACGCCGTCCCGGCGACGTGCCGACGGTAGTAGTGGCGGCCGTGCAGGCGTTGATAGTGCCACACCGCGGCCGGCAGCGCTCCGCGCCGATGCAGCCAGAAACCGCTGGGCGCGTTGGAGGTTGGTGTCCGGCGCCCGATTTCGACCTCGGCGACGATGATGCCTTCCCCGTCGGCCTCGTCGCGGCCGGCCAGCACGGTGCCGTCGGCCGCCACGATCAGGGTGCCACCCTCGAATCGGCCGCGGTATCGGATCGGCAGCCACGGCATTCGGCACCGTAGCGGGCCCGCGTGCGCGGCATGCAGCACCGGTGCGCCGACGTAGCTCGCCAAGGATGCCGCGGCCCGTCGTGCTGTGGCCGCGTTGCGCGCCTCCAGCCGGCGGAAGCTCGCTCGCGGCCACCACTCGGGAATCGACCACCACCCCGACCCGGTCATTGCCAGATCGATGCGTCCACGCAGCCGGCGCACCGTCTGGGTGCGCATCAGTTCCCAGCACACCGCCGCCCCTACGGTCATTGCGTCCGTCTCGATCACGCCGTCGTCGTCACCGCCGACGTAGAAGGCGTTCTCCCACATCGTCGGCAGGTCCTTGTCATGGCGCCCGGCCAACCCGGCGGCCGTCGCGAGCAGGTAGGCATTGCGGACGTTGCCGTCGTCGTCCCGGACCAGCAACGAGCCGCCGACCATCACGTCGTGGCGCCGGGCCAGACCCAGCAGCAGTTCGGTGGCCTTGCCGTCGGGCGGCAGCGCGGCATCGGCGAGATCGGGCCAGAACCCGATGCCGGTGGTGAAGAATTCGGGCAGCGCGATCGTCTCCGCGCCGGCTTGGACTGCGTCCTCGACGAGACGTTCGATGGTGGCCAGGTTGGCGTCGACGTCGGCCGGTACTGCTTCGAGCTGGATTGCGGCGCAACGCATGAACACCATGCTGCCACGGTGGAACGCTACGGCGTCAACAGGATTTTGACCGTATCGCCGGTCCGCGCCGCCGCGGTGCGGTAAGCCTGGGCCGCTTCGTCCAGCGGCATCGTGGTGGTGAAGATGCCCTCGACATCGAGGCGCCCCGACTGCAGCAGTGGGATCAACTCCGGCCAGGTGCGCTGTACCGGCGCCGTCGTCCAGCGCACGGTGATGCTGCGGATCAGGGACATGAGGGCGGGGAACGGAAACGGTTGCAGGTCGTGCACACCGACCACCGACACGGTGCCGCCGGGGCGCACCGCGGCCAGCGCGTCGGTCAGTGAGGCATCCGTGGCGACAGCGTCGATCACCGCGTCGGCGCCGCGTCCGCCCGTCGCGGCGAGGATGGACTCGACCGTGGGTCCCGGCACCGCGGTGGCGCCCCACTCGACGGCGCGCTGCAGTCGACCCTCGACCCGGTCGACCGCGAAAACTGTTGCCGCGCCTTGGGTCAGCGCGCTGCGCAGCGCGCACAATCCGACCGCGCCCAGTCCGATCACGGCGACGGTGCCGCCGTACGGGATGTCGGCGCGCTGTGCCGCAGCCCAGCCGGTGGCCAGATTGTCGGTGAGTAACAGCGCCTGTTCGGTGGAAATCCCTTCGGGCACCTTGCGGACCTGAAAGTCGGCCGCGTGCACCGCGAGCAGATCCGTCTGAGCTCCCGGCAGCACACCGCCGCCGAAGATGTTCAGACCCGAATAACACATGACCGGGTCGTTGGTGGCGCATCCCGGACACGCTCCGCAGCCGGCCACCGACGACACCAGAACCTCGTCGCCGACCCGCACGGTGCGGACCTCCGGGCCCGCCTCGACCACGGTGCCGACGGCTTCGTGGCCCAGCGCGATGGGTTCGACCATCGGGTAGTCACCTTCGTAGAAATGCAGGTCCGAGCCGCAGATGCCGGCGGCGCTCACCTGCACGATCACCCCGTCCGGTCCGGTCAGGGCCGGATCGGGCCGGGTGTCGACCCGGATGCTGGCGGGCCCGTCGACGACTACCGTTCGCATCGCGCTCACTTTCCCTGTCGGAGAATGAAATTGGACCAATCGGGCTCACGCACCGCGGCCCAGTACTCGTTGAGGCGCCACGGGCTGACGGTGTGAATTTCCCCGTCGGCGTTCTTGAAGTACGAATGTTTGACAGCTGGATGTGACCACACCATCTTCTTGATCTCCGCCTGGGTGCGTTGATGCCACTCGGTGGCTGCGTCTGCGGTGGGCTCCACGGCGACGATGTTTTCCTCGGCCATCCGTTGCAAGCACAGGTTGATGTAGCGCATCTGGAGTTCGGACTGGAAGATCAGGCTGCCGCCGTGCGCCAAATGCGTGCCGGGCCCATAGATCAGGAAGAGGTTCGGGAAACCCGGGACGGTGACGCCCAGATACGCGTAAGGCCGGCTCCCCCACAGCTCGTGCAGATCGATTCCGTTGCGGCCCTTGATGTTCAAGGGCCAGAGCACGTCGGTGTGCCGGAAACCGGTGGCGTAGACGATCACGTCGAAGTTCCGGGTGGTGCCGTCCTCGGTCTCGATGCCGTGCGGTGTGATCCGCGCGATCGGGGTACGCACCAGTTCGACGTTGTCGCGTTGCAGCGTCTGAAGCCAGCTGCCGTTGTCCTGCAGGGTCCGTTTGCCGGTGGCCGGATAGTCGGGCAGCACCTGGGCGAGCAGCTCGTCACCCTCGGGGACCTGGCTGGTGATCCACTGACTGAACATCATCCGGGCGGCCGCGTTGATGTCGCTGACGGCGTAGTCCTGGTCGGCGTAGCTCGGGTCGCCCTGCGCGGCGTCCAGACCTTTGTCCGCGCCCGGCCATAACAGCAGGAATCGATACCACCGCCCGTAGCACGGCAGATGACGGAGCGCCCAGCGGACGCCGTCGCCGACCTCGTCGTGGTACATCGCGTTGGGAAACATCCATTGCGCGGTGCGCTGGAACACCGTCAGCTGCTCGACGTCGCCGGCGATCGCGGGTGCGATCTGGAATCCGCTGGCGCCGGCGCCGACCAGGGCTACTCGTTTGCCGGTCAGGTCGACCGAATGATCCCACCGTGCGGAGTGAAACGACGGACCGGCGAATGTGTCGGCCCCGTCGAAGTCGGGGACGTGCGGCCGGTTGAGCTGTCCGACCGCCGTGATCACCGCTCGCGCCTGCACCGTGCTGAGGCTGCCGTCGGTCGCGCGCAGCTCGACGGACCAATGGCCTTGCGTGTCAAGCCATGTCGCCGAGACGACTTCGGTGTCCCAGCGCACGTGCCGGGCCAGGTCGTGGTTGGCCATCACCTGGGTGAAGTAGTCGCGCAGCTCGGGCTGCTCGGCGAAGAAGTGGGTCCAGTCGTTGTTGGGTTCGAAGCTGTAACAGTAGAAGTGGTTGGCGACGTCGACGCGGGCGCCGGGATAACTGTTCTCCCACCATGTTCCACCGGGTCCGGAGTTCTTCTCGACGATGGTGAACGGAATGTTGGCTTGTTTGAGGCGAATTCCGGCCAGGATGCCGGACTCGCCGCACCCGATCACGAGCACCGGGAAGTCGGCCATCGAACCGGCCGGCAATGTGACCGGACGGCGCGGGTCTACGCCTTCGAGGTCGATCTCCTCGAGCGCCAGGGGCAGGTAATCGTCGGGAACGTGTTCACACGCGGCCCAGTCCATCATTTCCCGGATCAGGTCGTAGCTGAGCGGTTCGGGCTCTGGGCAGCCGCGATCGCGATAGTCGACGATCACCGGTAGCGCCTCGGCGCGGGCCCGGGCCTTGTCCTCCTCGGACATGAATCCTTGAACCTCGTTGAGGAATATGCCCATCTGCTTGAAGTCGCGGATGAACCGGGGATCGCCGGTGATGTGCACCAGTGACAGCAGCAGCGTCGGGATGCTGACATCCTCTAGCGCGGCGGCGATTTCGGCTGTGGACGTGGTGAAGGGTTGCCCGGCGTACCGGCTGCGCATCGAGGGGCCAAATCCTTTCGGGGACGCAATTACGCTACCCGTCGTTTCGTAATTGCGGGCTTCACGCTACCTCGCCGTAGCTGCCGGGATCAAGCGCTGCGGCTACGGGTCGCCGTCGGCCCGGCGAGGCGACGGGTATTAGTCGCCGCGCGCGGGACCTGGCTGGCCAAGCGACAGGCCCCCGTACTAAACTAGAACACGTTGCAGTTTTTCCGCTCGGTCAAGCTTCCTAGGAGCAGGCATGCACACCGCCCTGTGCGATCAACTCGGTATCGAGTTTCCGATCTTTGCGTTCACCCACTGCCGCGATGTGGTCGTCGCCGTCAGCAAAGCCGGCGGGTTCGGCGTGCTCGGTGCGGTCGGCTTCACCCCGGAGCAGCTGGAGATCGAACTGAACTGGATCGACGAGAACATCGGCGACCACCCCTACGGCGTGGACATCGTGATCCCCAACAAGTACGAGGGCATGGACTCGCACCAGTCCGCCGAGGACCTGACCAACACGCTGCGATCCATGGTGCCCCAGGAACACCTGGACTTCGGCAAGAAGATCCTCGCCGACCACGGAGTCCCGGTCGAGGACAGCGACGGTGACAGCCTGCAGTTGCTGGGCTGGACCGAGGCCACCGCCACCCCGCAGGTGGAGGTGGCGCTCAAGCACCCCAAGGTGACGATGATCGCCAACGCGCTGGGCACTCCCCCGGCGGACATGATCAAGCACATCCATGACGCAGGCCGCACCGTGGCCGCTTTGTGCGGCTCGCCGTCGCAGGCCCGCAAGCACGCCGACGCCGGGGTGGACATCATCATCGCCCAGGGTGGCGAGGCCGGTGGACACTGCGGCGAGGTCGGCTCGATCGTGTTGTGGCCGCAGGTCGTCAAGGAGGTGGCGCCCGTCCCGGTCCTGGGTGCCGGCGGCATCGGCAGCGGCCAGCAGATCGCGGCCGCGCTGGCGCTGGGTTGTCAGGGCGCGTGGACCGGCTCGCAGTGGCTGATGGTCGAGGAGTCCTCGAACACCCCGGTTCAGCAGGCCGCCTACATCAAGGCCGGTAGCCGTGACACCGTCCGCAGCCGTTCGTTCACCGGTAAGCCGGCCCGGATGCTGCGCAACGACTGGACCGAGGCGTGGGAGCACCCGGACAACCCGAAGCCGCTCGGTATGCCGCTGCAGTACATGGTGTCCGGGATGGCGGTGCGGGCCACCAACCGTTACCCGAACGAGTCGGTGGACGTGGCCTTCAACCCGGTGGGGCAGGTCGTCGGCCAGTTCCGCAAGGTGGAGAAGACGTCCACGGTGATCGAGCGCTGGGTGCAGGAATACCTGGAGTCGACGACCCGACTCGACGAACTCAACGAGGCCGCCGGCGTCTAGGGGCGATCGTCGGCGCGGCGTCGCCGGGTGCAGTCGGTCGCGACGGTAGAACTAGTCCAGTGGCGCGTCGTCGCTGCCGGTGAATACCTCTTTGACGCGGTCGACCGCGTCGGTGGCGATGTCGACGGAACTCTGGACGATGCCGCTGGCGCCGCCGGCGATGTCACCCCTGATGATGGCCGTGACGCTTTCGACGATGTCCGAGGACTTTTCGACGGCATTGATCGCGATGTCCTTGACCGCGTCCACGGCGTCCTTGGGGTCGAAAGCCATCTGAGTCTCCTGTTCGCTGGCGGGACGGACCTCTGAGTCTAGAGGTAGGCGAATTCGCCCCACCACCGACAGAACTCAGTAGTCGACCAGGGTGCGCCAGTAATCCTCCGGAATCTCGGTGCCCGAGCGCAGAACTCGCGCCAGCCCCGCGGCCATCGCGATTCCGAGCAGACCGAGCCATAAACCGGCCAGGCCGATCAGCCACCACAGCACAACGGTCACCGTCGGCCACGGCGACAGCACGGCCAGGACCGGCGCGAAGAAGAACCCGGTGCCGACATACCAGGCCGAGCCGGCACGATCAGAGGCCAAGACGAAGCGCAGCCACCGTGGGATCGGGGACTCGGCGACGTCGTGGCCGCGCACGACTCAGGTCATTCGCTCAGGTCGGGCGGGAAGAACCCTGCCCCGGTGAACCAACCTTCTTGCCAGCCTTGAGCACCCAGGCACAGCATCGGAAGACCGGCCGGCGATTGCGCGGCGACCTTGGGACCCGGACACGGCGCACCGATCTGCTGGACTCCCCGCAACGGGTAGGAGATGACCCAGTAGCCGGTTTCTGCGGCCGGGAACTGGTTGGGCGGCGGGAAGTGGCAGGCCTCGGCCTGGCCACTGGGACCGCGGCCGAAGATGAAGCGCTCGTAGTTGTCGCACGGCGCACCCAGCGAAGCGTCGTAGTTCATGCCCGGCACGTCGCCTTCCCAGCGCCCGTTGTCGGCGCCGGCTACCGGGGCGAGCCCGATCGCCGCACCCGTGACCGCGGTGGCAGTGAGCAGTTCGCGAATCATGGTGTTCCCCTTCTAGGCACCGGCGAGGTGTTTCTCAAGAGCATAACGATTGCCCCAGCAGTCACAAGGCCGGATTCGGGGCCGGGTTCGGCTTTGCCGGTTTTCGTTCAGAGCTTCCCAACTGTGGTGTAGCAATGGAGTATTGGCACGAGACGACCACCGGGACTCTCAAGGAGTGGGCCTTGTCAACTACGCAGCCAGCAGCCGAACCACAGCTCGAGCCGAATCTGCCGCCGGGGTTCGACTTCACCGACCCCGACATCCACGCCGAGCGACTGCCGGTGGAAGAGCTGGCCGAGTTGCGTCGGACCGCGCCGATCTGGTGGAACGAGCAGGAGTACGGGGCCGGCGGATTCGACGACGGCGGCTTCTGGGTGGTGTCCAAACACAAGGACGTCAAAGAGATCTCGCGTCGTAGCGACGTCTTCTCCAGCCTGGAGAAGACCGCCCTGCCGCGTTACCGGGACGGCACCGTCGGTGAGCAGATCGAACGAGGCAAATTCGTCCTGCTCAACCAGGATGCTCCGCACCACACCCGGCTCCGCAAGATCATCTCCCGCGGTTTCACCCCGCGGGCGGTCGAGCGCCTGCGCGACGACCTCACTGAGCGCGCCAGGAACATCGTCGAAACCGCCGCCGCGCAAGGATCGGGCGACTTCGTCGAGCAGGTGTCCTGCGAACTGCCGCTCCAGGCCATCGCCGGACTGCTCGGTGTCCCGCAGGAAGACCGGATGAAGCTCTTTCACTGGTCCAACCAGATGGTCGGCGACCAGGACCCCGAGTTCGCCAGCAACGATGCCATCACCGCGTCGGTCGAATTGATCATGTACGCCATGCAGATGGCCGCCGACCGGGCGCAGAATCCCGGCGACGACATCGTCACCAAACTGATCGAAGCCGACGTCGACGGCCACAAGCTCTCCGACGACGAGTTCGGCTTTTTCGTCATCCTGCTCGCGGTGGCCGGCAACGAGACCACCCGCAACTCCATCACCCAGGGCATGATGGCTTTCACCGACTTCCCCGACCAATGGGAGCTCTACAAGCGGGACCGGCCCGTCACCACGGCCGACGAGATCGTCCGGTGGGCAACGCCGGTCACCTCGTTCCAGCGCACCGCCCTCCAGGACTATGAGCTGTCGGGAGTGCAGATCAAGAAAGGGCAGCGGGTCGTGATGGTCTACCGGTCGGCGAACTTCGACGAAGACGTGTTCGACGACCCGTTCACCTTCAACATCCTGCGTGACCCCAACCCGCACGTCGGCTTCGGGGGAACCGGGGCGCATTACTGCATCGGTGCCAACCTGGCGCGGATGACGATCGACCTGATGTTCAACGCGATCGCAGACGCCATGCCCAACCTGGAATCGATCGGCACACCCGAGCGGCTGCGCTCGGGCTGGCTCAACGGAATCAAGCACTGGCAAGTCGACTATCACGCCGATGGGAGCGCCAAATGTCCTGTCGCGCACTGAAACTGAACGGATAACCGTGTCGACACACCGAGCGGTCCAGGTCCCGTCCACGGGTGCGCCGCTGGAGTTCGCCGACGTCGAAACGGTCGCCCCCGGCCGTGGCGAGGTCCGCATCGCCGTCACCGCCTGCGGCATCTGCGGAACCGACGCCCACTTCGTCCACGGCGGCTTTCCCGGCATGTCCTTGGCCGTTGACTCCCGGACACGAAATCGCCGGAACCATAGCCGAAGTCGGGGCCGGCGTGGAGGAATTCGCGGTCGGTGACCGTGTCGCGGTGGGCTGGTTCGGGGGCAACTGCAACCAATGCGATCCGTGCCGCAAAGGCATTTTCATACATTGCGCGAACATGAAGGTGCCGAGTTGGCAGTATCCCGGTGGTTACGCGGAATCGGTGACGGTCCCGGCGACCGCGCCGGCCCGGATCCCGGCCGGGCTTTCCGACGTCGAAGCCGCGCCGATGGGCTGCGCGGGTGTGACCACCTACAACGCGCTACGCCACACCAAAGCGTTGCCCGGCGACCGGGTCGCAGTCCTGGGCGTCGGTGGTCTGGGCCACCTCGGGGTGCAGTTCGCCCGGGCGATGGGATTCGAGACCATTGCCATCGCCCGCGGCGCCGTCAAGGCCGATGACGCCAAGACGTTGGGTGCCCACCACTACATCGACTCCACGACCGAGGATGTCGCCGAGGCGCTGCGCATCCTGGGCGGGGCGGCCGTTGTCCTTGCCACGGCTGGCAATTCGCAAGCCATGGCCGACACCATCGGCGGTCTGCTCCCCCAGGGCGAACTCGTCGCCATCGGTGTGACGCCCGAACCGCTGCCGATCAGCCCGGTCCAACTGATCACATCCGGGCTCAGCATCATCGGGCATCCGTCCGGAACGGCGAAAGACGTCGAGGAGACAATGCATTTCGCGGTCATGTCGGGTGTGCGGGCGTGGATCGAGGAGTTACCACTGGCGCAGGCGGCCGACGGGTACGCGGCGCTGGAGCAGGGGCGGGCGCACTACCGCACGGTACTCACCATGTGAGGTGACGGCTAGTAAGGTTCGCCCGTGGCCCCCGACCAGGACGAAACGTGGACGCTGGACCCCGCGGACGGCGAGTTGACCATTCACACCGGGGTTACCGGTCGAGCAGCGCGGATGGGTCATCGGCTCACCATCGCCATGACCGCTTGGCAGGCTTGGGTGACGTGGCTCGACGGTGAACCGGCCACCGCGGGACTCGAGGTGCAAGTGGATTCGTTGCAGGTGTTGCGCGGCTCCGGAGGCGTCAAGGGCCTGTCCGGCGCCGAGCAGGTCATGGTGCGCTCCAACGCCCTGAAGTCGTTGTCCGCCAACCGCTTTCCCGAGATCCGCTTCGCCACCGACCGCATCGAGCGGACCGGCGACGGGTACCGCCTGACCGGGCGACTGCACATCCGGGGTAAGTCCCGCGAGCACGTGGTCCAACTGCGGACCGACGACCTCGGAGATTCCTGGCGGCTGTCCGCGGAATCCACAGTGCGGCAGTCCGATTACGGCGTCAAACCCTACTCGTTGTTTATGGGTTCGCTACAGGTCACCGACGAGGTGACGGTGTCCTTCAGCGCGGTCCGGCGCCGGGACGACTAGATCATTCGGGTGGTTGCCCGTCCTCGGCGACGGTGCCGGGGAGCTGCTCGATCGCCGTACTCAACCGGTACGGTCCGCCGGCAGGCTCCGGGCGGGGCACGGCGCTGTTCGGTTGCCCGCCGGGCGCGGACCCGTCGGGCTGCTCGTCGGCGGCCAGACGCACCGGCTCCGGTTGCGCCGGGGGCCGAGGTTGCGCCGTCGGAGCCAGTGGCGCCTCGGCGACCGGGGGCGTCGGTCTGCGCACGACATGCTGCGTGGCGCTGGCATCCTTGCCCGGTGCCAACTGCAGACCCACCGCCAGCGACACCGACGCGACGAAGGTGACCGCGGCTGCGGCCAACGTGGTCGCCGCACCGGCGTACTGCCGTGATCGCGCGGGCACCGCGGCGACCGGCTCGACCGCCTCCTCCACCAGCGCAAACAACTCCGCGTCGGTGAAGTCGGTGCGCAGCGCCGCCGCCAGCGCGGCACCGCGCGCGACCGTCACCTGCGCCATCGTCTGGGCGAAAACGGGTACCGGCAGCACGCTTTCGAGTTGCGAGGACAGCGCACTGACGTCGCCTTCGGGCCCGACCACGACGACGCCCGCCGGACGCCAGCTGCTGCGGTCGAACATGCCGGTCAGCCAGGAAGTCAGACCGTCAAAGCCGCCGCGAACGTGCTTGACGGCGGTCTGCGTCTCGCCGTCGTGGGTGTCGACCATGACCACGGTCGCCCACTCGGCCTCGAGGATGCATACCGCCGTCCGCTCGAATCCGATGACGGGTGCGATGGCCTGGGCCAGTGTCTCGACGGCGTCGAGTTGCCGAACCGGCACCACATTGTCGAAACCGGCGTCGGCCAGCGCTTCCTGTACCAGCGCCGCCTCGGCCGCGGCCTCGTCGTTCCAGGTCACTCCGACCACGCGCAGTCGGTGATTGTCGACGGTGGCGATGTCTCGGGCGCGGATGACTTCGGCTGCGACTCGCTCTGCGGTGTTCACCGTGCGCACGGTGTGGCCGTCTTCGACGCCGTCCTGCAGGTGCATTTCGCGGTGGTCCAGGATTGCGCCGTCGGCGCCATGCCCTTCAGCCAGAACCCATCCGACCGTGGTCGGTGTCACTGATAGCCCGAGTACCGTATCCAAGTTTCGCACCTCAATCGTTCCCGGGTCTGACTCATCCGCTACGACAACCACGTGCACCAAAAGGTCAGGTGCGTGGCGCGCAGGGTGCCTGATCGGCCGGGGCTAGCGTGTCTGCAGTCGGCTTGCTCCGAGCAGCCTACGCGGTCGGCGGAAGTTCGGCTGCCCCGGGTTGAATGCCGCTCGAGAGATCTCGGGCCACCGATTTCGCCGGAAAAGGTTGCGAACTGACGGTGCGGTAAAAATTGGGCACGTTGGCCGACATGGCTGGAAATTCTGTCGCTCCGCTTCGGCGATTTCGTCCCGTGCACCATATATACGGTGCCCGGTAGACCCGACTCGGCCCGATTCCAACTCCATAACGCGTGCATAACGGCGCGGCGCGTGTCGCGTTTGCCCGTGTCGGGACCGGGTATCAACGAATGCGGTCGACCGGCGCGGTACGGAACTAACACAGTTGCGGTATCCGTGGCGGCAACCGATATGGAACTGAAATGTGATTGCGTCCGAATCGACATTTGGCCTATTCACGCGGTAAGTTCTGCCGGGAGCAATGCCATTAAGGAAAAAGGGGCACAGGTTATGACAGAGGTGAGCGGGAAGATACGGGCCTGGGGTCGCCGACTCCTGGTCGGCGCGGCTGCGGCTGCGACCCTGCCGGGCCTGATCGGACTCGCCGGCGGTGCGCCGAGCGCGGGAGCCTTCTCCCGGCCGGGTCTGCCAGTCGAGTACCTGCAGGTGCCGTCGGCGGCGATGGGACGCAACATCAAGGTGCAGTTCCAGAGCGGTGGCGACAACTCACCTGCGGTGTACCTGCTCGACGGCCTGCGCGCCCAGGACGACTACAACGGGTGGGACATCAACACCCCCGCGTTCGAGTGGTACTACCAGTCGGGCCTTTCGGTGATCATGCCGGTCGGCGGCCAGTCCAGCTTCTACAGCGACTGGTACAACCCGGCCTGCGGTAAGGCCGGCTGCACCACTTACAAGTGGGAGACCTTCCTGACCAGCGAGCTGCCCGCGTACCTGGCGAGCAACAAGTCGGTCAAGCCGACCGGCAGCGCCGCGGTGGGTATCTCGATGGCCGGCTCGTCGGCCATGATCCTGGCCGTCAACCACCCCGGCCAGTTCATCTACGCCGGCTCGCTGTCGGCGCTGCTGGACCCGTCGCAGGGCATGGGACCGTCGCTGATCGGCTTGGCGATGGGTGACGCCGGCGGCTACAAGGCTTCGGACATGTGGGGCCCGTCCAGCGATCCCGCGTGGGCGCGCAACGACCCGTCGCTGCACATCCCCGAGCTGGTCGCCAACAACACCCGCCTGTGGGTGTACTGCGGCAACGGCAAGCCGTCCGAGCTGGGTGGCGCCAATATGCCCGCGGAGTTCCTGGAGAACTTCGTCCGCAGCAGCAACATCAAGTTCCAGGACGCCTACAACGCGGCCGGTGGCCACAACGCGGTCTTCAACTTCCAGAGCGACGGCACGCACAGCTGGGAGTACTGGGGCGCGCAGTTGGTCGCCATGAAGGGTGACCTGCAGGGCGCACTGGGCGCTCGGGCCTGACCCTGCACTATCTCTACTACTGCGCTTGACGGCTACCTGCCGTCAAGCGCAGTAGTGCTTTTGCACCCGGTACCGCTCTAGGCCGGGCCGAATTCGCCGGTGATGTCGATCCAGCCGGTGGGATCGGCTCGATGGTCGGTCATGTTTCGGCATTCTCCATACAGCCGCAAAGTGCCCAGGTTCACGTTGTCGTCGTGGCGATAGACGACCGCGGTGACCCCGCCCTTGGTCAGCGTCTGCGCGAAGGCATGGTTGGCGGGGGCCACTCCCGCCGTCCAGCCGTCGGAGACCAATTTGGTCGCGACGGAAGGTAGGTAGGTGTCGGCACCGGTGTCGGGGGGCACGGCGAACGTCAGGTACACCGCCCCTTGGTAGGGCGGCTCGTCACGGCCCTGACACGACATCAACAGGTAGCCGGCCGTCGTCGTGCGCAGACCGGCGACCGCCACGACGTTCTTGGCCGCTCCGACGGCCTGCGCCTGGCTCTGTTGGTCGGTCGCCAGAGGTCCCGCAGGTCGCACGGCGCCGGTCGGCGGAGCATGCACCCGGTTCAGCACCACAAAAGCCCCACCCAACAGCATCGAGACAGCCAGCGCGGCACCGAGCAGGAGCCTGGCATGTCGCGAGCGCAACCAGTCAGCACGCATGCAAGCCATTGTCGGCCACCACGGGCGATTGACTTCCATGCAGTCTGGACAATCCGGCGGCGGTGACCGCGATTGAGGTGCTTGTCTTGAGGACGTGCGCGCAACAGCCGGATTCGCGGTACTTGCTCTGCTGTCGGTCGCGTTCGCGCCGCCGGTGCCGTCAGACCCAGGCGGCTCGCTGATCGCACTGGTCGACGCCGCCGCCGAGCGGCTCCAGATCGCCGATCCGGTCGCCGCGTTCAAGTGGGTCACGCACGCCGCGATCGAAGATCCGGTCCGCGTCGAGCACGAGCTCGCCGCCCTGCGCGACGAGGCCGTCGGCCGCAGCGTCGACCCGGACTACGTCGCAGCGGTCTTCGCCGACCAGATCCGAGCCACCGAAGCCATCGAGTACGCCCGGTTCGCCCAGTGGAAGCTGGACCCGAACCACGTCGAGCCGGCGCCGCCGGACCTGTCGGTCTCGCGGGCGGCCATCGACGAGTCCAACACTAAGATTCTGTCTCAGATAGCGCTTAACCAGAGTTTGCTGAATTCGCCCGATTGCGGGCCTGCGCTGCAACTCGCGCGCACCGAGACCACGCGGCTACGCCGACTCGACGACCTGTATCGACGTGCGCTGACCGTCGCGACACAGTCCTACTGCCAGGTCCGGCCGGACGCCTGAAACACCCGGTGAAACACCGTTTGCGCCAATCTCGAAGGGATAGATAAACGGTCTCATAATTTTCTCCGGTCGGTAACGCTTCGACTACGGCCGGCGAAAAGCCGCACATGACGAACATCACTAAGCCCTTCATCAAGTCCGCCGTGGCTGGTGGTTTCCTGGCCGCATCGATGTCGTTCTCCACCGGTGTCGCGGACGCCGAGACCATGAACTGGGAAGCCGTCGCACAGTGCGAGTCCGGCGGTAACTGGGCCGCCAACACCGGCAACGGCGCATACGGTGGCCTGCAGTTCAAGCAAGCCACCTGGGAGGAGTACGGCGGCGTCGGAAATCCCGCGAAGGCCTCCAAGCAGCAACAAATCGCGGTCGCCAACCGGGTGCTGGCCGGTCAGGGACCGGGAGCGTGGCCCAAGTGCTCGCGCGTCGGCGGTATGGCACCGGCGTCCGGCGGTGCGGTGCAACCCGCGCAGCCGGCGCAGCAGTGGCAGCAGACCATCAGCGCGATCATCGGGATGCTGACGCCCAAAGGGTGATTATCGGCGGTTCGTCTCGTTTCGTTACAGGCGACGTGATTGGATCGTTCTATGCAGGGTTCAGCAACGGTTCATATGGCCGCGCCGGCCGACAAGATCTGGGAATTAATAGCCGATATTCGAAATACCGGACGCTTTTCGCCGGAAACGTTCGAAGCGGAATGGCTCGGCGACGCAAGCGGTCCCGAGTTGGGTGCGCGGTTTCGCGGCCATGTGCGCCGTAACGAGATCGGGCCGGTCTATTGGACCACCTGCAAAGTGACGGCATGCGATCCCGGCCGTGAGTTCGGGTTTGCTGTGCTGGCCGGTGACCGGGCCATCAACAACTGGCATTACCGATTGGTTCCGGCCGGTGACGGTACCGACGTCACCGAGTCCTTCCGGATGGCGCAGTCCCCGTTGACCAAGGTCTACCTGGTCCTGGGTGGTTTCCTGCGGAGACGGCGCAACATCCGGGACATGACCAAGACGCTGCAGCGCATCAAAGAAGTGGTCGAAGCGGACTGAGGGTATGGGATCGATGAAGGCGATTTTCATCACCGGTGCCGGCAGCGGAATGGGCCGGGAAGGCGTCCGGCTGTTCCACGGCAAGGGTTGGCGCGTGGGCGCCGTGGATCGCAACGACGACGGTTTGGCCGCGCTGTGCCTGGAACTGGGATCGAGGCTGTGGACCCGTGCCGTCGACGTCACGGACAAGGCCGCCCTGGACGCGGCGCTGGCCGACTTCTGTGCCGGCAATCCCGGCGGCGGGCTCGACATGATGTGGAACAACGCCGGGATCGGTGAGGGCGGCTGGTTCGAGGATGTGCCCTACGAAGCCGCCATGCGTGTCGTCGACGTGAACTTCAAAGGGGTGCTGACCGGAGCCTACGGATCCTTGCCCTACCTGAAGAAGGCGCCGGGCAGCTTGATGTTCTCGACCTCGTCGTCGTCGGGCACCTACGGGATGCCCCGCATCGCGGTCTACTCGGCGACCAAGCACGCCGTCAAGGGGCTGACCGAGGCGCTGAGCGTGGAGTGGCACCGCCACGGGGTACGGGTGGCCGACGTGCTGCCCGGCCTGATCGACACCGCGATCCTGACCTCGACGCCCCAGCACTCCGGAACCGAACCGGATGACTCCCCGGCCCGAATGAGCCAGGAGGAGTTGCGCGTTGCGGCACCCAAGCGGGGCATGTTCCGCCTGATGCCGGCGTCCAGTGTGGCCGAGGTGGCCTGGAAGGCCTATCACCATCCCAGGCGGCTGCATTGGTATGTGCCCTCCAGCATCGGCTTGATCGACCGGCTGAAGGGCGCCAGCCCGGAACTGGTCCGAGGGCTGGTCCGCAAAGCACTGCCCAGGATGGACCTGAAACGGCCATAATCATTCCTACCCAACGCTCGATACGGAGGTCGCTGGTGCAGAACCGGGTTCTCAGGCTTGCAGGTGTCGCCATGGCCGTCGCCGGAGCCGTCTCCGGGTGCGGGGACGCGATGACGGTGCCCCGCAAGCCGGCGCATCTGACCATCGACGGCCAGGCGATCACCACCCGCCCGCCGGCCTGCAGCCAGATCGAGAACTATCGCACCATCGACATCCGCGAACGCGACGGCGAGGTGCAGGCGGTGGTGTTGGTCAGCGGCGACCGGGTGATCCCGCAGATCGTCAAGATCCGCGACTTCGGTGGCTTCACCGGCAGTTACTACGAAGGCGGGGTTGGCAGCGCGCAGGTCGATCCCCCCAGGCGGCCCGGCACGTATGTCATCACCGGCAGCGCCTCGGGCATCAACAGCAACAACCCCAACAAGGTGGTGACGGCGGATTTCAAGATCAGCGCCGAGTGCTGACCGGCGATCGTGAAGGACAGACTGCACTGGCTCGCCATGCACGGTGTCATCCGCGGGCTCGCCGGCCTCGCGGTTCGACGGGGCGACGTCGGGGCTCGGCTGATCGCCGACCCGACGGTTGCCGCCGACCCGGTCCCGTTTTTCGACGAGGTTCGTCGGCACGGTCCGTTGGTGCGCAACCGCGCGAACTACTTGACCGCTGATCATCGCGTCGCGCAGGAACTGTTGCGGTCCGACGATTTTCGCGTCGTCGCGTTCGGAGAAAGCCTTCCGGCGCCGCTGCGGTGGCTGGAACGGCGCACCCGCGACGATCTGCTGCACCCGGTACGTCCGCCGTCGTTGCTGGCCGTCGAGCCGCCCGATCACACCCGCTATCGCAAGACGGTGTCGGCGGTGTTCACCGCGCGGGCGGTCGCCGGCCTGCGCGACCGGGTCGAGCAGACCGCGGCGAGTCTGCTGGACCTGCTCGGTGACCAGCCCGGCGTCGTCGACGTCGTCGGACGCTACTGTTCGCAGCTTCCGATCATCGTCATCAGCGACATCCTGGGCGTGCCGGAATACGACCGGCGCCGGGTGCTGGAATTCGGCGAATTGGCCGCGCCCAGTTTGGATATCGGGGTGCCGTGGTGGCAGTACCAGCGGGTGCAGCGGGGCGTGGCGGGCTTCAACGCGTGGCTGGTCGAGCACCTGGCGCAGCTGCGCCGCTCCCCCGGCGACGACCTGATGAGCCAGTTGATCCGGACGGCGGCAGGCGGCGACGCCGAAGCCTATCTGGACGAGCGTGAACTGCAGGCGGTCGCCGGCCTGGTGTTGGTCGCCGGCTTCGAAACGACAGTGAACTTGTTGGGCAACGGAATTCGGATGCTGCTGGACCACCCGCAGCAGCTGGACATCCTGCAAGCGCGCCCGGAGTTGTGGGCGAACGCCGTCGAGGAGATCTTGCGCCTGGACTCTCCGGTGCAGCTCACCGCGCGCGTGGCCCGCACCGACGTGGAGATCGCGGGCATGCACATACGGCGGGGCGAAGTGGTGGTGGTCTACCTGGCCGCCGCCAATCGCGACCCGTCGGTGTTTCCCGATCCGCACCGCTTCGACGTCGAACGCTCCAACGCCGGAAAGCATCTCGCGTTTTCGGCAGGACGTCACTTCTGTCTGGGTGCCGCGCTCGCCCGCGCTGAAGGTGAGGTCGGGTTGCGTACCTTCTTCGAGCGCTTCCCCGAGGCGAGCGCCGCCGGGGCCGGCACCCGGCGCGGTACCCGGGTACTGCACGGCTGGTCGACGCTTCCGGTCGCGCTGGGGAGCGCGCGCACAATGGCCGGCCATACCGTCGGCTAGGGCGTGTCTGACAAATGCGGCAACCATAGAGTGATGGCGCGAAGGACCGCGGCGCCGCGGTAGACGATGGCTAGTTTGTCGTAGCGGGTGGCTAGGCCACGCCATTGCTTGACGTCATTGAAGTTTCGCTCGACGACGTTGCGGCCTTTGTAGTCCTCGGCGTCGAAGGCTGGTGGCCGCCCTCCGCGGGAGCCTCGTCGTTGGCGGTGGCTGATCTGGTCGCTGGGTTGGGGAATGACCGCGCCGATTCGGCGTCGTCGCAAGAGGGTTCGGTTTGCCCGACTGGAATAGGCCTTGTCGCCGCGCACGCGATCGGGTCGAGTACGCGGCTGCCCACCGCTGCTGCGGCCCACTTTCAAGTGGTCCAGCAAATACTCAAAGACCGGGCCATCGTGGGCTTGACCGGCGCCGACCAGCACTACCAACGGTCGTCCCGCGCCGTCGACGAGATGGTGAATCTTGCTGGTCAGGCCGCCGCGGGAACGGCCAATGCCGTGGTCAGGCGGCTCGACTCGCAGATTCTTGTAATTCGACCCAGCCCCCTGTGTGGCGGGTGACGTTGGTGGCGTGTTGATGAGCACGAGCGATCGTGGAATCCACCGCGACCGCCCAGTCGATAATCCCCGCATCTTCAGCCGCCCTGAGCAAACGGGCCAACACCGCATCCCAGGTGCCTTCGGCGCTCATTCGACGGTGCCAGGTCCAGACCGTCTGCCACGGCCCGAACACCGCGGGCACATCCCGCCATGCGATCCCGCACCGGTACCGGTAAATGATTCCCTCGATAACCTGGCGTGCATCACGAAAAGGCCTGCCCTGCTTACCTGTCCGCGCCGGCAACAAATCCTCGATCAATGACCACTGAGCATCAGAAAGCAACTGGAACCGCGACATAAGCTCAAGCCTCAGGCACAACACCCAAAATCTTTGTCAGACACGCCCTAGACCTCGATGCGCTCACCCATGATCACGGTGCGGTTGAGCGGGAGGCCGAAGTATTCCGCGGCGTCGGCGGTGGTGTAGGAGGTCGCGATGAACAGCCGCTTGCGCCAGCCCGCCATCGTCGGTGCCGACCCTTTGACCAGTTCGAGCTTGGACAGAAAGTAGGAGGCGCCGTCGACGTCGATCGGACCTTCGGTCTGCGCCGGATCAAGCAGCCGCAGCGCGGCAGGGACGTTGGGCGTCTCCATATACCCGAAATACGAAGTGACGTGGATGATCCCGTCGTCGGCGTAGCCCAGGGCGTCGATCTCGTTGCGCTCGGAATCCGGAACCCGCGGCACCGGCAGCGTCACGATCGCCATGACCACGGCATGTTCTTGCAGCACCCGGTTGTGCTCGACGTTGGCCCGCATGGCCAGCGGCGCGGTGTTGTTGCCGCGGTTGAGAAAGACCGCGGTGCCCGGTACCCGGGTGATCGGCTGCTGCCCCGACGCCAGGCTGTCGACGAAGTCGCGCAGCGGTCCTTCGGCCTCTTCCCTTGCGCGCGTGACGATTTCACGTCCACGCTGCCAGGTGATCAGCACCGTGAAGGCGACCAGCGCGATCATCAGCGGCAGCCAGGCACCGTGGATGAGTTTGGTCAGGTTCGCCGCCAGGAACATCAGATCGACCCCCAGCAGCACCCCGCCGCCCGCCACGATCAGCCACAAGGGTGTTCGCCAGGTGGTGCGGGCGTAATACAGAAACAGCGACGTGGTGATGGTGATCGTGCCGGTGACGGCCATGCCGAAGGCGAACGCGAGCGCGGCCGAACTGCGGAAGGCGAACACCAGGGTGAGCACCGAGATCAGCAGCAGCCCGTTGATCCACGGCACGTAGATCTGGCCGATGGTCGACTCGGAGGTGTGCGCGATCCGCAACCGCGGCAGATAGCCGAGCTGGGCGGCTTGGGATGCCACCGAGAACGCGCCGGTGATCACCGCCTGGGACGCGATCACCGTTGCGGCGGTGGCCAGCAGCACCATCGGCAGCCGCGCCCAGTCGGGTGTGAGCAGAAAGAACGGCGCGCTGACCGCTTTGGTGTCGGCCAGGAGCAGCGCGCCCTGCCCGAAATAACTGAGGACGCAGCCGGGCAGCACCAGCAGTAGCCATCCCGAGGCGATCGCACGTCGCCCGAAGTGACCCATGTCCGCATACAGCGCCTCCGCGCCGGTGATCGACAGCACGACGGCGGCCAGTGAGAAGAACGCGAAATGGAAGTGCCCGACCATGAACTTCAGTGCGTACAGCGGCGAGAGCGCCTTCAGGATCTCCGGGTGGTCCGCGATCGCGACCACGCCGAAGCCGCCAATGGCGGTGAACCAGGCGATCATCACCGGACCGAACAGCCGGCCGACGGCGGCGGTACCGTTCCGCTGCACGGCGAACAGCACGACGATGATCACCGCGGTGATCGGCACGACCCACGTGCCGAACTGCGGCTGGATCACTTTGACGCCTTCTACCGCCGACAGCACCGAGATCGCCGGGGTGATCATGCTGTCGCCGAAAAACAGTGCAGCGCCGAAGATTCCCAGCGCGCCCAACACCGCGACGGTGCGTCTTCGCGGTCCGCCGCCGCCTTCCTTCTGCCGGCCGACCAGGGTGATCAGCGCCATGATGCCGCCCTCGCCGTGGTTGTCCGCGCGCATGACCAGGCTGACGTAGGTGAACGTGACGACGATCATCACCGACCAGAAGATCAGCGAGACCACGCCGTACACGCTGTCGGTGCTGATCGGCACCGGGTGCGGATCAGCGGGGTTGAAGACGGTCTGGATGGTGTAGATCGGGCTGGTCCCGATGTCACCGAAGACGACACCGAGCGCGCCGACCACCATGGCCGGGCGCAGCCGGGTCGGGCCGCCGTGCGGTGGTGCGGAGGGTTGCGAAGTTGTCTGCACGGCAAGTGGCCCCCGGGTGTGGGTGGTAGCGACGTAGCGGATCGATCCTACGGTCAGCGCAGATGCCGACCCAACCAGTGCAGCCCGTGTCGCCGGGCCAGGTTGACACCGGCGGCGCCGCCGAGTTAATTGACCCCCATGACAGATGTTTCCAATTCAGCGGACGTCGTGACCGGGATGTGGCAGGCGCTGTCACGACGCGACTGGGACGCGCTCAAGACGTTCCTGTCCGACGACTGTCTCTACGTCGACATGCCGATCCCCGCGGCCTCGGCGCGTGGCCCGGAAAACATCGTGACCCGACTCAAGCTCGGACTGGAGGACCTGGCCGGATACGAGAACCACGACGGCGTGCTGGTGTCCAACGGATCCGACGTGATCTACGAGCACTCCGAGACCTGGACGTTCCAGACCGGCGAGCAGGGCGTGCTGAGGTTCGTCACCGTGCACCGGGTCGAACAGCGCGACGGCGAAGCCAAGATCACTGTCTGGAAAGACTATTGGGACTTCAACAGCCTGGTCGCCTTCGCACCGCCCAACCATTTCGAGAAGCTCGCCGGCGGCGACGCGTCCTGGATCTTCGACGCCAGCGACCTGGTCTAGCCGGCGCTCGGACCCCTCGGGTCGCCACTGGCCAGTCGGTAGATGCGGGCGGCGTTGAGGTGACTGATCAGGTCGACCACCCGGATGGCGTCGGTCTCGCTCCACTCGCCGGCCGCCACGAATCCGCTCAGCACCCGTTCGATCCCGTTGCGCCACAACGTGGCTCCCAGGAAATGTAGTTCGGCGGGTCCGAAGCCGTCGGAGGAGTACAGGATCTTGCGAAAGGGTGCCAGTTCCAGCAGACGCGCCAGGAAGGCCGGCGCGCGGGCACCCAGATGGTTCACGCTGAGTCCGCCGTCGACGTAGACGTTGTTGAAAGCCTGTGCCAGGTAACCGGCTTCGCGCTCGTAGGGGTAGCAGTGCAGCAGCACGATCGGGGTCGGTCCGGACCCGCGCAGGAAGTCCAGCAGATGAAGCGGGTTGGACTTGTGCAGATCGCAGTCGCGGTCACCGAGGCCGACGTGCAACTGCAACGGCTTGCCCAACCGCAGACCCTGATGCAGGCCGAATCGCAGCAGCACCGGATCGCTCACCCGGATGCCGCCGTCGTCGCGCCACCGCTGGGCCGCCGCGGCGACCTGCGCCGCCGTCGGTTCGCTCAGGTCCCGGTCGAAACCGCCCCGGTAGGCCAGGATCGACTTGGTGCCCACCGCGGTGGCCGCGCGTCGACGCAGGATCTCCTCGAACGCCGACGCATAGTCGCCCGAGGCCCGGGCGGCCTGCTCGGCGACCTGCTCGAGGCGGATCACTTCGTAGGCACGCCGACCCGACCACTCGGTGAGCTGGGCGACGCCGGCGACGTCGTCACCGAACCCGGTGTCCACCAGCCAATTGCTGACCCCGGCGGCCGGCAGGAACAGTCGGGCCAATTCGTCTTCCCCGAGCCGGCTGCGGCTGTCCCAATAAGCCTGTGGCTCAACATGTCTGGGCAGGCCGAGGACGGTGGCGCAGTGGTTGCGGACGGCGAAGCCGAGCTGGGTGTCGAAGCCGGAGTCGAACTCGGCGAGCGGCTCGGTGTTGGCTTCGTTGAGCGCGTTCTCGAAACGCCGTCGGTCGCCGGCGGTCAGCCAGCAGCCGTGCACGTGCTGGTCGATCAGCGCGACCTGACGGATATGTTGTGCCAGCGCGGATTCGGAGGGGGCGGTCATAGGCTCCAGGCCATCCGGAATTTGTCGGCCCGGTCTTCGGGGGCCAGGTCCCCGTAGCGGTCGTCCTCCATGCGGCGGACCGCGACGACCATGTCGATCACCGGGTCGCCGAGGAGCTTGCGCAGCAGAACCGAATCATCAAGAGCGGCAATGGCTTCGGCCTGAGCCTCGGGCAGCAGCACAGTGCCGGCGGCGGTGCGCTCGGAGTCGGAGAGTTGCGCTGGGTCCACCACCGTCTCCGGCGGCAACCGTGCGTCGGTCTCGATCCCGTCCAGCGCGAGTCCCAGGATCGCAGCCGAGGCCAAATACGGGTTCGCCGACGGATCGACGATCTTCACCTCGACGTTGCCACCGAGCGGATTGGCCGGCCCGGACCGCACGAATCGCACCGCGGCTTCCCTGTTTTCGATGCCCCAGCAGGCGTAGGCGCCGGCCCAGTTGCCGGGACGCATCCGCAGGCCCGAGACGATCGATCCGCACAGGATGCCCTGCGCCTGCGGCAATCCGCGCAGCACGCCGGCCGCCGCGGCCTGCCCTGCCGCCGTCATGCCACCGGGACCGGTGCCGGCGGAGAACAGCGGCTCCTGCCCCGTGCGCAACGAGAAGTGCTGGTGCGCACCGTTGCCCACACTGCCCGCGAACGGTGCCGGTGAGAAGCTGACGCGCATCCCGTGCCGGCGCGCGGCGCGGGCGATGATGACACGCAGCAACACCAACTGATCGGCGGCGGCCACCGGCGACTGCGGACCCAGCGAGATCTCGAACTGGTTGGCGCCGTACTCGGGATGGAACTGCTCGATGACGACCCCGGACAGGGTGGCCCCGGCGCTGACCTCCCGGACGAACGACTCGTGTTCGAGGACACCGGCCAAACCGTATTGCGCCCACAGCGTCGCGGGCAATCGCCCGCCGTCGGCGCCGACCAGCAGGAACTCGAGTTCGTGACCGATCGCGGCCTCGATGCCGGCACCGGCCAGCGCGGTCTCGATGCGCTGCAGTGTCCCCCGCGCGCACACCGGGACGGGCGCCCCGTCCTGATCGAAAAAGCCGGCCGGGGCCCACGCCAGGCCGTCGCCGATGATGCGCAACGCGGACAGGTCGATACGCAGCCGCTGGTCGCCCACCACGCCGACGTCATCGGTGAACGCGATCCCGGTCTGGTCGATGGCGAATGCGTGCCACGACGGGCTGGCGCCGAGCCCGGGATCGGCGAACGCGTTGGTGCGGCGCAGCGGAACCGTCTTGGCCTGAATCAATCCGGCCGGGTTCACCACGGTCCCGATGACGGTGTCGACGCCTTCGGCTTCGAGTTGGGCGATCGCCGCGGCGGCAAGCGGAGTGGCCGTCATGGCAACCGCGACGCGCTGGTCAGGCCCGGCTGGGCAAGGTCAACTTGCACGCCTGGCCGATGTCGAGGGTCCGCAGCACCCGTCCCATACCGACCCACAGCGCGCACGAGATGGCCAGATCGGCCAACAACTCCTCGGAGAAGTGCTCCTCGGCCCGGCGCCAGAAATCCTCGTCGTCGCGCAACACGGTGTGTTCGGTGGAGAACCGGTGGGCGAACTCGGCCGCCAGCCGCTCCTGCTCGCTGTAGCCGGGCCAGGTGCGCCATTCGGAAACGTGGTCGTAGAGCTCTTCGTCCACCCCGGCAGCCGGCCCGTCGGCATCGCGGGTGTTGGCGCACACGGTGCATTCGTTGTTGGCGGCGATCACCGCGCGCGCGATCTCACGGGTGCGCAACGGCAACCGGTTCGCGGTGTAGACCGCGCGGCTGAAATTGGCCATCGCGCCGCCGAGTTCGGGGGATTTCAGCACCCAGCCGGCCACGTCGTCGTCAGCGAAAGTTCCGATTCGGCTCATGGCGAGATGGTACGCCCGGACGGCCGGGGTGTTAGTTGCCGGTCCGCGTGCCGACTCCTGCCATCGCCACCGTCGGTGAGTCGTCGTGCCAATCCCGCTGCGCGATAACGCGATACGCGATCCGTCCGAGCGCGGCTTCGACCTCGCGGCGATCGGGCCGGCCGGCGAATCCGGCTGACCGGGACAGTTTGTCGATGATCCAGGACAACAGCAGTGCATACACGTAGTCGACTTGTTGTGAGCCGGCCGGCGTGAGCCACAACCGGTCCCCCTCGCGTAGCAGGTAGCCGGCCGCCACCAGCCGGGTGAACGTGGGTTCCAGGACCTCGAACGGGATCTGTAGGTTGTCGCCGATGTCGCTGAGGCGGGCTGTGCCGAAGAACTGCCCGTAGCGGTTGACGCGTAGCACGGCCCACAGCCCGGCCACGTCGAGGCGGCAGTCCGGTCGCATTGCGATGCTGCGCAGGCGCATGCCGGTCTCGCCGCGCAACAGCCGGGCAATCGCATTCTCCAGCAACTGTTCCGGCGTCTCGGTGGTCGGCATGCCGAACCCGTCGCCGAGGTCGACGGCGCTGTTGTGGATGTCGCGCAACGGGACCTCGCGCAGGAACAGCGCCAGCACGAAGCCGACCGCGGCGACCGGCGCCGCGCACAGGAACACCTGCGACAGCGACTCGGAATAGGCGTGCACGATCGGCGCGGCCACCGCGGCGGGTTGTCGGTGCAACGCAGCCGGAGAGCTGACCGCGTCAGCGGACACACCGGTGGCGGCCAGCGCCGAGGCCAGCCGCCCCTCCAGGAAATTGACGAACAGCGACCCGAAAATGGCTGCGCCGAAGGAACTTCCGATGGTGCGGAAGAAGCTGACGCCGGAGGTGGCGACGCCGAGGTCCTCGAAATCGGAGGTGTTCTGTACGACGAGCACCAGCACCTGCATGGACAGCCCGATGCCCGAACCGAGGATGAGCAGGTAGACCGATTGCACGAGAGCCGACGTCGACCCATCCATCCGCGACATCAACACGAAGGCGACCGTCATCAGCGCCGTGCCGAGCACCGGGAAGATCTTGTAGCGTCCGGTCCGGCCCACCAGGGTTCCGCTGCCAGTGGACGTGATCAGCATGCCCACCACCATCGGCAGCGTCCGCAGACCGGAAGTGGTTGCCGAGACGCCGTTCACGTATTGCATGAAGGTCGGCAAAAACGTCATCGCGCCCAACATCGCGAAGCCGACCACGAACGACAGCACACAGCACACCGTGAACACCGGGCTTCCGAACAGCCGGATAGGCAGGATCGGTTGTGCTGCGCGGCTTTCCGCCCGCACGAACAGGGCGAGCGTCACTGCCGCACCGACGAACAGCCCGACGATCGTCGGCGAACCCCACGGGTAGACGCTGCCACCCCAACTGGTCGCCAAAGTCAGGGCGGCGGCGCTCACGCCGATGAACAGGATGCCGGCATAGTCGACGACGGGTTTGGTGGTCGTGGTCCGCGACGGAATCGCCGCGGCCGCCACACAGATCACCACCGCCGATACCGGGATGTTGATCCAGAACGCCCACCGCCAGGTCAGGTAGTCGGTGAAGTAGCCGCCGAGTAGCGGACCCACCACGGTCGTGACACCGAATACCGCGCCCAGCATGCCCTGATATCGGCCGCGGTCTTTCAACGGGACCACCTCACCGATCAGGGCACTCGCGGTGACGGTGATCGCACCGCCACCGAGTCCCTGCAGGGCCCTGGAGGCCACCAGCATGGTCATCGACTGCGCCAGTCCGCACAACACCGATCCCGCGACGAAGAACAGGACGGCGATCACGAAAACCCGTTTACGCCCGAACGAGTCACCGAGCTTGCCGACCAGCGCGGTGACGATGGTCGAAGCCAGCAGATAGCTGGTGACGACCCAGGATTGATGGCCCGCGTCGCCCAGGTCGGCGACGATGGTCGGCAGTGCGGTGGCGACGATGGTCTGGTCCAGCGCGGCCAGCAGCATCCCGAGCACGATCGCCAGGAAGATGAAGTTGCGTCGCTGCGAGGTGATCAGCGTGCCGTCGGGCGGGGAGGTTTGCAGCCTGGTCATCCAAGTCCGCCTCGACGCCCGGGGCGCGTCAGCTGGGCGGGCGCGAGACGCACTGGGCGGAGTACAGTTCCTCACCCAGTTTGTCCATCAGCTCGAGCTGGGTCTCCAGGTAGTCGACGTGCTTTTCCTCGTCGGCCACGATTCCCTCGAGCAGGGTGGCGCTGGTGCTGTCCTGCTTCTCCCGGCACATGATGATGCCCGGCCGGAGCCGGTTCAGCACTTCGTACTCGATGGCCAGGTCGGCCTCGAACTGCTCGCGCAGCGTCTGGCCGATCCGCAGGGAGAAGATGCGCTGGTAGTTAGGCAGACCGTCCAGCAACAGGATGCGATCGGTGATCGACTCGGCATGGCGCATCTCGTCGAACGATTCGGCCCGGGTGTGCTCGGCGAGCTCGGTAAACCCCCAGTTCTCCTGCATCTTCGAGTGCAGGAAGTACTGGTTGATGGCGGTGAGTTCGCTGGTCAACTGTTCGTTGAGCAATCGAAGAACTTCTGGATCACCTTGCATGATCGCTCCTACGGGCTGAAGGCTGTCATGTCGAACCGCGCGGCGGGCTGGGCTGGAGCGCGCCATACGGGGTGTAGCAGCACTTTGCGTGCCGACACTGAATCTAGTGCAGTAATCGCAAGTCAGGACAGCCTTCGTCGTGCCGTCGGCGCGTCCGATCGACGCGAATAGCGGCAGCGTGTCTGTCGACTTAGGTTAGACTCTACTAAGCAACTAAGGTTAGACTCCACTAACATGCGGCAGGTTCAGGCGACCTCGTTAGACCACTGGGAGGGTGTTTACTGATGTACGTCTGCCTGTGCGTCGGAGCCACCAACCAGACCGTCTGTGATGCGGTCGCGCGGGGTGCGTCGACCTCCAAGGAAATCGCTGCCGCATGCGGGGCGGGCGCCGACTGTGGGCGCTGCCGACGGACACTGCGTGCCATCATCGCCGCGGCCACCAAGCTCGATTCCGCCCAGGTCGCCAGCTAGTTCCGCTTGCGGTCGCTGAAATCCGCCAGGGCCGCGGCGTTGGCGTGTGACCCCATCAATTCGGCGAAGTGAGCATTCTCCCGGGCCGTCGCCGCCGCGATTTCGGCGCGAAGCGGCTCCATCATCGTGTGCTTGACCGCCTTCAGGCTCGAGATAGGCCGTGCGGCAAGCACTTCGGCGTGCCGGCGCGCCTCGGGAAGTAGTTCCTCGGGTTCGCAGACGCGCCACACCAGTCCCATTCGCAATGCTTCCGCAGCCTCGACCCATTCCGAGGACAGCAGCAGCCAAGCCGCGTTCTGTCGGCCTACCAGTTGCGGCAGCAGATAGGACGACGCGGCTTCCGGCGCCACTCCCAAGCTGGTGAACGGGCATTTGAGCCGCGCCGTCGACGACATGAACGCCAGGTCGGCATAGCCGAGAATGGTGGTGCCGATGCCCAGCCCGACGCCGTTCACGGCGCAGATCAGCGGCTTGGGGAACGCCGCGAGAGCCTCGATCAGGCCGCGGAAACCGTACTTTCCCTCCTGGAAGTCCGGGTCGGTGATGCGGGCCTGCATCTCGGCCAGATCGGTGCCGGCGCTGAAACCGCGGCCCGCGCCGGTCAGCAGCACCACGGCGACCTCCGGATCTTCGGCGGCGTCCAGCAAGGCTTGGGCGGTGGCGTCGTAGAGCGCTTCGTTGAACGCGTTCAGCGCTTCTGGCCGGTTGAGGGTGAGGGTGCGTACGCGGTTTTCGTCGTCGATGAGCAGCGTCACCGCTGCAGCCTAACGGATACCTCCGTCCACGCCGCCTTGATCAGGTAGCGGCTGGTGGGCACGGTGTCGATGTTCTGGTTGGCACCGAATGCGCTGGTGCTGGCAACCATTCGGCCCACCCGGTGCTGCAGGTCGGCGTCGTCGGCGGCACCGAAGAACGCCCGCAGATCCGACACCGCTTCCAACGGGAACAACTCCTCCACGATGGCTGCGATTTCCGGAGCGCCGGGGGTGAGGGCTCGCACGACCCAGTTCTGGGTGTAGCCGAACGTCGACTGCGTTTCCACGGCGACCGGCGTGTGGTCGAGCTGCCACCGGCCCAACCAGGTGTCCTGGTCGAGGTCGGCCGGCCGGCGCAGCAGTGCGATGTTGGCCAGGCCCGTCGTGCGCGACCCGGGTTCGGCTGCCGGCGGCGCCAACGGCACCGACTCGGTGACCAGATATGCGGCCAGTTCGTCGCATTCGGCGGTCAGCAAACGCAGCGCCGCCACAATCTGTTCGCCGTAGCACTGCTGGGTCCACAGGCTCACCACCGCGACGACCGGCGGATCCAGGGTCGTCAGCGTCATCAGGGAGTCACGCACCGGGCTGTCGCGGACATTGACCGACAACCCGGGGACGCCGAGCGCCAACAGTTCGTCGGCCACCGGGCCGCGCTGCCGGGCGCACCAGTCGTCGTCGTATTCGGTGCGCCGCAGCACGGCCATTACCTTCTCCATCAGCTGAACCTAGACCGCGGTGGTATCCAGCAGGCTGACCGGCTGGGTGCCGGCGACGAGTTCGCCGATGATCGCCGCCAGCCGCCGGTAGGGCTCGTCGCGCCCGGAGGCAGCGCGAAACACCAAGCCTATCTTGCGTTTTGGGCGCGGTGTCGCGAACTGCGCCAGACCGACGCGGCTGCGCGCGGTCTCGACGGCGACCGCTGTCTGAGGTATCAGGGTGACCCCCAGCCCGCCGGCCACGCACTGCACGGCGGTCGCCAGGGAAGCCGCCCGGGTGTCGGCCAGTTCGGCGCGGACACCCGCGTCCCGGCACACGTCCAATGTCTGATCGCGCAGGCAGTGACCCTCGTCCAGGAGCAGCAGCGGCAGCTCGGTCAGCGCGGTGGCGCCGACCCGGCGCTTGCCCGACAACGGATGGCCGGGCGGCAGCGCGAGCACGAAGTCCTCTTCGTAGATGGGAATGTCGGCGATTCCGCCGGTCTGGGCGGGTAGAGCGATCAGCGCGGTGTCCAGCGCGCCGTCGCGCAGCGCGGTCAGCAGGCGCTCGGTCCGATCTTCGATGACCTGAATCGTCAACGCGGGCAGTCGCGCGGCCAGCCCGGCCAGAACCGTCGGCAGCACGTACGGCGCCACGGTGGGGATCAGTCCCAACCGGATGATGCCTTGCAGTGGATCGGTGGTGCCCGCCGCCGCGCTGACGAAGGCGTCCGCTGCGTCGGTGACCGCCTGCGCGAACGGCAGCAGCTGCAGCCCCTCGCCCGTCATCCGGACCCGGCGCGTCGACCGCTCGACGAGATGGGTGCCCAGACCGGCTTCCAGTGTCGCCAGCGCCTGTGACAACGTCGACTGACTCACGCCCAAAGAGGTTGCGGCGCTTTTGAAATGCTGCTTCTGACCGACCGCGACGAAGGCACGTAGGCCGGCCAGGGTGGGATGAAAACTTTTATCGGTCATACCGAACAGTATAGTGCCACAAATCACCTTTACTTTATGACGGCGACCGGGCACTATGGGGTCATACCCACTAATCTTGAATAGATCCAGATAAGGAGATGCCAATGTCCCTGTTGACCATCGGCGATCAGTTCCCCGCTTACCAGTTGACCGCCTTGATCGGCGGCGACCTGTCCAAGGTCGACGCGCAGCAGCCCGGCGACTACTTCACCACCGTGTCCAGCGACGACCACCCGGGCAAGTGGCGCGTGGTGTTCTTCTGGCCCAAGGACTTCACGTTCGTGTGCCCGACGGAGATCGCGGCGTTCGGCAAGTTGAACGACGAGTTCGCCGACCGCGACACCCAGGTTCTGGGTGTCTCGATCGACAGCGAGTTCGTGCACTTCCAGTGGCGCGCGCAGCACGAAGACCTCAAGAAGCTGCCCTTCCCGATGCTTTCCGACATCAAGCGGGAGCTCGTTGCCGCGACCGGTGCGCTCAACGCCGACGGTGTCGCGGACCGGGTGACCTTCATCGTCGACCCCAACAACGAGATCCAGTTCGTCTCGGTCACCGCCGGCTCGGTCGGCCGCAACGTCGACGAGGTGCTGCGGGTACTGGACGCGCTGCAGTCCGACGAACTGTGCGCATGCAACTGGCGCAAGGGTGACCCCACGCTGGATGCGGGCGAACTGTTGAAGGCGTCGGCATGAGCATCGACAACCTCAAAGCGGCGCTGCCGGACTACGCCAAGGATCTCAAGCTGAACCTGGGCTCGATCGCGCGCAGCACGGTGCTGGACGACGAGCGACTCTGGGGCACGCTGCTGGCCAGCGCCGCCGCTACCCGAAACGCCCAGGTGCTGGCCGACATTGGGGCTGAGGCCGCCGACCACCTGTCCGCCGAGGCGTACCAGGCCGCCCTGGGCGCCGCATCGATCATGGGCATGAACAACGTGTTCTACCGTGGTCGCGGATTCCTCGACGGCCAATACGACGACCTGCGCCCCGGACTGCGGATGAACATCATCGGCAATCCGGGGGTGGCCAAGGCGAACTTCGAGCTGTGGTCGTTCGCGGTGTCCTCGATCAACGGGTGCTCGCACTGCGTAGTCGCCCACGAGCACACGCTGCGCGAGGTGGGTGTCAGCCGGGAGGAGATCCTGGAGGCGCTGAAGGTCGCCGCGATCGTGGCCGGCGTGGCGCAGGCGATCGCCACCGCGTCCACCCTGGCCGCAGTCGGCTGATCCTCGGACGACCGTAGTGTCGTAGCCATGGCGCCGTGGACCGAGCACGCGATCTGGTGGCAGGTCTACCCGCTGGGTTTCGTCGGCGCCTATCCCGCCGACCAGCCGCCGGACCCGGGCGAACACCGGCTCCGGCGGCTGGTCGACTGGTTCGACCATGCCATCGAACTGGGTGCGTCCGGGGTCGCGCTGGGCCCGATATTCGCCTCGCGCACACACGGTTACGACACCACCGACCACTATCGCGTCGATCCCCGGCTCGGCGACGACTCCGACTTCGACTACCTGGTCGGCGAGGCGCGCCGCCGCGGCCTGCGCATCCTGCTCGACGGGGTGTTCAACCACGTCGGTGCGGATTTCGCCGGGCCGGAGTGGTGGCGCAGCGGCGGCACGTTCGAGGGCCACTCCGAACTCGCGGCACTGGACCACGACAATCCAGAGGTCGCCGACTACGTGGTCGAGGTCATGTCGCACTGGCTCGACCGTGGTGCCGACGGCTGGCGCCTGGATGCGGCTTACGCGGTGCCGCAACGATTTTGGGCTGATGTGCTGCCCCGGGTGCGGCAGCGCCATCCCGACGCGTGGTTCGTCGGCGAGCTCATCCACGGTGACTATGCGGCGGTGGTCGAGGGGGCGGGATTCGACTCGGCCACCCAGTACGAGCTGTGGAAGGCGATCTGGAGCAGCATCAACGACGGCAACTTCTTCGAGCTGGACTGGGCGCTGCAGCGGCACAGCGCGTGGCTGAAAACGTTCGTGCCGTTGACCTTCGTCGGCAACCACGACGTCACCCGGATCGCCAGCCGGATCGAGCGTCCCGAACACCTGGCGCACGCGCTGGTGGTCTTGTTGACGGTCGGTGGTGTGCCCAGCATCTACGCCGGCGACGAGTTCGGATACCTTGCCGTCAAGGAGGAGCGCTACGGGGGCGACGACGCCGTGCGGCCCGAGTTCGGCACTCCCCCAATTCAACTCGACGAGCGCGGCATTCGCGTGTGGGAGTTGCACCGATATCTCGTCGGACTACGTCGCCGTCACCCGTGGCTGCACGCGGCCCGGACCAGCGCGGTGCAGCTGCAGAACAAGCACTACGTCTTTCGGAGCCAGCACGGCGACGAGTCGCTGTTGGTCGCACTCAATATCGACGAAGAGCCGGTGCGGCTTTTTCTGCCGGAGCTGGGCGCGCCGCGGGCCAAGGTGATCGCCGGGTCTGCGGCACCGCCTGAAGAGGTCGTGGACTCGGTGGTCGTCGAACCGCACGGCTGGCGGATTCTGCAGCCGGTCTAATCGCGCAACCCAGACACCGTTCGGGGATCCTCTTCGCCGCCGTAGTACTTGTCCAGCAGCGCGACGAAGTCGTGGTTGTCGGCGGTGGCGTGAGCGAACAGCGTCATCGAGGATCTCAGCTTGAGGTCGTCGGGCGAGCCGAAAATCTGTGCGGCCGATCGGTCCTGCACCTGATTGACCAGCCGGACGCATTCGCGCAGTCGCGAGCCGAGCAGCTCGTGCGCCAGGTACGCGCGAGCCTCCGCCAGTGAGACGATGCCGAAGTGCTCGGCCATCCGGCTGCTGCCCAAACCACGCAGTTGCGGAAAGACGAACCACATCCAGTGGCTGCGTTTCCGGCCGCTGCGCAGCTCGTCGAGCACGTTGTCGTAGACACGGTCCTGCGCGTCCACGAACCGCTGCAGGTCGAAAGCCATGCGTTCACCCTGGTTGAATGAGCTGATGGCGGTCAAGCGGCAAGTCCCCAAGATCCGGGACCTGGCACCGCTGCTGCAGTTCAAACGTCCGCAACTCGACCGCACCCGGCGGCGCCTGGACGCCGCACTGACCATCGAGGACCTACGGCGCATCGCCAAGCGACGTACGCCCAGGGCGGCGTTCGACTACACCGACGGCGCAGCCGAGGACGAGCTCTCCATCGAGCGAGCCCGACAGGCGTTCCGCGACATCGAGTTTCACCCGACGATCCTGCGCGACGTGAGCAACGTGACGGCGGGCTGGAACGTGCTGGGCCAACCGGTGGTGTTGCCGTTCGGGATCGCACCCACCGGGTTCACCCGCCTGATGCACACCGAAGGCGAGATCGCCGGGGCGCGGGCGGCGGCCGCGGCCGGAATCCCGTTCTCCTTGTCCACCCTGGCGACCAGTTCGATCGAGGATGTCGTCGCAGCGGTTCCGCAGGGCCGCAAATGGTTTCAGCTGTACATGTGGAAAGACCGGGACCGTTCGATGGAGTTGGTGCGGCGCGCCGCGGCCGCCGGCTTCGACACCATGCTGGTCACCGTCGACGTCCCGGTCGCCGGCGCACGGCTGCGCGATGTCCGCAACGGTATGGCCATCCCGCCCGCGCTGACCCTGCGCACCGTGCTCGACGCCGTGCCGCACCCGCACTGGTGGTTCGACCTGCTGACCACCGAACCGCTTTCGTTCGCCTCGCTGGATCGCTGGTCGGGCACCGTCGGCGACTATCTGAACGCCATGTTCGACCCCAGCGTCACCTTCGACGACCTGGCCTGGATCAAGTCCCAGTGGCCGGGCAAGCTCGTCGTGAAAGGAATCCAGACCCTGGAGGACGCGCGTGCCGTGGTCGACCGTGGCGTCGACGGGATCGTGTTGTCCAATCACGGTGGCCGCCAACTGGACCGGGCCCCGGTGCCGTTCCATTTGTTGCCGACGGTGGCGCGTGAGCTCGGCAACGACACCGAGATCCTGCTGGACACCGGCATCATGTCCGGCGCGGACATCGTCGCGTCGGTCGCACTCGGGGCGCGATGCACGCTGGTCGGGCGGGCCTACCTGTACGGACTTATGGCCGGCGGTGAGGCGGGAGTGCGTCGCGCCATCGACATCCTGCAGACCGGTGTGCTGCGGACCATGGGCCTGCTGGGCGTGACCTGCCTGGAAGAGCTCTCCCCCAAGCACGTCACCCAGTTGCGTCGTTAGCGCGAGCAGACGCAAAAGCCCCCATTTCGTGCCGAAATAAGGGGCTTTTGCGTCTGCTCGCCAGGGTGTGGCGCACAGCACGGAACAAACCGTCCGTGACCGAGGTTGAGTCGAACAGACTTAACTCTTGGAGGAACAGATGGCTGAAGCCAAGTCCGTGCCGGTGCTGTTCGTGACCGACACGATCGTGTTGCCCGGCATGGTGGTGCCGATCGCTCTCGACGACACCGCCCGCACCGCCGTCGACGCCGCCCAGGCCGGCGACTCACGTGAGCTCTTGATCGCGCCGCGGTTGGACGACCGCTATCCGACCCACGGCGTGGTGGCCAAGATCCTGCAGGTCGGCCGGATCGCCGGGGGCGGTACCGCCGCCGTCGTGCGGGGCGAGCGCCGCGCGCACATCGGTGCCGGCGCCAACGGACCTGGCGCGGCGTTGTGGGTCGAGGTGACCGAGGTGCCCGACGTCGAGGTGACCGACGAGATCAAGGCGCTGGCAGCGGAATACAAGAAGCTGCTGCTGGCGATGCTGCAGCGCCGCGAGGCCTGGCAGATCGTCGACTATGTCAACAGCCTCACCGACCCGTCCGCGCTGGCCGACACCTCGGGGTACGCGTCCTACCTGTCCGACGTCCAGAAACGCCAGCTGTTGGAGACCGTCGACGTCGCCGAACGGCTGCGTGTGCTGATCGACTGGACCAGCGAACATCTGGCCGAGGTCGAGGTCAACGACAAGATCGCCGAGGACGTGCGCGACGGGATGGAGAAGACGCAGAAGGAGTTCCTGCTGCGCCAACAGCTGGCCGCCATCCGCAAGGAGTTGGGCGAAGGCGAACCCGACGGATCCGATGACTACCGGGCCCGCGTCGAGGCCGCCGACCTGCCCGAGCAGGTCCGCGAGGCCGCGCTGCGCGAGGTCGGCAAGCTGGAGCGGGCCAGCGACCAGAGCCCGGAGACCGGCTGGATCCGAACCTGGCTGGACACCGTGCTGGACCTGCCGTGGAACGTCCGCACCGAGGACTCGACCGACCTGACGGCGGCGCGGGAGATCCTGGACGCCGACCACCACGGGCTGGACGACGTCAAAGACCGCATCGTCGAGTACCTGGCGGTGCGTGCCCGGCGCGCGCAACGCGGTTTGCAGGTCGTGGGCGGCCGCGGTTCCGGGGCGGTGATGGTGCTGGCCGGTCCCCCGGGCGTCGGCAAGACGTCGCTGGGCGAGAGCGTGGCCCGGGCGCTGGGCCGCAACTTCGTCCGCGTCGCCCTCGGCGGCGTGCGCGACGAGGCCGAGATCCGCGGGCACCGGCGTACCTACGTGGGCGCGTTGCCGGGCCGGATCGTGCGGGCCATCGGCGAGGCCGGATCGATGAATCCCGTTGTGCTGCTGGACGAGATCGACAAAGTCGGGTCCGACTACCGGGGCGACCCGAGCGCGGCGCTGCTCGAGGTGCTCGACCCGGCGCAGAACCACACGTTCCGCGACCACTACCTGGACCTGGATCTGGACCTGTCCGACGTGGTGTTCCTGGCCACCGCCAACGTGATCGAGAACATCCCGTCGGCGCTGCTGGACCGCATGGAGTTGGTGCAGATCGACGGCTACACCGAGGACGACAAGGTCGCCATCGCCCGCGACTACCTGCTGCCCCGGCAGCGGGACCGGGCCGCGCTGACCGAGGACGAGGTGACGGTCACCGATGCCGCGCTGCGCAAGATCGCCGCCGACTACACCCGCGAACCGGGCGTGCGGCAGTTCGAACGGCTGCTGGCCAAGGCGCTGCGCAAGGTGACCACCAGGCTGGCCGGGACCGACGAACCGATCACCGTCGACGAGCCGGATCTGGTTGGCTACCTTGGCCGTCCACGCTTCACTCCGGAGTCGGCGGAGCGCACGGCGGTGCCCGGCGTGGCCACCGGCCTGGCCGTCACCGGCCTCGGCGGCGACGTGCTCTACATCGAGGCCGGCGCGGTCGACGGTGACGCGGGCCTGCAACTGACCGGTCAGCTGGGTGAGGTGATGAAGGAGTCGGCACACATCGCGTTGTCCTACGTGCGTTCGCATGCCGCCGAATTGGGCGTCGACCCGGCGGTGCTGGACCGGCGCATCCACGTGCACGTGCCAGCCGGCGCGGTGCCCAAGGACGGGCCCTCGGCCGGGGTGACGATGGTGACCGCGCTGGTGTCGATGGCCACCGGACGTCAGGTGCGCTCCGATGTCGGCATGACCGGCGAGGTCACGCTGAACGGTCGGGTGTTGCCGATCGGCGGTGTCAAACAGAAGCTGCTGGCGGCCCAACGTGCCGGTCTGTCAACGGTTTTCATCCCGTCACGCAACGAGCCGGACCTGGACGACGTGCCCGCCGAAGTGCTCGAGGCCCTGACCGTGCTGCCGATGACGGACGTGGCCGAGATCGTCGCGCAAGCACTGGAACCGGCGCAGACCGCTACGGTGGCCGCCTAGGGACGCTAGGGTGCAGCAATGGCTGCTTTCCTACGCAAGTTGCTCGGAATCGGCAAGCTGCCCGCAGACCTGCGGGCAGCAGTCGAGACGGAGAACCTCATCCATCTGGCCGAGTCTGTTCCCGTCACCTTCCGATTCACCGGGTCGGTGCCCGGCAAGGTGTCCAACGGCAACGTCCGCAGTTACGTTGGCGCTCTGGCCATCACGTCGCAGCGGGTGGTGGGGACGCTGTCGACCGTGCCCAAACTCGCCGGGCGCGCCGTCGACCTGCGCTGGGACTCCCCCGCCGAAGGCCCTGTGCGAGGCGAGTTTTCGGCAGCCGGACTGATGCTTACCACGGACGTCGGCGAGGTCGACCCACAGTTTTCCGGCCGGCTTTCGCTGAACTACAAGACCGCGCTGCCCGAAGCGGTGTTGAGCACGGTCCCGCGGCGGACGTTCACGTTCGGCGTGCCGCGGGAATGGGTCCTGCGCATGGTCGGGGTCCCGGCCCGCACACCGGCATGAGCCGCAAACGGCGGTTCGTGCACCGCATCCAGCGAGTCGTGGTCAACCCGATCGGCCGGCGCGGGCCCGGGATCATGCTGGAAACCACCGGACGAAAATCCGGCCAACCACGGCGCACCGCGGTCGGCGGCAAGGTCGTCGACAACCAGTTCTGGATGGTCTCCGAACACGGCCACCACTCGGATTACGTCTACAACATCAAGGCGAATCCGAAAGTACGGCTGCGCATCGGCGGGCAATGGCGCACCGGGACCGCGCACCTGCTGCCCGACGACGACCCATGGCAGCGGATGCGGAGTCTGCCGCGGTTCAACAACGTGGGAGTCCGCACCATGGGCACCGATCTGCTGACCATCCGGGTGGATCTGGACTGAGACGGTGGCCTACGACACCGAGCTGGCCGAGCGGATCCGCGAACTGCTGGCGCAGCTCGAGAGCTACGACGAGAAGCAGATGTTCGGCGGTCTGGCTTTCCTGGTCGGCGGCAAGATGGCCGTCTGCGTCAGCGGACAGGGCGGTTTGATGGTGCGGGTGTCTCCGCAGGACATCGACAAGCTGCTGACACGCGACCACGTCAGCCCGATGGTGATGGGCGGCAGGGAGATGCGCGGATGGTTACGGGTGGCCTCCGGGGGCGTGAAAACCAAACGGCAATTGCAAGGTTGGGTGGCCCGCGGCGTGAATTACGCCCGCAGTCTGCCGCCTGAGTGACCGCGCCGGTTTGCGCCGCGGCGGTACGGGTACGCCGCGGTGGTGTTGTGCATGCTGACCAGCGGACCCGGGCTGCGCACGCGCCAGACGCGCCCGCTGCGGCCATGACCATTCGGATCGGGACTTCCGGGTGGTCCTACGACCACTGGGCCGGGGTGTTGTACCGGCCGGGTCTGCCTGTCTCGCAACGTCTGCAGCGCTACACGGAAGTCTTCGACACCGTGGAGCTGAACGCCAGTTTCTACCGCTGGCCGAAAGATTCGACCTTCGCCGGCTGGGCCGAACGGCTGCCGGACGGGTTCACCATGACGGTGAAAGCGCATCGCGGTCTGACCCACTACCGTCGGCTGGCCAGTCCGGAACCCTGGATTGAACGGTTCGAACGCTGCTGGCAGGCGCTGGGGAAACGGGCCGGTGTGCTGCTGGTGCAGCCGCATCCGGAGTTGCAACGGGACGACGCCCGTCTGGAGACGTTTCTGCGCTTGATGCCGTCGTCCATCCGGACGGCGCTGGAGTTGCGTCACCCGTCGTGGAACGTCCCGGATGTCTATGCGCTGCTGGAGAAATACCGTGCCATCTACGTGGTGATGAGCGGCGCGAACCTGGCGTGTGTCCCCCGCGCCACCACCGATCAGGTGTACGTGCGCCTGCACGGCCCCGAACCAGCCTCGCTGTACACCGGTTCCTATACCGACGACGAACTGCGCCGCTGGGCCGAGCGGATCGCGAACTGGGCCGACGAGGGACGCGACGTGTGGGTGTACTTCAACAACGACCTGGGCGGGCACGCTGTTCGTAATGCGTTGACGCTCAAGGATTTTCTCAGCTAGCGTCCGTCGGATCCCAGGTGTGCTCGATGACGTCGGGCGGGGGTTTGGCCTGCAGGCGTTCCCGCTCGGCGCGGCGGCGCTTGACCCGCAGCCGCGCGTCGGCGGGCATCGTGACGAGCTCGTCGCAGAGCAGGTAGTACGCGTCGTCGACGCTGTCGATCAGGTCCGCGGCGACCCGGCGAGATCCAAGTTCGCGCAACGTCATTCGGAATTCGTGGGTGAAGCGGATGGTGGTGTCGTGGGCCAGCTCGCGCGAACTGCGGGCGCTGTCGGCCAAGCGCTGCGACAAGGATGCCGGCGGGACCGCCGGGGCTGCGGGACCCTCGGCGGACCGGGCCGCCACCTCGAGCAGCATGCCCGGCTCGTCGCCGAAGGTCGGGCTGGCCAGCTCGGCTTCCCCACGCCCGCGGTGTCTCAGCTTCGCAACGGCGGCATCCAGAGCGGCCGCGGCGGTCGGTGACAGTGCGCGGACGCTGCCGACGTTTCCCTCGCGGGCCAGCGCGCACAACGTCGGATCGGCACGCAACAGCGCGGACAGCTCGGCGGTCTCCTCAGCGACGCGGCCGCTCTCCATGATCACCCCGACGCCGGACACGCTCGACGCGGCGCGGGTGTGCTCCAGGGTTGCCGCGGTCACGCCGGTGTCGATGACCCACAGTCCGGTGAGGATCCAGCCCTGCTGGATCCGGTCACGCAGCAGCCGCAGCCGAACCTGAAGGGCGGCCTCGCTCAGCGCGGTCAGATCCGCCGGTTCCAGATGCTCGTCGACCGCGGCGGCGACGTATGCCTGGGTGTCGGTCCGAAGATGGCGCAGCAGTGCCACCGAGCGCGCTGTCACCACCACTTTGGCGACCGATCCAAGGCCGGCGGAGCTGCGCGGCCGTCCCATCGGCAGCAGGTCGGTGAGCTGCGACTGGTCGCCCAACGTGCGCTGGGTGATGGCTCGCTCGTCCCAACCGGGAAGCTGGCCGGCGGCGACGATATTGGCCGACACCCCGACGTAGGGCCGGTGGCCGAACACCGCGATCGCCCTGCTCGCCCACTCCTCGGCCACCACGTCGCCCAACGCCAGCACGCGGCCCATCGCCCGGCCCGCCGCGCGCAACCCACTCAACACCACGTCCAAGGTGACCGGAGTCAGCGGGCCCGGCAGAGCCTCGGTCAAGCCGGCCGCGCTGAAGACCGGGAACCGCGGGTCGATGCGGTCGTCGAACTCCCCTTCCAGCCCGTCGGGAGCCACGTTGCGCAACGGGCCGCCGTCGACGGGGCGCAGCCGCGGCTGCGTCTCCACCGGCAACGGCAGCTGACCGGACCCGTAGCTCGCGCCGGCGGGACCGAGCTTGCGGCCGACCAGCCCGCGGCCGGTGTCGACCACCGCCTCGATCGCCTGCCATCCGTAGTCGAACACCCAATCCTCTTGTGCGGCAGTAAGATCCAGTTCCGGAATCAGATTTTCCCAATTCCGCACGCCATGTAGCCGCAACCGTGGTTCGACGGATCGGATCACCCGCCACGCGGTGATCACGTTGGTGGTGTCCGGGGTGGCCAGCTCGACCACACCGGTGCGTTCGGTGCCCACCGCGACCACCAGAAATTGGACCAGATCGTCCAGATGCAGCACCCGCATGGGCCGGGCCGAGACCTTGCTGCGCATCAGCGTGGCCACCGTGCGGCACACCATCCAATCCAGCTGCCGTCCCAGCGGCGGAGCTATCCGCACGACCAAACTGGGCGCCCAACCGGTGGACACCAGCGTCTCGGCCGGCCGGTACAACTCGGCCTGCCCCGCGGCCTGGGACACGAACAGCAGTCGCGCGCCTGCCTGCGCTGCCGCGTGCGTCACGTGCGCGACACCGGTGAGGCCGCCCGCGCCCGGCGCGCTGGGGTCGACCGGCGCGAGGTGGATCACCACGTCGGCCTCGCCGGCCAATTCCGTCAGAACCGGGTGTTGCAGGGGCGCGCAGACGAAGTCGACTTCGGGATCAAGGCAATCGTGCGGGTGGGGGCCGATGCCGCTGACCGTGTGTCCGGCAGCCATCAACTGGCGTGCGACCAACCTCCCGACGGTGCCTGCGGCGTCGGTAAGCAGCACGTGCACGTGAGCCTCACCCCCAACGTCTATCCAATGACAATAGGCACGTCAGCCGCCGTCGCGCACAATTGAGTCTCTACCGTGACCGTTGCCGGTTACCGCAACGTTGCGGTGCCGTCGGCGGCGACGGCGACCTTGGCCCCGGCGATGTCGTCGCGCACCGTCGCCTCGGCTTCGGTTGGATCGGTGATCACGGCCAGCGCGCGCGCATCGTCGGGGGTGCGCACGGTGAGGAAGGCCTTCTCGGGTCGCCCGTCCCGATCGAACGGCGTCGTCCACGCCTCGACGGTGCCGACGCCCTCCCACTCGACCGGACCGACCGTGGTTGGCTCCCGATCCACCGCCGATTGCACGTTCTCCCAACGGAATTCGGGAGGTGGTTCGGTGCTGTACACGCCGAAGCTGTGCTTGGTGAGATAGCCGCCGTTGGCCGTGATCAGTCCGCGCCGGCCGGGGTTGGCCGTCAGCAGTTCGGCCATGGTCGCGATGGAGTGCGTCACGTAGTTGTTCCACGGTCCGCCGGCGAAGGTGAGCCCGCCGGTGACCGTCAGCGGGCGGGCGGGGTCGTCCACGGCCAGGCCCAGCTCGTTCGCCGCCACCTGGACCGCGGACGGAAAGCACGAGTACAGGTCGACGTAGTCGACGTCGTCGATGCCCAATCCGGCCAGTTCCAGCGCCCGAGCGCCGCCGATCCGGATCGCCGGTGAGCGGTGCAACTCGCCCCGCTCGCCGATCGCGGAGGTGTCGTGGGCGTCGCTGCCGGCCTGTGGGTAAACCCAGCGTTCCTGCGGGACCTGCAGGCGCTGCGCCTGCTCGACCGAGGTCAGGATCAGCGAGGCGCCCTGGTCGACCATGTTGTTGGAGTTCATCAGCTTGGTGTAGGGCCAGCTGATCATCCGGTTCTGCGGACCCGGCTGGCGGATCTCCTCGGCGCTGACCGGACGGCGGATCCAGGCGTACGGATTGTCGACCGCCACCGCGTTGAACCGCTCCCACAGTTCGCTGACCCGTCTGGCGTGCTCCTCGACGGACTCGTCGTTGGCGATCCGCAGCGCCTGCTCGAACAGCGGATACACGTAGGCGGGGCGGTCCAGCTTGATCCGGATCTCCGCGTCACCGGCCATCGGCACGTCGTCACCGGCGACTTCGGGCAGCGGCACCGACTCGTCCTGCTCGGTCCAGGTCAGCCGCCGGCCCAACTTCTTCAGCCCGTTGCGGGTTCGCCAGGTTTCGGCGCCGGAAATCAGCACCACCCCGGCCCGCCCGTGCTGGATGTCCAGGCACGCCTGGTTGACCAACGACTGCGGGGTGTTGCCGCCGACTTTGCTGTAGGCGGCGGTGAAGGTGCCCAGACCGAGGCGTTCGCCGAGCAGCTGACCAGGGTTGCGATAGTGCGCCGACAGCAGCTGCACCACCCGCACGGTGTCGACCGCCTCGATCACCCGCGCGCCGGCGGCCTGGCGGGTGGCCGACACCATCAGGTCGACCGGTTCGATGCAGGGCTGGTCCGGGTCGATGTCGTCGCGGTGGTTGACCTGGCCGTAGCCGATCAGCACGGGGGTCCTGGGGTCGACGGGCATGGTGGAAACCTATCGCGACGCGTCCGGCCGCTCAGGTGGGCCCGGTCCGGCCCGCTGGCCTTGACTCCGACGTTCGCGGTCTAGACGGGGGTGCGACGGTACCGCACCTCGTCCACCGGCCGGTCGCCGTACGTCTCGGTGCGGCACGCGCCGTCCGGGCGCCAGCCGTCGCGCTCGTAGAACCGCCGGGCGCGGGCGTTGTCCTGCAGGACCCACAGGGCCGCGCCGGCGACGCCGAGCCCACGGAGTCGCTCCCGCGCGGCGCCGATCAGCAAGCGCCCGATCCCCACGCCCAGCCGCGAGGGATCGACGTAAATCGCCATCAGCTCACCGAAATTCGCCAAGTCGGCGTCTCGGCACCGGCCGGTGGTAGCAAATCCGCAGATGGTGTCGTCCTGGACGGCGACCAGGGTGACGGGGACGCCGATGCCGACTTGACCGAAGTTGTATCTGCGGGCCCGCGCTTCCGGGGTGAGGCTGTCGAGAAAGTCTTGGGCGATCAGCCCCCGGTAGGCGGCCTGCCAGGCCCGCACGTGCACGTGCGCAACGGCAGCGGCGTCCTGCGGGACGGCCGCGCGCACCTGGATCATCGGTGCCATTGTCCACCCGCATACCGTGTAGGCATGGCAGATACGGCATCGAGCGATGCAGCGCTGGCCGCAAACGTTCGCGGCAAGGTCATAGTCATCACCGGGGGCGCCCGGGGAATCGGCCTGGCCACCGCCACGGCACTGCACAAGCTGGGCGCCAAGGTCGCCATCGGCGACATCGACGAGACCACGGTCAAGGAGTCCGGCGCCGACCTCGGATTGGAGGTGTACGGCAAGCTCGACGTCACCGACCCCACGTCGTTCGCCGATTTCCTGGACCAGGTCGAACGCCAGCTCGGGCCGATCGACGTGCTGATCAACAACGCCGGCATCATGCCGGTGGGCCGGGTCATCGACGAGCCCGACGCCGTCACCCGGCGCATCCTGGACATCAACGTCTACGGGGTAATCCTGGGCAGCAAACTTGCCGCGCAGCGCATGGTCCCGCGCAGACGCGGCCACGTCATCAACATCGCCTCCTTGGCGGGGGAACTGCACATCGTCGGGTTGGCGACCTACGTCGCCAGCAAGCACGCGGTGCTCGGGTTCACCGACTCGGCGCGGCTGGAGTACCGCGCGGCCGGGGTGCAGTTCTCGGCGGTGCTGCCGACCTTCGTCAACACCGAGTTGGTTGCCGGCACACCCGGGATGAAGGGCTTCCGCAACGCCGAACCGAACGAAATCGCCGACGCCGTAGTAGCTTTGGTGGCCAAGCCGAAACCGCGGGTGCGCATCACCAAGGTTGCCGGCGCGATGGTGGTCTCGCAGAAGTTCTGGCCGCGCCGGCTCGCCGAAGGCTTGAACCGGAGACTCGGCGGCGACCACGTCTTCACCGACGACGTGGACGTCGAGAAGCGCCGGGCCTACGAAGCGCGCGCCCGGGGCGAAGAGGGGGACGCGTAGCGCGGCGTCCATCCGGGTCGCGAGAATTGGGTACATGAGCCCCATGAGTCCAGAAACCGCGACCCTGACCGACGACGAATTGGCCCTCATCGATGCTTACTGGCGTGCCGCCAACTTCCTGTCGGTCGGCCAGATCTACCTGCTCGACAATCCCCTGCTGACCGAGCCGCTGGCGTCCGAACACGTCAAACCCCGGCTGCTGGGACACTGGGGCACCACGCCGGGGCTCAACCTCATCTACGCACACCTGAACCGGATCATCCGTAATCGCGACGCCAACGTCATCTACATCACCGGGCCCGGGCACGGCGGACCCGGACTGGTTGCCAACGCCTACCTGGAGGGCACCTACAGCGAGATCTACACCGGCGTCGAGGAGGACACCGACGGTCTGCGCAGACTGTTCCGGCAGTTCTCCTTCCCGGGCGGCATCCCCAGCCATGTCGCGGCGCAGACGCCGGGATCGATCCACGAGGGCGGCGAGCTCGGCTATGCGCTGGTGCACGCCTTCGGGGCGGCGTTCGACAACCCGGATCTGGTGGTGGCGTGCGTGATCGGGGACGGCGAGGCCGAGACCGGGCCGTTGGCCGCGAGCTGGCATTCCAACAAGTTCCTCAATCCGGTTGTCGACGGCGCGGTGCTGCCGATCCTGCACCTCAACGGCTACAAGATCGCCAACCCGACGGTGTTGTCGCGGATCCCGCACGCCGAACTCGAGGCGTTGATGCGCGGCTATGGCTACCGGCCCATCACGGTGGCCGGAGATGAGCCGGCCGACGTGCATCAGCAGATGGCCGCCGCTCTGGACGACGCCTTCGACGACATCACGGCCATCCAGGACGCGGCCCGCAGCGGCAGGCAAACCGAGCGACCGGTGTGGCCGGTGATCCTGTTGCGCACCCCGAAAGGCTGGACCGGGCCCGCCGTCGTCGACGGCAAGCAGGTCGAAGGCACCTGGCGCTCGCATCAGGTCCCGTTGTCGGGCACGCACGACAACCCCGAGCACCGCGAGCAGCTGGAGAAATGGCTGCGCAGTTACCGTCCCGAAGAGTTGTTCGACGAGGGCGGAGCGCTGCGGGCCGACCTCAAGGAGGCGGCGCCGAAGGGTGACCGGCGGATGAGTGCCAACCCGCACGCCAACGGCGGAGTGCTGTTGCACGATCTGGACCTGCCGGACTTCCGCGACTATGCGGTAGAGGTGCCGGAGCCCGGGACGCAGATGCACGAGGCCACCCGGGTGCTCGGCACCTTTCTGCGCGACATCATCAAGCGCAATCCCGACCGGTTCCGGCTGATGGGTCCCGACGAAACCGCATCCAACCGGCTCGATGCGGTGTTCGCCGAGACGGACAAGGTGTGGGTCTCCGAAACCGAGTCCGGCGACGAGAACCTGGCGCCGGACGGCAGCGTCATGGAGGTGCTGTCGGAGCACCTGTGCCAGGGCTGGCTCGAGGGCTACCTGCTGACCGGGCGGCATGGGCTGTTCAACTGCTACGAGGCCTTCGTGCACATCGTCGACTCGATGCTCAACCAGCACGCGAAATGGCTGTCCACCACCCTGGAACTACCGTGGCGCCAGCCGATCGCATCCTTGAACTACCTGTTGAGTTCGCACGTGTGGCGCCAGGACCACAACGGCGCCTCCCATCAGGACCCGGGGTTCATCGACCTGGTCGCCAATAAGCGCGCCGAACTGACCCGGGTGTACCTGCCGCCCGACGCCAACACGTTGCTGTCGGTGGCCGACCACTGCCTGCGCAGCCGCAACTACATCAACGTGATCGTTTCGGGTAAGCAACCGGCCCTGTCCTATCTCGACGTGGACGAGGCGATCGCGCACTGCACCCGCGGGCTGGGGATCTGGCAATGGGCCAGCACCGCCACCGGTGAACCCGACGTGGTGCTGGGCTGTGCGGGTGACATACCCACGCAGGAGACGCTGGCCGCGGCCGACATCCTGCGCCGTGAGCTGCCCGATCTCGCCGTTCGCGTCGTCAACGTGGTGGACCTGATGCGCCTGCAACCGGACTCCGAGCACCCGCATGGGTTGCCCGACCGCGAATACAACTCGTTGTTCACTGAGGACAAGCCGGTCATCTTCGCTTACCACGGTTATCCCTGGCTGATCCACCGGCTCACCTACCGTCGGGCCGGCCACAGGAATCTGCATGTGCGCGGGTTCAAGGAGCGCGGGACCACCACCACCCCGTTCGACATGGTGATGCTCAACGACCTGGACCGGTTCCATCTGGTGATGGACGTCGTCGACCGGGTCGAGGGGCTGGGTAGCCGTGCCGCGGTGCTGCGGCAGCGGATGGCCGATGCGCGCATCGGGGCTCGCCTGTACACGCGAGAGCACGGCGAGGACGACCCGGAGATCAGCGGCTGGACCTGGTCGTCGGGCGAGCAGAGCGAGTGATTTGACCTGAGCTCAGAACGGCGGCGGGTCGTCGTCGGGCGGGGCGGGGCCGGCTCGGTCGCTGTAAGCGGGTTGGCGGGCTCGACGGTTGGCGCGTCGTTCGGCGGTGACGCGGTGAGCGCGGTTTTGGGCGCGGGTGCGGCGGCGTTTGGGCATCATCGCGCCGCGTTCGGCGCAATGGTCTTGGGGCGCAATGGTTTCGGGGGTGGGCATGCCGCCGACTGCGGTGCACAGGCTGGGGAACAGCAGGGCGCTGCCGGGGGTGGTGACGTGGGTGTCGCCGGCAGGGGAGGTCAGGATCAGGGTGCCGTCGGCCAGTTGCTTTTCGCTCCAGTCCCAGAAGGTTTTGACCAAATGGTGGGTACGGCAGTAGCACTTGGTGTTGGCCGCGTGGGTGGGCCCGCCTTGCGACCACGGGATCGTGTGATCCAGATCACACTGGGTGGCGGGTACGTCGCAACCGGGCCAGCGGCACGTCAGGTCGCGACAGCGCACGAAGTCGGCCAACGCTTTCGACGGGCGGTAGTGCGGTTCGGGTGGGCTGTAGCCGGGGTGGATCAGCGGCACCTGTTTGGCTGACGTCGCCAACTCGGCCAGGAGTTCGGGGGTGATGAGCGCGTCGGCGTCGATCATCGCGGCGGGCCCGCTGGCGGTGCCGTTGAGGCTGTCCTGAGTGGCGATGACGTGGATGATCACCGGCGAGGTTGGTGGGCGCGTGCCGGCGCTGCAGTCGGTGCGCCCGCACAGGCAGGCCATCCGGGTGGCGCGGGCGCTGAGGGCCTCGATGGCGTCGGCGCGGCGCTGTTCGGGGGTGCGCGGGTCCTCGACGCAGACCGTGGCCGCCAGCGCGCTCAACGCGGCGTCTAGAGCGCGGGCATCGGTGGGGCGCAGCTCACCTTCCACGCGGCAGGTCCCGTCGTATTCCTTCTCGATGTCCAGATGGCGGTCGCGGTGGCGTTTGGCGCGGCGCCGCACCGCGTCCAGGTCGACCGCGGCAACGATCGCGTCGACCTTCTTGGCCAGCCGCGACGGGGTCAGCGACGGCCACCGGGTGACGTTGACCGCGATGCGGCGATCAACCGCCGCCAGCGCCTCGGGGTCGAGGATCAGCGAGGTGCGCGAGGCGATCAGGGCGAACGCGACCACATCGATGTCCCCGGCGCAAAACACCGCGGCGGTCTTGGGTAGCCGTTCGCGCATGTCACGCGCCAGGGTTAGTTTGTCCTGCGCGCAGCGCTGGCTGATCTTGAGGCCCGCCGCCACCTCTGCAGCGACTCCCGCCATCGTGTCGATCGCCCAGTCCTCGGTCTCACCGTGGCGACGCAACCGGTAGGCGAACAACTCGCCGATCGCCATCAACTGCGCAGCAGCACCCCGGTTTTCCATCTGCCCCGCCGCCCGGGCCGCTGCGACCCAATCCTGGGACTCCTCGGTGGGGGTCTTCAGTGCCTGATGCCACTGCCTGCTCATGTCATCGATCCAGGCGTGGAAAACCCCCGGATGGTCCTGCCACCGGGGCGGGTTCTCACACGATTGATCGAACATATGTTCGATGATACCACATATGCGGACCGGCGACCTCAACCCGGCCGGGTTACCCTGTGCGGGTGCCAAAAGTGGTGTCAGTCAACGTGGCTCAGCCCAAGACGAATCCCGATCCACGCGCGATGTCGAAGGTGACCGGCATCGACAAAGTGCCCACCTCCGAGCCGGTTGCGGTCCGTGCACCCGGGCCGATGCGCGGCGGACTGGGCAGCGGCCTGGTCGGCGACACGATCGGCAATCCCAAGTACCACGGCGGCGATGACCAAGCCGTCTACGCCTACGCCCGCGAGGACCTCGACGAGTGGGAACAGCGACTCGAGCGCACCCTGACCGACGGGATGTTCGGGGAAAACCTGACCACGTCGGGCATCGACGTCACCGGCGCGCTGATCGGCGAACGGTGGCGGGTCGGCACCGACGGCCTGCTGCTCGAAGTCTCCGCACCGCGGACACCGTGCCGCACCTTCTCCGCGTTCCTGAACCTCAACCACTGGATCAAGACCTTCACCAAAGCCGGCAAACCCGGCGCCTACCTGCGGGTGATCACACCTGGAACCGTCCGGGCCGGGGACGAGGTCACCATCGAATCCCGGCCCGACCACGACGTGACGATCGGGCTGGTGTTCCGCGCAAAAATGACTGAGCCGCAACTACTTTCACAACTGACCGAAGTGGAAGCGCTGTCGGCGGAGCTGAAGACCTACGTGCGTCGCAGGCTGGCGGCGCGACAAAGCTAGCCCGCCGCTCAGCGCTGCGCCGGTAGAATCGTCATGATGCTCGACCAATCCGCTCAACCAACGGTGTCCAGCGCTGCGCTCGATGCGCCGCTGGACCGGTTGCGTCTTCATGTCGACATCGCCGTCGTCGTCGCCGTTCTGGTGCTGACCAACCTGGTCGCGCACTTCACCACTGCGTGGGCCAGCATTGCGACCGTGCCGGCAGCCGCCGTCGGGCTGGTGCTATTGGTCCGGTGGCGGGGGCTGGACTGGACCGAACTCGGCCTCGGGCGCGAGCACTGGAAGTCCGGCATGGGCTACGCGCTCGCCGGCGTGGCGTTGGTGGTGTCCGTCATCGGGGTCGGGGTGCTCCTGCCGATGACCCGTCCGATGTTCCTGAACAACCACTACGCGACCATCTCGGGCGCGCTGATCGCATCAATGGTCATCATCCCGCTGCAAACCGTCATCCCGGAGGAACTCGTCTTCCGAGGCGTGCTGCACGGTGCGCTGCAGCGGGCGTGGGGTTTCCGAGGCGTTGCGCTGGCCGGGTCACTGCTGTTCGGATTTTGGCACATCGCCACGTCGTTGGGCCTGACCAGCAACAACGTCGGCTTCACCCACCTGTTCGGCGGCGGCGTCTTCGGCATGATGGCCGGGGTCACGATGGCGGTCATCGCGACGGGCGCGGCCGGGTTCGTGTTCAGCTGGTTGCGTCGACGCAGCGGCAGCTTGATCGCGCCGATCGCGCTGCACTGGGCACTGAACGGGGTGGGCGCCCTGGCCGCCGCCCTGGTCTGGCACCTGTCGACCTGAGTCAGACCAGCAGCACTGCGGCGCCGGCGATCCGCCCGGAGCTGAGGTCGGCCAGCGCGCGATCGGCCTGTCCGAGGGCATATTCCGGCGTGGTGACCTCGATGCGATGCCTGCCCGCGAAATCGAGGAACGCGCGGGCGTCGGCGCGGGTGTTGGACGTCACCGACCGGATCTGCCGCTCTTGGAAGAGATGCCGCTGATAGTTCAGCGCCGGGATGTCGCTGAGATGGATGCCTGCCACCGACAGTGTGCCGCCGCGGTCGAGGGCCTCGAGGGCGGGCAGCACCAGGTCGCCGACGGGAGCGAACAGAATCGCCGCGTCCAGCGGCACCGGGGGCGGCTCGTCGGCCCCTTGAGCCGAGGCGGCACCCAGGGCCAGCGCCAGCTCGCGCGCGGCGGCACCGCGAGTCATGACATGGACCTCCGCGCCCTGCGCCAGCGCCACCTGTGCGGTGATGTGGGCGCTGCCCCCGAACCCGTACAACCCCAGTCGTCCGCCGGGCGGCAGGTCGGCGCGCAACAGCGACCGGTATCCGATGATCCCGGCGCACAACAACGGCGCCAACTCGGTGTCGGCGTACCCACTGGGCAGGTGATGCGCGAAAGCGGCAGGTACGGTGGCGAATTCGGCGTAACCGCCATCGGCGTCCCAGCCGGTGTAGCGCGACAGCGGGCACAGGTTCTCGTCGCCCCGACGGCAGTACTTGCACTGCCCGCAGGTGTGGCGCAGCCACGCGATGCCGACCCGGTCCCCCACCGCGAAATCAGCGCTACCGACCGCCGATCCCACCTCGACGACCTCGCCGACGACCTCGTGTCCGGGGATCACCCGCTCACGGTGCACGGGCAGATCGCCCTCGCTGACATGCAGGTCGGTACGGCACACTCCGCAGGCCAGCACCGCGACCAGCAGTTCTGCCGATCCGGGCCGCGGGATCTCGGTGGTGACGCGTTCGAGTGGCTTGGTGTCCATCGGTCCGGGCCGACGCACCTGCCACGCGGTCATGGCGGTCGGCTGTGACGCCATCAGGTCATCATGCCGCGCGACTACCGCCGCAGGCGGCTATGTGCTGCGTACCTTTCCGACGATCCAGAGCAGAATCACCGAGCCCAGGATCGCGGTGAAGAAGGTGAACCACCAGCCCCCCGACGCGGTGTCGAAGGCGAAGCTGAGCAGGAAGCCGCCGAGGAGTGCCCCGGCCACACCGATGACGATGTTCATCAGAATGCCGGAACCGGCGCCTTTGACGATCTTGCCGGCGATCCATCCGGCCAGAGCACCGATGATGATGTAGCCGATAAGGCCCACGCTGGTCAGAGTTGTTGAGCGAGCGAGAATTTCGGTCGCTGCGACGACGTCCATGAGGGGTCTCCTTGCAATCACTGACACGCCCAGCCCAAGTGCCGGACCGTGATGTCGGGTATACCCGTTCTACGTGACTAATTCGACCTAAGCCGGTTGGCTGCGCGGCTGGGTCACAGCCGGCGTTCCTGCGGCGGGAGCCTGAGCGGGTGCCGGCGCCGGCGCACCCGGTTCGGGTGCGGGGGCAGCGGGTGCGGGTGCGGCGGCACCCGGAACAGGTGCCGGGGCACCCGGAACAGGTGCCGGAGCACCGGGAACAGCGCCTTCCGGAGCCGGCGCCGCGGGAGCTGTCCAGGGCCGGATGGACTCGGCCAGGATCTTCGCGGCGTTCTTGTCGATCGGGTTGTTCGACGTACCCAGCCATACCACGAACCAGCGCTGCGGAGGCCCGGCCGTGGGGGTGGCCCCTGCCGGAGTTCCGACCACCCCGGTCCAGATCTGTCCGACCGGCTTGCTGGCGTCGCTGAACTTGACTTCGTAGTAGGACGCGCTGCCCGAGATCCCGTTCGCGTTGAGCGGCACCGACTCCTGGTTCAGCCGAGTGCCCGGATACGGCATGAAGAACTCACCCATGTCCGAACCCAGCCGGACGGCGGCCTTGGGGTTGGTGGCTTCAGCGCTCGCGTAGAGCTTCTGGTCCAGCCGGCCCAGCACGATCCGGGTGTCGTTGGCGATCGGCGGAGCCTGCCCCGGCATCGGAGCTTCACCGGCCGACTTGCTCAGCAGCGCCGAACCGTAGTCGAGGTGGGACGCATCGGACTCCACCCAGCCGCCCGGGATGACGAAGCTGAATCCACCGACGGCGTTGGTCACCCGTCCGGGTTCGGGCGCCGCCGGGTCGGGTGGCGGGGCGTTCGGGTCGGCCGGCGGGACCGCGTTGGGGTCGCCTGGCTGCGCATTCGGAGTGGGCGGCGTGCCGGGTGCCGGTGATGCGCCCGGCGCCGGTGACGCACCCGGTGCCGGCGAGGCGCCGGCCGGCGGCGGGGCCGGCGTGGACGGGCTCGCCCCGGGAGCCGGTGCCGGGGAGTTCGGCGCTCCCGGAGCTGCAGGCTGGGACGACGGAGTCGGCGTCGGGGGCGCCGGTTCCGGGTCAGCGGCGGAAGTGGCCGGCAATGCAATGGTCACGACGCTGGCACCGGTCGCCGCGGCGATAGCCAACGACGCCCAAAGTCCCTTGCGGCGGGTCGGGTTCGAGTCAACCTGATGCATGGCGACGAACCTACCGTGTTGACGCTGTGAAGCAAGGACGGCCCGCCCGGTGTCTTGGCGGTTCGTTCGGGCGCTTCGACTCACAGATGACGGTGCAGCGCAGGATGCAGCGCCACTTCGCCGGCCTTGACGCTGAACCAGACCCGGTCGCCGGTCGTGAGCTGCAGATCGGCGGCGGCATCGACGGTGATGCCGGCGGCCAGCCCGGGTGCCCCGTCGGGTTGTTCCGCGCCGCGTACCAGGACCGCGGGTCCGCGGGTATCCAGCTCGGCGACGACCACTTCGACGGTGTTGCGCGGGCTGCCGTGCGGCCGGTTCGGAAACACGGCCACGCTCGCCGGCGCGAAGACCGCCACCGCCGCTTGACCGGGGCCGACGTCAGTGTCCTCGCCCGCAGTCCCCTGCCAGACCTGTCCGGACCCGGTGTGCAGGGCTCCGTCGGACCCGATCGTTCCGCTGATCAGGTTGACGCCGGCGAACCGGGCGCCGAACCGGCTCCGCGGCGCGGCCAGCACTTGGGCGGCCGGCCCGATTTCGGCGATCTTGCCCGACTCGAGCACCAGCACCCGATCGGCCAGCGTGAACACGTCCAGCAGGTCGTGGGTGACCAACACGACCGCACAGCCGGTGCGCGCTACGACATCGCGCAAGACCCCGCGGATCGAGCCGGCGGCCGCCACGTCCAGGCCGCTCAACGGCTCGTCGAGCAACAATGCCTCCGGCTCGGCCGCCAGCGCCCGGGCGATTGCCACACGCTGAGCCTGTCCACCCGACAACTGCCGCGGTTTGCGGTCCGCCAACTGCTCGGCATCCACCTCGCCAAGCCAGCGCAGCGCCACGGCCCGGGTTTCCCGCGCTCGTCCGAGCCGAAGCGTGCGGCCGCTGCGGGGCCCGAACGCGACGTTGGCGGCGACGTCCAGGTGCGGAAACAGCAACGGATCTTGCTGTAGCAACCCGACTCGACGGCGATGGGTGGCCACGTTCAACCCGGCCGCGGTGTCGGTGAGCACCCGATCTCCCAGCCGCACCACACCCGCGTCGGGCGTGACCAGGCCGGCGACGATCTGCAGGACCGTCGACTTCCCGGCGCCGTTGGGTCCGAGCACCGCCAGCACCTCGCCGGCGGACACCGCCAACTCCACGTCTACGTGCCGTTCCTCCAGCACCGCACGCAACTGCAGATCGCTCATCGCCGCCTACCGTGCTTCGGACCCAGTCAGGCGGCGCGCGCCGAGTCCCAGCACCACCAACGCCGCCACCGCCACCAGCAGCAGCGACAGTGCCACCGCGGCATCCGGGTCGCTCACCCGCTGCAGGTAGATCTCCAGCGGCAGCGTGCGGGTAACCCCTTGCAGCGACCCGGCGAACGTGAGCGTGGCGCCGAACTCCCCCAGCGAGCGGGCGAAAGCCAGGACGGCACCCGAGACCAGTCCCGGGAGCAGCAGCGGCAGGGTGACTCGCCACCAGGTCGTGGTGGGCCGGGCGCCCAGGGTCGCCGCCACCACCTCGTAGTCGGCCCCGGCGGTGCGGGCGGCACCCTCCAGGGAGATCACCAGGAACGGCAGCGAGACAAAGGTCTGCGCCAACACCACCGCGGTGGTACTGAAAGCGATGCTGACTCCCGCCGCCCCTAGAAATTGCCCGACCAGACCGAGTCGGCCGAACGCGTACAACAACGCGATGCCGCCCACCACCGGCGGCAACACCAGCGGCACCAGGATCAACGGCCGCAGGATGCGCACCAGCCGTAGCCGACTGCGCGCCAGCACCAGCGCCATCGGAACACCGAGCAGGACGCACAGCACCGTGCTCGCGGTGGCGGTCTTCAGGCTCAGCGACAGCGCGGTCGCCGACGAGTCACTGCTGATCAGCGACCAGAAATGCGGCCAGTCGACCTGAACCGCAATCGCGACCAGCGGCAGTGCCACGAACAGCGTCCCGACCCCGGCGGGCAGGTAGATCCAGCGCGGCAGACTGGTCGACGTGCGCATCAAGGCTTGACGAAACCCGCCCGGCCCAGGATCTGCTGCCCGGTCTCGCCGGTCACCAGTGCCAGAAATTTCTGCGCCAGCCCGGATTGGGGTGCTTTCTTCAGCACCGCGATGGGATAGGTGTTCAACACACCGGCGGCCTCGGGGAGTCGAACCGTCGCCACCTTGCTCCCGGCGTCGAGCGCATCGGTGACATAGACCAGCGCGGCGTCGGCTTGTCCGGTGGTGACCTTGTTGAGGGCGTCGGTGACGCTCGGTTCCTCGCTGACCGGATGCAGCTTGATCCCGCCGGCGTCTTCGACGCGTGCGGTGGCCGCGCCGCACGGCACCGGACGCTGACAGATCACCACGTTCAGTCCCGGTCTGGTCAGGTCGGCCAACGAGGTGATGTTCGCAGGGTTGCCCGGCGCGGTCACGATGACCAGCGTGTTGGCGGCGAAGTGCACCGGATCCGCGGCCAGCAGTCCCTGCGCGGCGACCCGGTCCATCTGTGCTGTGTCCGCGGAGGCGAACACGTCGGCGGTCGCCCCCTGGGTCAGCTGGGTGGCCAGATCGGACGAACCCGCGAAGTCGAACTTGACGTCCACACCGGGGTTATCCGTCCTGAACCGTTCGCCGATCTGGGTGAAAGCTTTGTTCAACGACGCGGCCGCGAACACCACGATCGACCGGTCCCCCGACACCGGCGAATGACACGCAGCCAGGCTCCCGTGCAGCAATATCGCTATGAAAAGGACCATCGACCCGCGGCGGCGCACCGGTCAAAACTAACGCCGCGACACCGCGGCTGAATAGTTATGCAAATCGTCAGCGCGTCGTGGCGGTGTCCCGTTTCCCGGAATAGCTACTGTCCAGTAACATGGACCGCGATTGTGGCGTAGCACGCTGAGTTCGCAGCCGAGGCGCTCTAGGTGTGTTGGGTTCGACGGTGAACACGAGGAGGTCAGGCCGTGGAGGTTGTAGTCACTGGCGGGGACACCGATCTGGGGCGCACGGTAGCCGAGAGCTTCCGCGACGACGGCCACAAGGTGACCCTGGTGGGCGCCCGAGGCAGCGACCTCGAGGTCGCCGCCAAAGAACTCGACGTCGACGCGATCGTCTGCGACACCACCGACCCCGCCAGCCTCCAAGAGGCTCGCAACCTTTTCCCGCATCATCTGGACACCATCGTCAACATCCCGGCACCTACCTGGGATGCAGGCGATCCGCGCACCTACTCGCTCTCCGACACCGCCACCGCGTGGCGCCGGACCCTGGACGCGACCGTGCTCTCCGCGGTGCTGACCGTCCAGTGCGTCGGTGACCACTTGCGCTCCGGCGGCAACATCATCAGCGTGCTGCCCGAGAACCCCGCCACCGGCAGCGTCGACGCGGCGATCAAAGCCGCGTTGTCCAGTTGGGTCAGTGGGCAGGCCGAGGTCTACGGCACCCGCGGCATCACCGTCAACGCCGTCGCCTGCGGCCGCAGCGCACAGCCCGGCTATGACGGTCTGTCCCGCACCCCGGCTTCCGTCGCGGCCGAGATCGCCCGGCTGTCGCTGTTCTTGACCACCCCGGCGGCCCGGCACATCACCGGTCAGACACTGCACGTCAGCCACGGCGCGCTGGCTCAGTTCGCCTGATCGGCGCGGCGCTCAGCGCCGATCGCTACGGTAAGAGCCGTGACTATTCGGCTTGGTTTCCAGATCCCCAGATTCTCTTACGGCACGGGTGTGGAGAAGCTGTTCCCCACCGTCGTCGCACAAGCGCGCGAAGCCGACGCCGCCGGCTACGACTCGTTGTTCGTAATGGACCACTTCTACCAACTGCCCATGATCGGCAGTCCGGACGAGCCGATGCTGGAGGCCTACACGGCGCTGGGCGCACTGGCCACCGCGACCGAGCGGCTGCAGCTTGGCACCCTGGTCACCGGCAACACCTACCGCAACCCCGCCCTGCTGGCCAAGATCATCACCACCCTGGACGTGGTGAGCGGCGGACGGGCGGTTCTGGGCCTCGGGACGGGCTGGTTCGAACTGGAACATCGCCAGCTGGGCTTCGAGTTCGGCACCTACACCGACCGGTTCAACCGTCTCGAAGAGGCGTTGCAGATCATCGACCCGATGATCAAGGGCGAACGGGCCACCGTCTCCGGCGACTGGTACACCACCGAATCCGCAATTGCCGAGCCCCGCTACCGCGACCGCGTCCCGATCCTCATCGGGGGCAGTGGCGAGAAGAAGACCTTCGGGATCGCCGCGCGCTACGCCGACCACCTCAACATCATCGCGGCATTCGACGAACTGCCCCGCAAGATCGACGCCGTCAAAGCCCGGTGCGAGGAAGTCGGTCGGGACCCGGCGACACTGGAGACCAGCCTGATGTTGAGCGTGATACTCGACGAGAACGCGAAACCGGAACACCTGCCGGAGAACGTCAGCGCCCGGATGGCGATCGGCGGGCCCGCTCAGATCGCCGAGCAGGTCCAGTCCCGGGTGCTCGACGCGGGAGTGGGCGGGGTGATCATCAACCTGCCGAACGGGCACCTTCCCGGGGTGATCACCACTGCCGCCGAAGCGCTGCGGCCGCTGTTGGGCCTCTGACCGCACGCCGCGATCGTTAGTGTGGCTCATTACACAGGCCCGTGGCTGGGTTTTGCCGGGGTGGGTTGACTAGGCTGAAAAGTGTTAATAGCTAACTGAAGTCGCCCGCCAAGGAGACCCCGTCAGGAGCAGCGGAAACATGAGCAGTAAGCCAGAACCCACTGTTGAACCGCGCCCTCGCCATCGGGTGGTGATCATCGGGTCAGGCTTCGGCGGACTCAATGCGGCAAAGAAGCTCAAGCGTGCCGACGTCGACATCAAGCTGATCGCGCGCACCACCCATCACCTGTTCCAACCCTTGCTGTACCAGGTGGCCACCGGCATCATTTCCGAGGGCGAAATCGCGCCGCCCACCCGAGTGGTACTGCGTAAGCAGCGCAACGTGCAGGTGCTGCTGGGCAACGTCACCCACATCGACCTGGCCCGCCGGGTCGTGGTGTCGGAGTTGCTCGGCCACACCTATGAGACGCCCTACGACAGCCTGATCATCGCCGCCGGCGCGGGCCAGTCTTATTTCGGCAACGACCATTTCGCCGAGTTCGCCCCCGGGATGAAGTCCATCGACGACGCGCTGGAACTGCGCGGCCGCATCCTGAGCGCCTTCGAACAGGCCGAGCGGTCCAGCGACCCGGAACGACGCGCCAAACTGCTCACCTTCACCGTTGTCGGCGCGGGTCCCACCGGCGTCGAGATGGCCGGGCAGATCGCCGAATTGGCCGAACACACCCTCAAGGGGGCGTTTCGGCACATCGACTCGACCAAGGCTCGGGTGATCCTGCTCGACGCCGCCCCCGCCGTGCTGCCGCCGATGGGTGAGAAGCTCGGCGAGCGCGCGGCCAGACGGTTGGAGAAGCTGGGCGTAGAGATCCAGCTCGGTGCCATGGTCACCGACGTGGACCGCAACGGCATCACCGTCAAGGACGCCGACGGCACCGAGCGGCGCATCGAGTCGGCGTGCAAGGTGTGGTCCGCCGGTGTGCAGGCCAGCAGGCTGGGTCGTGACCTGGCCGAGCAGTCCGACGTCGAACTCGACCGGGCCGGCCGGGTGCAGGTGTTGCCCGACCTGTCGATACCGGGACACCCCAACGTCTTCGTCGTCGGCGACATGGCCGCCGTGGAGGGTGTACCGGGCGTGGCGCAGGGAGCGATCCAGGGCGCCAAGTACGTCGCCACCAACATCAAGTCGGAGCTGGCCGGTGCCGACCCAGCCGAGCGGGAGCCGTTCCAGTACTTCGACAAAGGGTCGATGGCCACGGTGTCGCGGTTCTCGGCGGTGGCCAAGATCGGGCCGCTGGAATTCAGCGGGTTCATCGCCTGGCTGATCTGGCTGGTGCTGCACCTGGTGTACCTGATCGGTTTCAAGACCAAGATCACCACGCTGCTGTCCTGGACGGTGACGTTCCTGAGTACCCGCCGCGGTCAGCTGACCATCACCGATCAACAGGCATTCGCCCGAACGCGCCTCGAACAACTGGCGGAGTTGGCGGCCGAAGCCCAAGCGAGCGCGGTCACCAAAGTAGCCAGCTGAAGTCACGCCTCCAGGTTCTGCAGTCGCACCTGGCCGCGCGCGATCAGCCGGCCCTCGTCGTCGGTGATCGTCACCTGCCACAGCTGCTGGCGGCGGCCACGGTGCACCGGATCGGCCGTGCCGTAGACGGTGCCCGATTTGATGGCACGCAGGAAGTCGGTGTTGTTGTTGACGCCCACCACGTTGCCGCCGCCATGCTCGGCCAGCCAGGTGTAAGCCGCCACGCTGGCCATGCTCTCGATCATCGAGCAGTAGACCCCGCCGTGTACCAGGCCCATCGGCTGGAGCAGCGCGGGCTTGACCTCGAGTTGCGCGCGTGCCCCGTCGGGACTCAGTTCGGTGAATTGCAGACCGAGCTGCTGGTCGAACGGGGCGGAGAACTCGACGGAATCCGGGTCAGGCGCAGGCGACACGCCCTTGTGTCTACACGACTCGTCTCCGGTTGTTGTCTACCCCCGAAAAACAGGCGAGCCCCGTGCACCAGGCACGGGGCTCGCCGATCGAGTAGACCGGGGGTCACTGCAGCCCTCAGAACACTTCCGCGGTCCTTGTTGCTCGACCACAGTTAGCATAGGCAAGGCTGCCCTAATATTGCAAGCATTGATTGCGTAGGGTGTCTGGAAGAGTCGTTCAACGAAATGCCGATTCGCGCAACATCGGGTACGACACTCGGTAGTAAGCCGGAGTACGCTGGTACCAACGCTCAGGAGATGAACTATGGCCAAGCTGACGCGGCTGGGGGATCTGGAACGGGCCGTGATGGATCACCTGTGGTCCATGACCGAACCGCAGACCGTACGCCAGGTGCACGAAGCGTTGTCGGCGCGCCGCGACCTCGCGTACACCACCGTGATGACCGTTTTGCAGCGGTTGGCGAAAAAGAACCTGGTCTCCCAGATCCGCGACGACAGGGCGCACCGCTACGCCCCCGTCCACGGCCGCGACGAACTGGTCGCCGGGCTGATGGTCGACGCGCTCGCCCAGGCGCAGGACTCCGGCAGTCGGCAAGCCGCGCTGGTGCACTTCGTCGAACGTGTCGGGGCCGACGAGGCCGATGCGCTGCGCCGCGCACTCGCCGAATTGGAAGCGCACCACCGCAATTCGCCATCTGCTGGACCTCCGGCCGACGACTGAGGGAGAATTACAGCGTGTCCGCGCTGGCCTTCACCATCCTCGCGGTGCTGCTGGCCGGCCCGACACCGGCTGTGTTGGCCCGCGCCGCGTGGCCGTTGCGCGCTCCCCGGGCCGCGATGGTGCTCTGGCAGGCCGTCGCGCTGGCCGCGGTGCTCTCGACATTCAGTGCCGGCATCGCCATCGCCAGCAGGTTGCTCATGCCCGGTCCGGACGGTCGGCCCACTGCCGGGATCCTGGACGCCGAGAGCCGCCTCGGGTGGCCACTGTGGGCCGCCTACCTCACCGTCTTCGCCCTGACCGTCCTGGTCGGGATCCGACTCATGGTGGCGGTGCTCCGGGTCGCCATCGCAACCCGGCGCCGACGGGCGCACCACCGCATGGTGGTGGATCTGGTCGGGCGGGATTCGGTGCGCGCCCAACCGTGTGCGCGCACCCGCGACCTGCGGGTGCTGGACGTCGAGCAACCCCTCGCCTACTGCCTGCCCGGGGTACGCAGCCGCGTCGTGGTCAGCGAAGGGGCGCTCAATACGCTGACCGACGCCGAAGTCACCGCGATCCTGACCCACGAGCGGGCCCACCTGAGGGCCCGTCACGACCTCGTGCTGGAGGCATTCACCGCCGTACACGCCGCCTTCCCCCGTGTGGTGCGCAGCGCCAACGCGCTCGGAGCGGTGCGACTGCTGGTGGAATTGCTGGCCGACGACACCGCGGTACGGGTCACCGGGCGCACCCCGCTGGCCCGGGCGCTGGTCGCCTGCGCGTCCGGACGGGCGCCGTCGGGGGCCCTGGCCGCGGGCGGACCCAGCACCGTGGTTCGGGTGCGCCGGTTGTCCGGCCGCCCGAACAGTCTGATGTTGTCGGTGGCCGCTTACCTGGCGGCGGCGGCGGTCCTGGTGGTGCCCACCATCGCGCTGGCCGTGCCCTGGCTGACCGAGCTGCACCGATTGGTCAGCGTCTAGGCCGAGCCCACCCGTATAACGCCGTCAGTCCGTTGTGACAGTGTGTTTCCGAACAGCTTCCGCACATGCTCGAGCAATAGTTCGCCAACCCCGAGAGGCAGGACATGAGTTCGTCGGATTCGCCAACCGCGACCGCGCAGATCGGAGTCACCGGCCTGGCGGTGATGGGCTCGAACCTGGCCCGCAACTTCGCCCGGCACGGCTACACCGTCGCGCTGCACAACCGATCCGTGGCAAAGACCGACGCGCTGCTGGAAGAGCACGGCTCGGACGGCAACTTCGTCCGCACCGAGACGATCCCGGAATTCCTTGCCGCCCTGGAAAAACCGCGACGCGTCATCATCATGGTGAAGGCCGGTGACCCCACCGACGCCGTCATCAACGAGCTCGCCGACGCGATGGAAGAAGGCGACATCATCATCGACGGCGGCAACGCCCTCTACACCGACACCATCCGTCGGGAGAAGGCGATCCGCGAGCGGGGCCTGCACTTCGTCGGCGCCGGGATCTCCGGCGGCGAGGAGGGGGCGCTGAACGGACCGTCGATCATGCCCGGCGGGCCGGCCGAATCCTACGAATCGCTGGGGCCACTGCTCGAAGAGATCTCCGCGCACGTCGACGGCGTGCCGTGCTGCACGCACATCGGTCCCGACGGCGCCGGGCATTTCGTCAAGATGGTGCACAACGGCATCGAATACTCCGACATGCAGCTGATCGGTGAGGCCTACCAGCTGCTGCGCGATGCACTGGACAAATCGGCGGCGGAGATCGCCGACGTCTTCGACGAATGGAACAAGGGCGACCTGGACAGCTTCCTGGTCGAAATCACCGCCAAGGTGTTGCGCCAGACCGATGCCAAGACCGGCAAACCGCTGGTCGACGTCATCGTCGACGAGGCCGAGCAGAAAGGCACCGGCCGGTGGACGGTGAAGTCGGCGCTGGATCTCGGGGTGCCGGTCACCGGCATCGCCGAGGCGGTGTTCGCCCGTGCACTGTCGGGTTCGGTGGCTCAGCGCAAGGCGACCACCGGACTGGCTTCCGGCGAACTGCGCGACAAACCGGCCGACCCCGAGCAGTTCGTCGAGGACGTCAAGAAAGCCCTGTACGCGTCGAAGATCATCGCCTACGCCCAGGGCTTCAACCAGATCCAGGCCGGCAGCGCCGAATACGGCTGGGACCTCACTCCGGGCGATCTGGCGACCATCTGGCGCGGCGGCTGCATCATCCGGGCCAAGTTCCTCAACCGGATCAAGGACGCGTTCGACGAGGACCCCGACCTGCCGACGTTGATCGTCGCCCCCTATTTCCGCAGCGCGATCGAGGCGGCCATCGACAGTTGGCGTCGGGTGGTGGTGTCTGCCACACAGTTGGGTATTCCGATTCCGGGGTTCTCGTCGGCGTTGTCCTACTACGACGGGTTGCGGACCGAACGGCTGCCCGCCGCGCTCACCCAGGGCCTGCGTGACTTCTTCGGCGCGCACACCTATGGCCGCACCGACGAGGACCGAAGCAAGAAGTTCCACACCCTGTGGAGCGGAGACCGAAGCGAAGTTCCTGCCTGACACGATGAAGTTCCTTGATGGGCACCGCCCGACGTTCGACCTGACCTACAACGACGTGTTCGTGGTGCCGAACCGGTCGGAGGTGGCGTCGCGGTTCGACGTCGACCTGTCCACCGTCGACGGTTCCGGGACCACCATTCCGGTGGTGGTCGCCAACATGACCGCCGTCGCCGGACGCCGCATGGCCGAGACGGTCGCCCGCCGCGGCGGCATCGTGATCCTGCCGCAGGATCTGCCGATCCCCGCGGTGCAGCAGATGGTGCAGTTCGTCAAGAGCCGCGACCTGGTGCTCGATACGCCGGTGATGCTGGCGCCCGACGATTCGGTGTCCGACGCGCTGGCGCTGATCCACAAGCGCGCCCACGGCGTCGCGGTGGTGGTGTTCGAGGGCCGGCCGATCGGCGTGGTGCGCGAGGCGTCCTGCGTGGGGGTGGACCGGTTCACCCGGGTGCGCGACGTCGCGGCCACGGACTTCGTCACCGCGCCGGTGGGCACCGAACCGCGCAAGATCTTCGACCTGCTCGAACACGCGCCGATCGACGTGGCGGTGGTGACGGGTCCCGACGGTGCGCTGGCCGGTGTGCTGACCCGCACCGGGGCGATCCGCACCGGCATCTACCACCCGGCCGTCGACGCCGCGGGCCGGCTGCGCATCGGTGCGGCCGTCGGTATCAATGGGGACGCGGCAGCCAAGGCTCAGGCTCTCGCCGAGGCCGGGGTGGACCTGCTGGTGATCGACACCGCGCACGGGCACCAGGTCAAGGCCCTCGAGGCGATCAAGGCGATCGCCGCGCTGGATCTGGGTATCCCACTGGCCGCCGGAAACGTGGTGTCCGCCGAGGGCACCCGCGACCTGATCGAAGCCGGTGCCGGCATCGTCAAGGTCGGGGTGGGTCCGGGCGCGATGTGCACCACCCGGATGATGACCGGCGTCGGCCGCCCACAGTTCTCTGCTGTCGTCGAATGTGCTTCTGCGGCAAGGGATTTGGGTGGCCACGTGTGGGCGGACGGCGGTATCCGGCATCCGCGGGACGTGGCCCTGGCGCTGGCCGCCGGAGCGTCCAACGTGATGATCGGGTCCTGGTTCGCCGGCACCTACGAGTCCCCCGGCGATCTGATGCGTGACCGGGAGAACCAGCCGTACAAGGAGAGCTACGGGATGGCGTCCAAGCGGGCGGTCGTCGCCCGCACCGGCGCGGACAGCCCGTTCGACCGCGCCCGCAAAGCGCTGTTCGAAGAGGGCATCTCGACGTCGCGGATGGGACTGGACCCGGACCGCGGCGGCGTCGAGGACCTGATCGATCACATCACCTCCGGTGTGCGCAGCACCTGCACCTACGTGGGCGCGGCGAACCTGGAGGAGTTGTACGAGCGGGCGGTGGTCGGCGTGCAGTCGGCCGCGGGGTTTGCGGAGGGGCATCCGCTGCCCACCGGTTGGTGAAACGCTGATGAACCACTCCAGCACCGTGGTCAGCGTGCTGGCCATTCTGGCGCTCACCTTGGGCACCGCCGTGTTTGTCGCCGCGGAGTTCTCGTTGACGGCGTTGGATCGCAGCGTCGTGGAGGCCAATGCCCGCAGCGGCGCCGGTCGGGACCGCTTCATCCGGCGTGCCCACCGCCGGCTGTCGTTCCAGCTGTCGGGCGCGCAGCTGGGTATCTCGATCACCACCCTGGGTACCGGCTATCTGATCGAGCCGCTGGTGGCCGATCTCCCCCACTCGTGGCTGGACCGGCTGGGGACTCCCGATCGGCTGGCCGGTGCCGTCACCGGGTTTCTCGCGCTGGTGGTGGTGACCTCGGTGTCGATGATCTTCGGTGAACTGGTCCCCAAGTACCTGGCGGTGGCCCGACCGCTGCGTACCGCCCGCGCCGTCGTGCTCCCGCAATGGTTGTTCTCGGTGGTGTTCACCCCGGCGATCCGGCTCACCAACGGGGCGGCCAACTGGATCGTGCGCCGGCTGGGCATCGAGCCGGCCGAGGAGTTGCGCTCGGCCCGCACGGCGCAGGAGCTGGTGTCGCTGGTGCGCACCTCGGCACGCAGCGGGTCGCTGGATGACGTCACGGCGGCGTTGATGCACCGCTCGCTGCAGTTCGGCGCCCGCACGGCCGAGGAGCTGATGACCCCCCGGCCCAAGATCGTGGCCCTGCAGACCGATGACACCGTCGCCGACCTGATCGCCGTCGTCGCCGACACGGGTTTTTCCCGGTTTCCCGTCGTGCGCGGCGACCTCGACGAGACCGTCGGCATCGTGCACGTCAAGCAGGTGTTCGCGGTCCCGCCGGCCGAGCGGGCGGCCAGGTTGTTGACGACGGTCGCGCGACCGGTCGCGGTGGTGCCGTCGACGCTGGACGGCGACGCGGTGCTGGCGGCGATCCGCGCGCATCCGCTGCAGACCGCCATGGTGGTCGACGAGTACGGCGGCACCGCAGGCATGGTCACCGTCGAGGACCTGATCGAGGAGATCGTCGGAGACGTCCGCGACGAACATGACGACGCGACACCCGATGTGGTGGCATCCGGCAGTGGTTGGCGGGTCTCGGGCCTACTGCGGATCGACGAGGTGCAAACCGCGACCGGCTACCGCGCTCCCGAGGGGCCCTACGAGACGATCGGCGGGCTGGTATTGCGGGAGCTCGGACACATTCCGGAGGCCGGCGAATCGGTCGAGTTGCCCTCGCTGGACCGTAACGGCCTGCCCGACGAGTCGGTGCGCTGGCAGGCGAAGGTGGTCGAGTTGGACGGCCGCCGTATCGACCAACTCGAGCTCACCGAGGTCGGCGCGCCCGATACCGGCTCGCACCGGGGCAGCCGATGAACTCCCTCCTGGCACTGCTGTTGGCGGTCCTGCTGATCGCGCTCAACGGCTACTTCGTGGGCGCCGAGTTCGCCCTGATCTCGGCGCGGCGCGACCGCCTCGAGGCGCTGGCCGAACAGGGCCGGGCCAGCGCCGTGACGGTGATCCGGGCCGGCGAACAGCTGCCGGCGATGCTGGCGGGTGCTCAACTGGGTGTCACGGTGTCCTCGCTGCTGCTCGGACGGATCGCCGAACCGGCGGTGGCCCAGGTGTTGCGGACCTGGCTCGGCCTGGCCGGCATCCACCCGGCGTTGATGCACACATTGGCGTTCGTCGTCGCGCTGGCGCTCGTGGTGACCCTGCACGTGCTGCTGGGCGAGATGGTGCCCAAGAACATCGCGCTGGCCGGTCCGGAACGCACCGCGATGTTGCTGGTCCCGGCATACCTGCCCTACGTGCGTGTCGCGCGGCCGATCATCGTGTTCTACAACAAGTGCGCCAATGGCATATTGCGGCTGCTGGGCGTTGAGCCCAAGGACGAAATCGACAGCACCGTGTCCACGGCGGAACTGTCCGAGCTGATCGCCGAATCGCTGTCCGAAGGTCTGCTCGACCACGAGGAACACGTGCGGCTGACCCGGGCTCTGCAGATCCGCAGCCGGGTGGTCGGCGACGTCGCGGTGCCGCTGGCCAAGGTTCATGCGGTGTCGGTGGCCGAGGCCGGCTCGGGACCCACCATCGGTGCCGTCGAGCAGGCCCTGGCCCAGACCGGCTATTCCCGTTTTCCGGTGGTGGACCGCGACGGCAGCTACATCGGCTACCTGCACATCAAAGACGTGCTGGCGCTCGGCGACGACCCCCAGACCGTGATCGACCGGGCCCTGGTCCGAGCCCTGCCGCAAGTGCCCGAGTCGCTGGGGCTGCCCGATGCGCTGTCGCGGATGCGTCGCAGCAACAGCCACCTGGCGCTGGTGACCGCCAGTGACGGCGCGGCCGGGAGCGAAGTCGTCGCGCTGGTCGCGCTGGAAGACCTGGTGGAGGACCTGGTGGGAAGCATGCGTGACGTGGCGCCCCGCGATTGAGTGGCCGTAGCCCCGTATGATTTGGGCGTTCTCATGAGCGTTGCCACAAAGCAATTCACCGTGCTCGCAACCTTGCCGCGGGCCAACCCGTCAGCGCGCCATGACCTGGTACGGCGAATCGGCCAGGCTACGCTCGTCACGCTGCCGCTCGGTAGGCTGACGGTAGCTAACTGGGTCCAGCAGAGGGCGGTGCGAGGGTGCTGAGGGGCCGGTAAAGGCCATTACGGAGGAGAATCATCATGACTGATCGCGGGGCCGAGCGGGTTACCCAGGGCAACTTGCAAGTTGCCAGGGTTCTCTATGACTTCGTGAACAACGAGGCCCTGCCCGGCACCGGCATCGATCCGGACAGCTTCTGGGCGGGCGTGGACAAGGTGGTCACCGACCTCACCCCCCGCAACCAGGAACTGCTGAAGACCCGCGAAGAGCTGCAGGCCCAGATCGACAAGTGGCACCGGCACCGGGTGCTCGAGCCGCTCGACCCGGAGGCCTACCGGCAGTTCCTCACCGAGATCGGATATCTGCAGCCCGAACCGGACGACTTCACGATCACCACCTCCGGCGTCGACGACGAGATCACCAGCACGGCGGGTCCGCAGCTGGTGGTCCCGGTGCTCAACGCGCGCTTCGCATTGAACGCCGCCAACGCGCGGTGGGGCTCGCTGTACGACGCGCTCTACGGCACCGATGTCATCTCCGAAGCGGACGGCGCCGAGAAGGGCACCAGCTACAACAAGGTGCGCGGCGACAAGGTCATCGCCTATGCCCGCCGGTTCCTGGACGGTGCCGTGCCGCTCGCGTCGGGCTCGTGGTCGGACGCGACGGGCATCAGCATCGTCGACGGCCAGCTGCAGATCGACGCCAGCGGCCAGTCCACCGGCCTGGCCAGCCCGGAGAAGTTCGCCGGGTACCGCGGCGAACTCGGCTCTCCCAGCTGGTCGGTGCTGCTGGTCAACAACGGGTTGCACATCGAGATCCTGATCGACCCGGAGGACTCGGTCGGCAAGACCGACGCCGCGGGCATCAAGGACGTGGTGCTGGAGTCGGCGATCACCACGATCATGGACTTCGAGGACTCGGTGACCGCGGTCGACGCCGACGACAAGGTGCTGGGCTACCGCAACTGGCTGGGCCTGAACAAGGGTGACCTGGCCGAGGAGATGAACAAGGGCGGCAAGACCTTCACCCGCCGGCTCAACGCCGACCGCACCTACACCGCGCCGGACGGCGGCGAACTGACCCTGCCCGGGCGCAGCCTGTTGTTCGTGCGCAACGTCGGCCACCTGATGACCAACGACGCCATCGTCGACGGTGAGGGCAACGAGTTGCCCGAGGGCATCCAGGATGCGCTGTTCACCGGACTGGCGGCGATCCACGGCCTGCGCAGCGGCGACCAGAACGGCCCGCTCCTCAACAGCCGCACGGGTTCGGTGTACATCGTCAAGCCCAAAATGCACGGACCCGACGAGGTCGCCTTCACGTGCGAGCTGTTCAGCCGCGTCGAGGATGTCCTCGGGTTGCCTCCGGGCACGCTCAAGGTCGGCATCATGGACGAAGAGCGCCGCACCACGGTCAACCTCAAGGCCTGCATCAAGGCGGCCGCCGACCGCGTCGTGTTCATCAACACCGGATTCCTGGACCGCACCGGCGACGAGATCCACACGTCCATGGAAGCCGGCCCGATGATCCGCAAGGGCGCGATGAAGAACAGCGTCTGGATCAAGGCCTACGAGGACGCCAACGTCGACACCGGGCTCGCCGCCGGCTTCAAAGGCAAGGCACAGATCGGTAAGGGCATGTGGGCGATGACCGAGCTGATGGCCGACATGGTCGAGCAGAAGATCGGCCAGCCCAAGGCCGGCGCCACCACCGCGTGGGTGCCCTCGCCGACCGCGGCCACCCTGCACGCCATGCACTACCACCAGGTCGACGTGGGCGCCGTACAGGACGAGCTGCAGGGTCAGCAGCGCACCACGATCGAAGAGTTGCTCACCATCCCGTTGGCCAAAGAGCTGGCCTGGGCGCCGGAGGAGATCCGCGAGGAGGTCGACAACAACTGCCAGTCGATCCTGGGCTACGTGGTGCGCTGGGTCGAGCAGGGTGTCGGCTGCTCCAAGGTGCCCGACATTCACAACACCGCCCTGATGGAGGACCGCGCGACGCTGCGCATCTCCAGCCAGCTGCTCGCGAACTGGTTGCGTCACGGCGTGATCACCAGCGAGGACGTCCGGGCCAGCCTGGAACGGATGGCGCCGCTGGTCGACAAGCAGAACGAGGGCGACCGGGCTTACCGGCCGATGGCTCCTGACTTCGACGACAGCATTGCGTTCCTGGCCGCAGAGGAATTGATCCTGTCCGGCGGTCAGCAACCCAGCGGATACACCGAGCCGATCCTGCACCGCCGCCGTCGGGAATTTAAGGCCCGCGCGGGTGGGTAGGCACAGCAAGCCCGATCCCGAAGATTCGGTCCCAGAAGAGGATTCAGAGTTCGGCGCCGAGCCGGCCGCCGGCGGATCCGAGCCCGAGCAGCAGCCGCCGGACCTTGCGCCGTCCCAGGATTTCGGCTACCGGGACGAAAGCACTTGGTCGCCGTTCTCGACAGAACCCCACTATCCGGACGAGGACCGCGGACACGAGGACGCGGATGCGGGCGCCGACGACTATCCCGACTTTGGTTTCCGGGAGCAAGACGCGGAACCGCCGTCGTCGGAGGCTTCGGCCGCCACGCCTCCTCCCCCGCTGTTCAGCGCCGGTCAGCGTGGCCAGAACGACTGGCAGGGCGGGCACCGCAGCACCGGCGGCCGACGTGGGGTGAGCGTCGGGGTGATCGTGGCGCTGGTCACCGTGGTCTTAGTGGTCGCAGGAGTGATCTTGTGGCGGTTCATCGGCGACGCGTTGTCGAATCGGTCGCACTCGGCGGCTGCGCGTTGCGTCGGAGGCAAGGATTCCGTCGCCGTCCTGACCGATCCTTCCATCGTCGACCCGATCAAAGGGCTGGCCGACAGCTACAACGCCCAGGCCGGTCCGATCGGTGACCGCTGCGTCACCGTGACCGTCAAGTCGGCCGGCTCCGACGCGATCCTGAGTGGGTTCGTCGGCAAATGGCCGGTTGACCTGGGCAACCAGCCGGGGTTGTGGATCCCGGGCAGTTCGGTGTCCGCGGCACGGCTGGTCGGGGCCACGGGCAAGCAGACCATCAGTGACAGCCGCTCGTTGGTGACCTCACCGGTAGTGCTGGCCATCCGGCCGGAGTTTCAGCAGGTACTGGCCAAACAGGACTGGGCCGCGCTGCCGGGCCTGCAGTCCAACCCCAATTCGATGGCCGGACTCAATCAGCCGTCGTGGGGGTCGCTGCGCCTGGCGATGCCGATCACCGGCAACAGCGACGCGTCCTTCCTGGCCGGTGAGGCGATAGCGGCCGCGTCGGCGCCCGCGGGGTCCCCACCGGACGCCGGCATCGGCGCGGTGCGCACCCTGATGAACGCGCAACCCAAGCTCGCCGACGACTCGTTGAACGAGGCGTTCAACGCGCTGCTCAAAGCCGGGGACGTGGCAGCGGCGCCGGTGCATGCGGTGGTCACCACCGAGCAGCAGCTGTTCCAGCGCGGCCAGTCGACGCCGGATGCCAAGAGCAAACTGGCTTCGTGGACTCCGCCGGGGCCGGTCGCGGTCGCCGACTATCCGACGGTGCTGCTCAGCGGGTCGTGGTTGTCGCAGGTGCAGACGACGGCGGCCAGTGAGTTCGCCCGGTTCCTGCACAAGCCCGAGCAGCTGGCCAAGCTGGGCAAGGCCGGATTCCGGGCGGACGGCGTCAAACCGCCGAGCAGCCCGGTGACCACCTTCCCGGCAATACCGGCGACGCTGTCGGTAGGCGACGAGGCGACCCGGGCCACGCTGGCCGACACCATAGCCTCGCCTTCGGCCGGGGTGGCCGCGACCATCATGCTCGACCAGTCGTTGCCGGTCGACGAAGGCGGCGGCAAGACCCGCCTCGCCAACGTCGTCGCCGCGCTCAGCAACAGGATCAAGGCGTTGCCCCCGACCGCGGTGATCGGCCTGTGGACGTTCGACGGCCACGAGGGCCGCTCGGAGGTGGCAGCCGGGCCGCTGACCGACCAGGTCAACGGCCAGCCGCGTTCGGCGGCGCTGCTGGGGGCACTGGACCGGCAGTACTCGTCCGGCGGAGGCGCGGTGTCGTTTACCACGCTGCGCATGATCTATCAGGAGATGCTGGCCAATTACCGTGCCGGGCAAGACAATTCGATCCTGGTGATCACCGCCGGACCGCACACCGACCAGTCTCTGGACGGGCCCGGGTTGCAGGAGTTCATCAAGAACGCCAACGACCCGGCCAGACCGGTCGCGGTCAACGTCATCGACTTCGGCGGCGACCCGGACCGCGCCACCTGGGAGGCCGTCGCCCGACTCAGCGGCGGCAGCTACCAGAACATGCCGACGTCGGCGACGCCGGAACTGGCCACCGCGGTCAACAACTTCCTGAGCTGACCGATGGTCGACTTCACACCGGATCCCGGGCTGTACCCCTTCCGGTCGCGCTGGTTCGACAGTTCCCGCGGGCGCATCCACTACGTCGACGAAGGCGACGGCCCGCCCATCCTGTTCTGCCACGGCAACCCGACCTGGAGCTTTCTGTACCGCGACATCATCGTGGCGCTGCGCGACCGGTTCCGTTGCGTCGCACCGGATTACCTGGGCTTCGGCCTGTCCGAGCGGCCGGCGGGCTTCGGGTACCGCATCGACGAACATGCGCGCGTCGTCGGCGAACTCGTCGACCAGCTCGGACTCGACGGCTACGTCACCATGGGCCAGGACTGGGGAGGTCCGATCAGCATGGCGGTCGCGACCGAGCGCGCCGACCGGGTCCGCGGAATCGTGCTGGGCAATACCTGGTTCTGGCCCACCGATGTGCTGTCCACGAAGATCTTCAGTCGGGTGATGTCGAGTCCGCCGATGCAGTACGCGATCGTGCAACGCAATTTCTTCGTCGAGCGACTGATCCCGGCGGGCACGCAGCGCCGCCTCGATACCGCGGTGATGCAGCATTATCGGGCCGTTCAGCCCAGGCCGGCCGACCGGTTGGGCGTGGCGCAGATGCCCAGAGAGATCCTGGCGGCCGCTCCCCTGCTGGAGCGGCTGGCCACGGAGGTGCCCGCCAAGCTGGGTGCCCGGCCGGCGCTGCTCATCTGGGGCATGAAGGACTTCGCGTTCCGACCGGGCCCGTCGTTGCCGCGGATGCGGGCGGCGTTCCCCGATCACGTGCTGGTCGAGTTGCCGACGGCCAAGCACTACATCCAGGAGGACGAGCCCGCTCGGATCGCCGAAGCGATTATCGACCGGTTCGGCTGACCGGTCAGGCGAACGCCTCCACCGGCGGGCACGAACACACCAGGTTGCGGTCACCGTAGGCGCCGTCGATGCGCCGCACCGGCGGCCACACCTTGGGGCGGAACGCCTTGCCCAGCGGGTAGGCGGCTTCTTCCCGGCTGTAGGGGTGGTCCCAGTCGGACACCAGCAGGCTCTCGGCGGTGTGCGGCGCGCCGCGCAGCGGATTGTCGTCCACCGGCCACTCCCCGCTGCCGACCCGGTCGATCTCGCCGCGGATGCCGATCATCGCTTCGCAGAACGCGTCGACTTCGGCCAGGCTCTCGCTTTCGGTGGGCTCGACCATCAGGGTGCCGGCCACCGGGAAGCTCATGGTCGGCGCGTGAAAACCATAGTCTGCCAAGCGTTTCGCGACGTCGTCGACGGTCACGCCGGTGGCTTTGGTGATGCCGCGCAGATCGAGAATGCACTCGTGGGCGACCATGCCGTTATCGCCGGTATAAAGCACCGGGAAGTACTCGTCGAGACGGCGGGCGATGTAGTTGGCCGACGCGATCGCGGTCAGCGATGCCGCCCGCAGCCCGTCACCGCCCATCATCCGGATGTAGGCCCAGCTGATCGGCAGGATCGAAGCCGACCCGTAGGGCGCTGCCGACACCGGATGTCCCTGCGGAAGCTCCGGCGCGTGCGGGTGCCCGGGCAGGAAAGGCGCCAGGTGCGAGCGCACCGCGACGGGCCCGACGCCCGGACCGCCACCGCCGTGCGGGATGCAGAACGTCTTGTGCAGGTTCAGGTGACTGACGTCGCCGCCGAACTTGCCGGGGCGGGCCAGCCCGACCAGCGCGTTGAGGTTGGCGCCGTCGACGTACACCTGGCCGCCGGCGTCGTGCACGGCGGCGCAGATGTCGGCGATGTCGTGCTCGTACACGCCGTGGGTGGACGGGTAGGTGATCATCAGCGTCGACAGTCGCTCGGCGTGCTCGCTCACCTTGGCGCGCAGGTCGTTCAGGTCGACGTCACCGTTGGGCAGGCACCCCACCACGACCACCCGCATGCCGGCCAGCGCCGCCGAGGCCGCGTTGGTGCCGTGCGCGCTGGACGGGATCAGGCAGATGTCGCGGTGCGGTTCCCCGCGGCTGGCGTGGTAGTCGTGGATCGCCAACAGGCCGGCGTACTCCCCCTGCGAGCCGGCGTTGGGCTGCAGTGAGACCGCGTCGTAGCCGGTGATGGCCACCAGCCAGGACTCCAGGTCGGCGATCAGCCGACGCAGTCCCGGGGTGTCGGTGACCGGCGCGAACGGATGCTGCCGTCCGAACTCCGGCCAGGTGATCGGCTCCATCTCGGCGGCCGCGTTGAGTTTCATGGTGCAGGATCCGAGCGGGATCATGCTGCGGTCCAACGCGATGTCCTTGTCGGCCAGCGTGCGCAGGTAACGCATCATCGACGTCTCGGTGCGGTATCGGGTGAACGCCGGATGGGTCAGGAATTCCGTTGTGCGAGTAGCGATATCGATCGGGACCGGGTCACCGCCCGACACGCCGAAGGCCGCCAGGACCATCGCCACGTGGACGTCGGTGGTGGCTTCGTCGCACGCCACCGAGACGTGGTCGGCGTCCACCCGCCACAGGTTGACACCTTCGGCCTTGGCCGCGGCGATCACCTCGTCGGCGCGGCCCGGCACCCGGGCCAGCACCGTGTCGAAAAATCGGTCGTGGACCACAGCCTCACCCAGCGCCCCGGCAATGGTTTCGGCGTGGCCGTGCACGCGCCGCGCGATGGCCGTCAGACCGTCGGCGCCGTGATAGCTGGCGTACATCGCCGCCATCACCGCCAGCAGCACCTGCGCGGTGCAGATGTTGCTGGTCGCCTTGTCGCGGCGGATGTGCTGTTCGCGGGTCTGCAATGCCAGGCGATAGGCGTCACTGCCGTCCGCGTCTTTGGACACCCCGACCAGGCGCCCCGGCAGCTGGCGGGCGTGCTTGGCGTGCACCGCCAGGTAGCCAGCGTGCGGACCGCCGAATCCCATTGGCACACCGAACCGTTGGGTGGTTCCGAACGCGACGTCGGCGCCGAACTCACCGGGCGGCTTAATCAGGGTCAGCGCCAGCAGGTCGGCGCCGAGCGCCACCAGCGCGCCGCGGTCGTGGGCCTGTGCCGCCAGCGCGCTCCAGTCGGTGATCCGGCCGCTGGCCCCGGGCAGCTGCGCGATGACTCCGAAGAATTCGCCGTCGGGCAACCCGTCGCGCAGGTCGGCGGTGACGATCTCGATGCCCAGCGGTTTGGCCCGCGTCGCCAGAATCGCCGCGGTCTGAGCGAACACATCGACGTCGACCGCCAACCGGTTCGACGGTCCCCGGAACGCACGGTGCATCAACGTCATGGCCTCGGCGGCCGCGGTGCCCTCGTCGAGCATCGAGGCGTTCGCGATCTCCAGGCCGGTCAGGTCAGTGACCATGGTCTGGAAGTTCAGCAGCGCTTCCAGCCGACCCTGGCTGATTTCGGGCTGATACGGCGTGTAGGCGGTGTACCAGGCCGGGTTTTCCATGATGTTGCGCAGCAGCACCGGCGGGGTCAGCGTGTCGTAGTAGCCCTGCCCGATCATCGACACCGCGACGGTGTTGCTGTCGGCCAGCGCCCGCAACTCGGCCAGCGCCTCGGACTCGGTGGCCGCCGGCGGCAACCGGTCCAGACCGGGGGCGGCGCCGTTGCTGTCCAGCTTGTCCAGGATGCCGGTCGGGACCGCCTTGGCGGCCAGCGCGTCGAGCGAGTCGACACCGATGACGGCAAGCATGGTGGCGACGGCGTCGCCGTCGAGTCCGATGTGGCGGTCGGCGAATGTTGGCTCAGACATGGATCTCCCGGTAGAGGACGCGACGACGGGTCCTCTCCCTCTGTCCTCACCCGGGCACCGGGCGCCTGAGAGATTCAGCGCGGTCGAGTGCGCCTTTCCCCATCGGCGGGTGAGGACCAGACCGGTCGTCACCGCTTTCCAGAGGCATCGTTGTCCGGCGCGGTCCGGGTGCCTGAGAGGTTGACGGAGAGGTATTGCTCCTTCGGCGTCCGTAGCTGGCGGCCACAGAACTCTCCCGCGCGGGGGCGATGCGGCAACCAGTTTACTCCGCGGGTGCGGTCAGCCGATCTTGCGGTCGCGGTGCTTGCGCCGCGAAGCCAGCTCGTCCTCGGGAGCCGCGATCGACTCGCCGCCGTCCGCGCGCTCGCCGGGGAAGTCGGCGATCACGCCGGTCAGCTCTCGCATCGCGCCGGAGACGGCGATGCCGAACACGCCCTGGCCGCCCTGCAGCAGGTCGACGACTTCCTCGGCCGAGGTGCATTCATACACGCTGGTGCCGTCGGAGAACAGGGTGATGTTGGCCAGGTCCTCCACACCGCGCTGGCGCAGATGGTCGACCGCGACCCGGATGTTGTGCAGCGAGATCCCGGTGTCGAGGAGGCGCTTGACGATCTTGAGGACGAGGATGTCCTTGAACGAGTAGAGCCGCTGGCTACCCGACCCGGCCGCGCCCCGGATCGAGGGCACCACCAGAGAGGTACGTGCCCAATAGTCCAACTGGCGGTAGGTGATACCGGCAATCTGGCAGGCGCTGGGCCCGCGGTAACCCACCAGTTCGTCGGGCACCGAATCGTCGGGGAACAGGCCGGGCTGGACCGGCTGGGCAGGCACGGCGGCGGGCGTCGACTCGGCGGCCGGGTGATCGGCAAGGTCAAGCTGTCCTTGACGTGGCTGCTCGCTCACGGTGCATCCTCTCGCCGATCGCGCTGTTGTCACAAGCTGCGTCACTGGCTGCCCCCGCAGCCACGTTAGCTCAGGCCCGAGTGTCTGAGAGCATACGCTGTCCGGTGCCTGTCGTGCTGTGGGTCAATCATCAACTCGTCATCAAAGTATGGCTGCCGCCCCGGTGAGCGGGTGACATCCGGTAGGCGTGTCGACAATCCGTTGTGTGATATGAGACGCATCCGTGATGTTGCGCGGGTACCGGTTCCCCCCGGCGAGCAGACGTGAAAACCCCCATTTCGTGCCCAAATGAGGGGCTTTCACGTCTGCTCGAGCCCACTACTCGCGCCAGCTAGGTGGCCTTGAAGTCGTCCGGCGAGACGCTGTCGAGAAACTCCTTGAACTTCTCCACCTCGTCCTCGCGGACCGCGCCGCCGCCCTCTTCGTCACCCTCGTCCGGAATCAGCAAACCCGCCTGGGCCAGTACCGACTCTTCGACGTAGATCGGCACATTGACCCGCAGCGCGATCGCCACCGAGTCCGACGGCCGGGCGGACACCTTGATGTCGCGATCGAAGATCAGGTCGGCGTAGAAAGTGCCCTCCTGCAGGTCGACGATGCGCACCTCTTTGAGCGAATGCCCAAGCGCGGCAATGAGATCCCGGATCAGGTCATGGGTGAGCGGGCGGGGCGGCTCCACACCTTGCTGCTCCAGCGCGATGGCCGCGGCCTCCGACTGGCCGATCCAGATCGGCAGGTACCGGTCACCGTTTGTCTCGCGCAGCAGCAGCACCGGCTGGTTCTGCGGCTGCTCGACACGAATGCCGACAACACGAACTTCACCCATCAGTGTCTGCCCTCCGCACACGCCCGCTGCCGTCGAACGGAAGTCTAGTCCTCAGCGGTGCAGTACGTCGCGGACGGCGGACTTGATCAGTGAGGTGTGCAACGTGATCGCCAGTGCGGCGACTTCGCGGGCCAGGTCGTCGGCGCGGTCCCGCGCGCCGGCCTTGCCCGCTTTGACCAGCGGTCCGGCGATCTGGGCAATCAGATCCGACTGCCGGTCCGCGGCGGAACGGAAGGCACGCAAATGCCTTGGCTCCACGCCGTAGTCGGCCAGGGCGTGCGCGCACTGCAGGATCACGACGGCGTGTTCGTCGAAGAAGCCGCCCGGACCGGTGGTGATCACCCCCGCCTTCAGCAGAGCCGTCAGCAACGCAGCGTCGACGCCGGAGCGCTTGAGGAGGTCGTCGCGACTGAGCCGGATGCCGGCCGGCGACACCGCAGCCGAATCCGGGGCCGACTCGGCGCCGTTGTCTGCCACCGACACCAATCGTGGTACGCCGTAAGGAGATCCGATGGCCGGCAGCTCGCCGTCGGGTTGAGCATCCAGCTGTGCCCGAATCACCTTCAGCGGCAGGTAGTGGTCGCGCTGGGCGGTCAGGATGAAGCGCAGCCGCGCACAGTCGTACGCGGTGAATCTGCGATAGCCCGACGCCGCACGTTGTGGCGTCACCAGCCCCTCGGCCTCCAGAAACCGGATCTTGGAGATGGTGACATCGGGGAAGTCCGGCCGCAGCAGGTCCAGGACCGCCCCGATCGACATCCCGGACAGTGCCGGGCTATCGGGTGCGCCCACTAGCCTCCGGATCCCCCGTCGTCGTCACCTTTAGGACCGGTCAGGAAGACCAGCCGGAACTTGCCGATCTGGACTTCGTCGCCGTTGGCCAGCACCGCCGAATCCACCGGTTCGCGATTGACGTAGGTGCCGTTGAGGCTGCCGACGTCGACGACGTTGAACTCGCCGCTTTCCAACCGGAATTCGGCGTGCCGGCGGCTCACCGTGACGTCGTCGAGGAAGATGTCGCTGTCGGGATGGCGGCCGGCCGAGGTGATGGCCTGGTCCAACAGGAAGCGGGAGCCGGCGTTCGGCCCGCGTTTGACGACCAGCAACGCCGACCCGGCCGGCAGACCTTCCACGCCCGATACCGAACTCTCGGTACCCGCCTGCGCGGGCGCGTCCAGTTCGTTGAGGAAGTCGGCGCGGAAGACCGAAGTCGTCTCCACCGTGACTTCGTCACTCTGCTCGTTTTCCGTCACCCGCTGCTCCTCACTGGCCGCTGTGGCGTTATCTGAACCGGGCCGAGTTCGGCCGGTTTCCCAATCGATCTACCGCATGTACTGCTGTTTACCGCTTCAAGTACCTGATGCTCGACCGTACCGCGCACGGGTTCGCGATGTGCCAACCCCTGCAGGATCGTAAGCCCGACACCCCGGCTTGTCCTAGCTCCTGCCGCGAAACGCTTTCGGCAGGTTAGCAATCGTCATTCGGCCAACGTGCCGCGGTAGGCCTCGGCGTCGAGCAGGCCGGCGATGGCCGAGTCCAGCGCTCCTACGTCGCCGGCGTCCACCTGCAGTTCCAGCAGCCAGCCCTCGCCGTACGGGTCGGAGTTGAGTAATTGCGGCGAGCCGTCGAGCTCACCGTTGACCGCGGACACTTTGCCCGAAACCGGCGCGTACAGGTCGGACACGGACTTGGTGGACTCCACCTCACCGAAGGGGTCCCCGGCGTTGAGTTCGGTGCCCACGTCGGGCAACTGCACGAAGACCACGTCGCCCAGCGCCGACTGCGCGAAATCGGTGATCCCGACCCGGACGGTGTCTTCCCCGCTGCGGCGAACCCACTCGTGTTCGGCGGTGTAGTGCAGATCGGACGGGATATCGGTCACGGTGTTCCTGTTCTGGTCGGCTCGGAGTCGGTTACTTCACTTGACGGGCTGAGCGTATTGGCGGTTTTTTGGTTGCCGCAAGGTGGTCACCTCCACCTGGTCGGCTTGTTGCACGGACATCCGCCCGCCGACCCGTTTGACGCTGTCCTCCGCGCCGCCGGGGATGTTCATCGCCGCGGCCAGAGTCGGCGGATTGCCAATCGCCAGAATCGAATACGGCGGAGCGAAAACCTTGTTGTCGATCGTCAGCGAACCCGCCGAACCCACCACCCAGGTGTCGACCCCGACCCGCACGGACTGCTGGGCATCGTTGATCTGGATCGCCTCGGCGCCGGCGGCGCGCAGCTCGTTGATCACGTCCAGCATCACTTCCGGAGCGACCCCGGGTGCCGGATCTTCGATCCGCACCGTCACGCCCGGACCGGTCGCGCCCACCGCGCCGACCAGGATGGACAGCGCGGCCAACCGCGCCTGCGCGCTTTCGATGGCCGCCTGGTCGTTGTTGCCCGACGCCTGCAGCGCGTTCAGCGTGTTCTGCAGGTCGGCGACCTCGGTGCTCAGTGTCGCCTCGCGCTGCCGCAACGAGTCCAACAGCACCAACAGGTCTGCGGGACGGGCGGTTTCCAGGGAATCGCCGGACTCGTTCTGGCGCACCTGCGTGACGATCGCAATGCCGAGCACCAGGCACAACAACACGGCCAGCGCCCCGAACACCAAGCGGGACCGACCACGCCGTACGGCGGGGCGCGCCGCGTCCGCGGGCAGCTCGTGGCGTCCGCGGCGCTCGGGCTCGGGCGGTGCCGGTTCGTCCTGGCTCACGCAGACCTCATCTCAGACCTCGCCCCCGTCAGGCCCCGAACAGCCGCCGTCGCAGCGCGGCCGCGTTGCCGAAGATCCGGATTCCCAGCACGACGACGATCGCGGTGGACAACTGCGTGCCGACGCCCAGCTGGTCGCCGACGTACACGATCAACGCGGCCACCAGGACGTTGAACACGAACGAGACGACGAACACCTTCGGATCGAAGATGCGTTCCAGGTACGCCCGCAACCCGCCGAACACCGCATCGAGTGCGGCGACGACGGCGATGGGCAGGTAAGGCTGGATGACCTCGGGAACGCTGGGGTGAAACACCAAGCCCAGCACGATGCCGATGACAAGGGCGGCGATTCCGATCATGCCGGCACACCACTTCTCACTAGTGCCCAATCTCTCTGGCGAACTTGACATCCCGGACAGCTCCGGCCGGCACGGTCAGGCCTTTCCCGCCGGCGGGCTCGACGTTGACGCTGACGCCCACTCCGTAGGAAACCTCCAGCAGCCTAAGCCGACGCAACCCGGGACTGCGATCGAAGGCGTCCCGCATCGCGTTGGGCGGGCCGATCGCGACGACGGTGTACGGGCTGGTGGTGGGGTTGTTGTCGACCAGGATCGCTCCCCCGGCCTGCCTGATGGTGACGTTGGGGCCGATCCGCGCGCCGTCGATCGCGATGGCCTCGGCTCCGCTGGCCCACAACGAATTGACGACCAGTTGCAGGTCGCGGTCCAGGATGATCTGTCGGCTGCCGTTCAGCCGCTGTTTGGACGCATCAGAGAGGTTGGGGCCGGCGCCGGGGTCGGTGACCGTCACGGTCACGCCGGGGCCGATCACCGCGGTACTGGCCGATGCCAGGCTGAGTGCGTCGAGGCGGTTCAACAACCGTTGGCCCTCGGCGTCGTCGGTCAGCGCGAGTCGCTGGACCTCGTCGAGCCTGGCCACCAGTTCGCTGCGCTGCCGGGCCAGTGTGCTGGCGGCGGTCTGGGTCGCGCGCACATTCGCGGCCAGTAGTTGCTGGGCCGACCGCACCCCGGGAGCCACCGAACGGGCCTGTGCCACGGCGGCGGCGAACACGGCCGCCACCAGCGTCGCCGCCAGCGCCTGCCAGATCCAGCCGAAAGCCGTGCTGCGCCGGGTCTCCGGCACACCGTGCTGCGCGCGTTCGGCAGCCGCGGCCGCGTATCCGGGATCCAGATGCTCGGACAGCAAGGCGCGCAGCAGTGACGGCACCGGGATGTGCGTCGGGCGGTCGACGGTGTGGGCGCTGTACCCGGCGTTGGGGTCGTAGCCGCCGAGCCGCCGATCGGGTTCAGTCATGCGCGCTCGACTCCGGGACGGCCGGCTGGCCTCGTCTGACCTTGGGCATCCGGCGCATCACCAGGACCATCTGCACCATGTAGAGCACGAACGCCCAGAGATACATGTACAGACCCCAGATCAGGAACGCCCAGCCGCAAGCTCCCACGACACGACTCCACTGTGCGTCCCACTGGCCGAGCAGCACCAGCGGAAACCCCGACATCAGGGCGAACGTCGCAGCTTTGCCGACGTAGGTCACCGGCAGCGCCGTCAGGCCGCGGCTGCGCAGCAGCGGCAGCGTCGCCGCCAGCGCCGCGTCGCGGGCCAGCAGCGTTACCACGAACCACCAGGGGGCGATCCCGCTCAACGCCAGCACCAGCGGCACGGTCACCATGTAGAGGCGGTCCACGGCCGGGTCCAGCAGCGCACCGAGGCGCGACGACTGACCCATCAGGCGGGCGATCTTGCCGTCGGCCCAGTCCGAGACGCCGCTGAACATCAGGATCGCCACCGCCCAGCCGTGCAGATGGGCGCCCAGCATCAGGTAGACGAAGACCGGGATCAGCACGAGCCGGGCGATGCTGAGCACATTGGGCACCGTCAGCACCCGATTCTGCGCCGGCCCAGGCTCCATGAGCCGTAACCCTAGTGCGAAGCCGGCGCGTCGGCCTCAGCGGAAGACGCCAGGCAGGCTCAGCGTGGACAGCGTGTCGTCGGACAGCGGGTTGTCGTTGACCATGTAGGTCCACGTCGACGTCGGCCTGGCGAGCTTCGACAGGTCCAGCCCCGGTTCGTCCTCGAGGATGTTGGCCGTCTCGAACGTCTGCTGGGCCGCCTCGATCGCGTCGGCGGCCAGTGAGGCGAACGCGTCCACCGCCATCCGGTGGAACTCGTCGAGCGGATTCTGCCGACCCAACGCCCGCAGATGGATGCTTTCGCGGATGTCGGCCAGATATGCGAGATGATCCGCCCAGCCGCGGTCGAGGTGATACAGCATGATCAGCCGGCAGATCTTCTCCAGCCGCTCTTCGGACAGGTCTTCGCTGAGCTCCTTGTACCGTTTGGGCGCCAGTTCCTCTAGCTCCTCGCGCGCTGTTGCATTGCGCAACAACGTGTTTCGCCGATCCACGATGATCGCGCGCTGCTGGGCGATCAGCTGGTTGTAGCGCCAGGTGTTGGCGTGCACGTCCAGCATGCGGCCCTCGGCGACGCGCTGGGCGTGGTCGAGCAGCCCGGCCGCCTTGGGGCTGACGATGCGCCCGTCGGCCTCTTCCGGGTCGGTCTGCATGGGCAGCTTGTTGTGGTCGAGGTTGGCCGCCACCACGTCGTCTTCCCAGCTGGAGAAGAACACCGACGAGCCCGGGTCGCCCTGGCGTCCGGCGCGACCACGCAGCTGGTTGTCCAGCCGTTCGGTGTGATGCCGGCCGGTGCCCACCACGTGCAGGCCGCCGAGTTCGGCGACCCGGTCGTGGTCGGACTCATCGGATCCGCCCAGCCGGATGTCGGTGCCGCGGCCGGCCATCTGGGTGGACACGGTGACCACGCCGTGCTTGCCGGCCTCGGCGATGACCGAGGCCTCTTCGGCGTCGTTCTTCGCGTTGAGCAGCACCGCGGGCACGTCGCGGCGCAGCAGCCGCTCGTGCAGGTCCTCGGATTCGGCGACGTCACGGGTGCCGACCAGCACCGGCTGCCCGGTTTCGTGCACCTCGGCGATGTGCTCGACGATGGCGTCGTTCTTGGCGGCCGCGGTGATGTAGACGCGGTCGGACTCGTCCTCGCGGACGTTGGGGGTGTTCGGCGGTATCGGCGACACCCCCAATTTGTAGAACTGGCGCAACTGCTCACCGGCAGCCAGCGCGGTGCCGGTCATGCCGCACACCGTCGTGTAGCGGTTGATCAGCGCCTGCACCGTGATGGTGTCGAGCACCTCCCCGGTCTCGGTGGTCTCGATGCCCTCCTTGGCCTCGACGGCGGCCTGCAGGCCGTCCGGCCAGCGCTGCAGTTGCGCGATGCGGCCGCGGGAAGAGTTGATCAGGTGCACGGCGTCGTCGCGGACGATGTAGTGCACGTCGCGCTGCAGCAACACGTGGGCGTGCAGTGCGACGTTGACTTCGGTCAGGGTGGTGCCGACGTGCTCCTCGGAATACAGATCGATGCCACCGAGCGCCTTCTCCACCTTGCGCGCCCCGGCTTCGGTCAAGTGGACATTGCGGCTGTCGGCATCGGTGTCGTAGTCGGTTTCGGCCTTGAGCCGGCCCACCAGCTTGATGATCTCCAGCCGCGGCGTCTCCCGGTGGGTGGTGCCGGCCAGCACCAGCGGCACCAACGCCTCGTCGACCAGCACCGAGTCGGCCTCGTCGATCAGGGCGACGTCCGGGTTCGGGGAAACCAGGTCCTCGACGTCGGTGACCAACTGGTCGCGCAGCACGTCGAAGCCGATCTCGTTGACCGAGGCGTAGGTGACGTCGCAGTCGTAGGCGGCCTTGCGGTCCGCGCTGGTCGATTCCGCGGTGATCCAGCCCACCGTCAGTCCCATCGCCTCGATCAGCGGTCCCATCCATTCGGCGTCCCGGCGCGCCAGGTAGTCGTTGATGGTCACCACATGGACGTGCCGGCCGGCCAGCGCGTACCCCGCGGCCGCGATCGCCCCGGCCAGCGTCTTGCCCTCGCCGGTGGCCATCTCGATCACGTCGCCGGCCAGCATGCGCAGTGCGCCGAGCAACTGCACGTCGAAAGGGCGCAGTTCGGTGGTCCGCTCGGCGGCTTCGCGGGCGATCGCCAGAAACTGCGGTATGTCGTCGGAGTCCGCGAGATCGTCGAGGTCGAGCAGCTTCGACGCCTTGCGCAGCTTCTCGTCGCTCAGGTCGGCGGCTTCCTTGTCGTATTTCTCCGACGCGGTCACCACTTCCATGGAGCGGCTGCGGTCTCTTTCGGTGCTGGCGCCCAGCAGACGCCAGAATCGGCCGCTCAGGCGGCCGGGTTGCGAACGGGTGGTCTTTGGCACGCCACAACGGTACGCGGCCGCAGTCAAGCCAGATTGGACCGGCGCGGATAGGCGACGCTGGGGTCGGTCAGGACGTTGACGACGGCGGGCAACCCGCTGGCGAAGGCCCGTTCCAGTGCCGGGCGGAGCTCGACGGGCGCCGCCACCAGCTCACCGTGCGCACCCAGCGCGCGGGCCACCTCGTCGTAGCGGGTGCCGGGCCGCAACTCGGCCACCACCGAGTAGCCGTACAGCGCCTCCATCGGGTGCTTCTCCAAGCCCCAGATGCCGTTGTTGCCGACCACCGAGACCACCGGCACGTTGTGCCGGACCAGGGTGTCCCATTCCATGCCGCTGAACCCGAACGCGCCGTCGCCCTGCAGCAACACCACCTGCCGCCCCGGATACGCCAGCTTGGCCGCCAGGGCATACCCCGGTCCCGACCCCAGGCAACCGAACGGGCCGCTGTCCAGCCAGCAGCCCGGCTGGTAACTGTCGATCATCCGTCCGGCGTAGGACCCGAAGTCTCCGGCGTCGATCACCACGACGGCGTCACGGTCCAGCAGCGGCGCCAGTTCGGCGTACACCCGCATCGGGTGCAGCGGGATCCGGTCGTCGGCGAGCTCGGCCTGTTCCAGATCGCGGACGGCGGTCTCGGCGGTGCGGAGTTCGTCGATCCAGTTCTGGTGCTCGGTCGGTTTCGAGCCGGCCAGCGCCGAGAGAATCTTGGTGAGATCGCCGTAGAGTTCCGCGGCAACCGGGCGCGGGTGGTTGCGCTGAGGCCGGACGCGGTCCGCCACGACCAGCTCGGTCTGGTCGCCGAAGACACCGCCGAAGCCGAGCCGGAAATCCATCGGCACGCCGACGACGAGCGCGACGTCGGCTCCTTTGAGCGCCTTGGAGCGGGCCCGCGAGAACGCCAGCGGGTGGTCGGCGGGCACCACGCCGCGGGCCATCCCGTTCATCAGCACCGGGATCCGCAGTTCCTCGGCCAGCCGCAGCAACGCGGTCTCCCCGTGCCCCCACCACACGTTGGTGCCGGCCATGATCACCGGCCGCTGCGCCTTGGACAACAGATCGGCGACCCGGTCCAGCGCGTCGCCGTCGGGGGCCGGCGGCGCGGGCAGACTGCTCAGCGCGCCCGGACGGCCGTCATCCTCGGAATGGGAGAACACGTGGTCCATCGGGAAGTCGACGAAACCCACCCCGGACGGCGCGCCGACCGCCGCCTGAAGTGCCTGATCGACTAGCCGGCCCGCGTCGTCGGCCGACTGGGCGGTCGCGGCGAACCGGCTCAGCGGCGCCACGAACGGCACGTGGTCGATCTCCTGCAACGAGCCCATCCCCCACCTGCCGGCCGGCGCCCGGCCACCGAGCACCAGCAGCGGGGACTGGTTCTGCTGCGCGGCCGCCATCGCGCTCATCCCGTTGGTGATGCCGGGGCCCGCGGTCAACGCGGCCACGCCGGGCACCCGGGTCACCTTGGACCAGCCCTCGGCGGCGAAGGTCGCGGTCTGTTCGTGGCGGGTATCGATCAACGTCACGCCTTCGTCGCGGCACCCGTCGTAGATGGAGAACAGATGGCCGCCGGACAGGGTGAACATGGTGTCGATGCCACTGGCCTTGAGCCGGCGGGCGACGAGACGGCCGGCGTGCACGGTCCGGGCGGGGGCTGCATCGGTGGACATGACCGCAGCTTATCCACCCCCTCGGGTACCTTCGCCCAGGGATTTCGTCACGCGGAGGAGACAACGCCTGTGGGCTCTGAGCCGTTCAAACCGTCGAGGGACTGGTCGCAGGAGCTTCCGAATTCGCTGCGCTGGCTGGCCATCGCGTGGCTCATCAGCGCGGTGATCGTGCTGCTTGCACTGGTCTTGCTCAGGTTCTGCACCCCGTGGGGCCGGCAGTTCTGGCACATCACCCGCGGGTACTTCGTCGGACGCGACAGCGTGCGCGTCTGGCTGATGCTCGGCGTGCTGCTGCTCTCGGTGCTGCTGTCAGTACGGCTGGACGTACTGCTGAGCTACTTCACCAACGACATGTACTCGGCGGTCCAGACAGCCGTCCAGGGCATCGCGACCAACGAGAAGGTCCCGCGGGAGACCGGCATCCACGGCTTCTACGTTTCGCTGGGCATCTTCACCCTCCTCGCGGCGCTGTGGATCGCCCGATCGGTGATCGACATCTATCTGCTGCAGCGCTTCGTCATCGCGTGGCGCGTCTGGCTGACGGACCAGGTCTGCGAGGACTGGTTGACGGGCCGGGCCTACTACCGCGACCTGTTCATCGACAACACCATCGACAACCCGGACCAGCGGATTCAGCAGGACATCGACATCTTCACCGCGGCCAACACCACCGGCGTGCAGAACATGCCCGCCAACGGTTCCACCTCCACGTTGCTGTTCGGGTCGGTCAACGCCATCGCCTCGGTGGTCTCGTTCTCCGGCATTCTGTGGCATCTGTCCGGATCGTTCGACGTCTTCGGCCTCTTCGTATTGCCGCGCGCCATGTTCTGGGCCGTGCTCGTATTCGTGCTCATCGCTTCGGTGGTTGCGTTCTGGCTGGGCCGCCCGTTCATCGGGCTGAGTTTCAACAACGAGCGACTGACGGCCAGATTCCGGTACGCACTGGTCCGGTTGCGCGACGCTGCGGAGGCGGTCGGGTTCTATCGGGGCGAGCGCGTGGAGCGAGTCCAGTTGTGGCAGCGATTCACCCCGATCATCGCCAACTACCGCCAATATGTCCGCCAGTCCCTCATCTTCCACGGATGGAACTGGTCGATGAGCCAGGTGATCGTTCCGCTGCCCTGGCTCATCCAGGCGCCGCGACTGTTCAACGGCCAGATCAAGTTCGGTGATGTAACCCAGACGGCGTCGGCTTTCAGCCGGGTCTCCGACTCACTGTCGTTCTTCCGCAACACCTACGACGGCTTCGCCCCGTACCGCGCGGCGATCATCCGCCTGCACGGGCTGGTCACCGCCAACGAGAAGGGCCGCGCTCTTCCATCGGTACTGACCACACCGAGTACCGACGGGTCGGTGGAGTTGCACAACGTCGAAGTCCGAAAGCCCGGCGGCGAGAGCTTGATCGACCCGCTGGACGTTCGGCTGGAACCGGGCCAGTCGCTGGTGATCACCGGACAGTCCGGTTCCGGCAAGACGACGCTGTTGCGGGCCCTCGCCGAACTGTGGCCGTATGCCTCGGGGTCGCTGCGCTGCCCCGGCGGCAGCAACGACACGATGTTCCTGTCCCAGTTGCCCTATATGCCGTTGGGCGATCTGCGTGGCGTGGTGTGTTACCCGAATGACCCGCGTGCCGTCTCCGACGCTCAACTGCACGAGGCGCTGAGCAAGGTCGCCCTGACTCCGTTGAACACCCGCCTCGACGAAGAGCGGGACTGGGCCAAAGTCCTTTCCCCCGGAGAGCAGCAGCGGGTGGCGTTCGCGCGCATCCTGCTGACCAAGCCCAAGGCGGTCTTTCTCGACGAGGCCACCTCGGCGCTGGACCCGGGTCTGGAGTTCGCGCTGTATCAGTTGGTACGCGCCGAGCTTCCCGAGTGCATCGTGGTCAGCGTCAGTCACCGGCCCGCGGTCGAGCAGCATCACCAGCGGCAGCTCGAACTGCTCGGCGAGGGACGGTGGCGGCTCGGGCCGGTCCTGGAGAAGCCCGCAGAGGTCTGATCACTCGTAGCTGATCGTCGCTCGGCGCTCACGGACCGGTGCGCGGGCAGGTGCGGGCTGGAGGTCGTGACTCGGCCAGGAACACGGTCTGGGCGGTCATTTTGTAGCCGGACATGCGTTCGCGGAAGATCTCGATGGATTCCTCGGGGTGGACAGAGTCGATCACGGCATGAGGGCCGATGGCGTTGAACTGGTGGCTGGTGCCGCGGGGGATCTGCATGTCGACGAAAGAGCAGGGCGGGACCACGAGGTTGTAACGGATCCGGCGGATGCCAGGCGGGGTTTCGGGCAGGTCGTCCTGAAACTGGTTGGGATGGAACGGGGTTACGCCCGCGATGTCGGTGACGTCGAAAGGTGAGAGGCTACCGACACGGATCTGGGTGTTCGGGCCTGTCATCATGCGGACCAGTCGCAGCCCGGTGTGCAGGTGCATGCGCGAGCAGATGCCGCGGTCCTCAACGTCGTAGAAGTCCATCAAATAGCGGTCGGCGAAGTACCCGTCGAAGGGCTTTTCGATCATGTACACGTCGCCCTCTTCGAATGTCTGCGAGCGCACGATGCCGTCCACATCCGGCGTGGTCGCTGCGCGACTCGACTTGGCGCTGCGGACGATTCCCGAAAAAGCCTGCACGACCGCGAGCGCGACGTCGGCCGGGAACTGCGCCACCGGTGTCACGACATTGCGTGCGGGGTCGACGAACTCGGCGACATCGTGGATCTCGTTCTCGTCGTCGGCCGCAGTCTTGATTCTCGGTTCGGGCATGCGACACGAACTCCTCAGTGTGTCAATCGGTTCTGTCGGCAGCGGTGCGAATTCGTCACGGCCTCACGGGTCTACCCCGAAGGAACGTAACCACAGCTCCAGCGACAGCAGCAGCCACAACTTGCCGCCCTGGCGCGGCAGCAGCGCACCCTGACCGCGAAGCCAGGCACGGATGGTGTCCTCCCGGAACAGGGCTCTGGCCCGTGCCGAGCGACCCAGCAGCAGGTCGTGGCTGAGGTCGCGCAGCGGACCGGCGAGCCACTGCTGCACGGGAACTCGCATCCCGCTCTTCGGGCGATCCACGATCGTGGCCGGAAGCAGGTCGCGCACCGCCTGTTTGAGGATCCACTTCTCGACTGTTCCAGCCAGTTTGTAGCGCGGAGGCACACAGAAGGCGTGGTCGATCACCGCTCGGTCGAACAGCGGCGCACGCCCCTGGACGCCGGCAGCAGTTGTGATGCGTTCCACCTTGGTCAGAATGTGATGGGCACCCTTGGTGCGCAGATTCGCGTGCAGCAGCTGGTTGAGCAGGCTACGCATTGGGCCCTGCCGCAGGTAGGGCATGAAAACCTCGGTGAGCGGCGGCGCATCGGTGAGTGCGGCGAGCACCTCCGGGCGCAGCAGCACCGGCAGGTCCGCGTAGCACTTGCGGTAACTGTCGAGGTATGCCTGCGCGCGGGCATTCGGGTCGGGATCCTCGCGAGCCAATTCGAAGATCAGCATCGGCAGGTTTTTGGGGCCGCCGAACACCGGATCTCCGCCCTCGCCGTTGAGCACCACCGTAGCGCCGTCTGCCGAAACGGCTTCGGCGAGCATCAGATTCGGGACAGTCAGGGGGTCTCCGACCGGACTGTCCAGCAGCGCAACCGTTTCGGCGAGCCGGGCCGCGACCGCCTCGCCCGAGACCGTGAGCACGCGATGGCGGGTGTTGCAATGCGCGGCAACAAGTCCGGAGTACCCGAGCTCGTTGGGCGCATGACGCCCGAAACTGATGGAGTAGGTGTACACGGTATGGTCGTGCAGTTTGGCGGCAAGAGCCGTGACCAGGCTGCTGTCGATCCCGCCAGACAGCAACACCCCGACGGGCTCCCCGGGTGGCAGTCGCCGGGCAGTTGCATCCTCGAGCAGCGTGCGCAGCCGCAGCGCGTGAGCGTCGCTCGGTCTGCTGTCGGGGACTTCGCATGGCTCCCAATACGTTTCCTCGGCGGATGAACCGTCTGCGCGCAGCCGGACGCAGCGCCCGGGCAGCACCTCGGCGACATCGCGCAGCAGCGTCTCGCGCCCCGGCAGGTAGGCGAAGCTCAAAAACGACTGCACCGCAGGAAGATTCAGAGCCGTCCGAAGCTTAGGCCAGCGCACAAGCACTCGCAGCGACGTCGAGGCACACCAGCTGTCACCCGCCTTCGCATAAAACAACGTGCGAGCACCCACATGGTCGCGGACCAGTAGCAGCTCGGCTCCGTCAATGATGGCCATGGCGAACATGCCCTCCGCGGCAGCGATTCCGTCGAGCCCGAAGCGGGCGTAGGAACGCAGCAAGAGTTCGCCATCGCTACAGCCGGGCGAGGGGGCGTCGGCACCGAGGCGGGCGCGCAGCCGGTCGATGTTGTGTAGCGTGACCTCTCCGACAGCGATTAGTGCGCCCCGGCCACGAGGATTGGTGCGGTACGGTCCTGCGGCCGCACCCGGGCCGCCGACCAGACCGAAGGCATAGTGCCCGGTCACCGCTATCGGGTCCGCCCCGACAGCGCGAACCTGGCCGTCCAAGTCGTCCGGGCTGAAAAATGCACACCAGCGAGACATCTGAGCACCTCAGCCGAAATCGCAGCCGTCGGCCCAGCAGTCCCCATCGAAGCCGTCGTCGCCCCAGCCGGCAACGCTCGTATCGTCCCAATCCCCTCCGCCCGAATCCCGCGGGTCTTTGGCCCCCTGCGTGCGCAGCTCTTCCTCCTGCGCCGCGGTCAGGCTGTACGGCGGCATCGCCAACCCGCCGAGCAACACCCCGCCCGCCACTGCCGCCAAGATCGTGCCGAGCCGCCCACCGAACGACGAGCGATTGACGGTGAGAATGCCGTCGCCCCAGAGAGTTCGGCCGTATCCACCTTCACGCCCGTAGATCACCATTCCGTCGCGAAGAGTTCGCTTGACCAGCTTATGACCCAGTGGTTCGTCGGTGCCCGAGTTGCCGCTGTGGTCGTGCCACTGCACTGACCCCGCAGCGGATCGCCGCCGCCACTCTTGGCGCCCGTCGGAGTACTGCCGATGCACGGTGCCGTCGCTGAGCAATTCATCGGTGTAGGTGATTTGCCGGTACGGCGGCATCCAAAGCCCCTCTCATGCGGCCGGCCAGGTGAGGAAGCCCGTTCCGCGGACGCGCTGCACCTCGGTGAGAAATGTTGGGGGCGAAGGTACTTCGCGCACCAGACGGTGCACGCTGCGTAGCAGTGATGCCGGGTGCACCGCCTCGAGGTGGGCGAATCGGCCACGTCGCAGCCAAGCACGCTCCCACACGGTGACCGCGACCTCGACGGGCTCCGGACGGCCCCGGCGGTGAAAAACGTGCAGTCGGCCTGCATGGTGCGGCCGCAGACCGAGTGGGACCACCCGCGCGCCTGCGGGAATATCGGTGAGCTCGGGGATTCGGGCGGGGAAGGCGAGTCCCCGCGGGCTGGCGTCGTGCACCACATAGATCGCCGCCCGCTCAGCTCTGGCGAGCATCTTCGCAACCCGCGGATCGAGCGGCAGCTCGGCTGCCCCCAGTACCGGACAGGCCAATTCCATCGCTAACCCGTTGGCGCGCAACATCTGCGCGACCGGGTCGGACTCGCAGACCAGCAGTCGCGACAGACCGTAGTCGAACAGGTCTGGTTCCTGGGTGTGCCGGCCGGCGGGTCCCGTACGGGGCGGCGTTGGCCTGAGCAGCCCGGGCACCTCGCCGTGGCGGTTCAGCGCCTCCTGGAACGCGCGGTAACTCACTGGTGGGGCGAGGGTGAACGCAGGCCGGTGTGGCAGTCGTTGCGCCGGCAGCGCCAGTCGGCAAAGTTCGTAGTAGAGCTGACGTTCGGTGAACCGCAGTCCAGCTGGTGCGCCCGCCCGCTCGGCCGCGATGCGCACCAGGCGGCCCAGCACCCGGTCCCTCACGACGCCGGCCACGTGAGAAAGCCGATCGCTTCGGCACGACGCTGGTCGGAATCCGACACTGCCCCGATTTGCTGCACCGCCCGATCCACGGCGGCGAGCAGTTTGGCCGGTGGAACCGCAGCGATCGGCGACCACCACCCCTTGGCCAGCCAGTCGATTTCAGCCTGCGTTAATCCGTCTCGGCGCAGGCGAGCCAGATCCTCCGCCGCCGGTGCAGCCTCGCGCAGCCGCAGTGAGGACCGGCTGGCCAGCACCGTTCTCGGCGCCAATCCCGCCACAAAAGCTCGCGGTCCCAGGGTTGCGCGGGCGGAGTCCGCGAACAGCAGTCCGTCCAGGCTCGCATCGTGTAACACCATCACCGGTATCTGCGGGGGAACATGTTCGATGCGGCCCGCCAGCATGATGGCCCGAGTGCGTGATACGTCGTTGGCGGCAAGGCAAGTGCGCACGGACAAGTCTGGACACAGCAGCGCGAAGCGAGGGCGCTCCACCGGCGGCGGCAGCGGCGCGCGCGAATCCACTTCTCCCCGCGGCGGTCCGCCGTACACCTGCGCCCACCGATCTTCCACTTTCTCTTCAAAGAGTTCGAAGCTGACCGGCATCCGGATCCGCTCGCGGAAGCGGTCCGAGATCGTCGCCCGTATGGTCTCGTCGCCGAGCACCATGACCACGGCGGCGACGAGCGCGATGACGGCGACGGCGACGAGCACGACCAGTGGGCGCAGGCCGGTAACGTGAGCGATCTTGAACGCAATGAGGGCAAGGCACGCGACCACGACCGCCGCGTATCCCAGAGCCTTGGGGACGGCATCGAATCCGGTACCACCCACTTTCTTCCGACCGGCTGCGTACCAGAGTTGCTCCGGCGTGTAGCGCAGACCGCGCCCGGCACTTAACCGCTCGGCCAGCTCGCGAACCCTCATGTCGTGCAGCCGGAGCGGGCTTGTCTTGGGTTCAAGTGCGAACGACCGACGACACTTCGAACAGCGCCGCCCGGAGCGTTCCTTGTACAACACACTTTGGCGACAGTGCGGACAGATCACGATTCATCGACCCTGGTTGGGGTTGCCTGGCAGGTGTGCCTCAGTGTCGCACGTAGCGACGAGGAATTGTCGAAATCTGTGATCGGGGTTGTTTCAGGCGACCTCCGTATCGGGTTGATTCGGAGACGGTTCGAGCGGTTTGCCTTACTGGCAGCGGCTTGTGGACACCGCTCCGGCGCTGAGACTGTTTACCGCGCCTGCGAGCTCGCCGCCGCGTGGGCTCCGGCGCGGCGCCCGAAGAACGACCCCTCCCCCAGCTGCGTCCCGCTGGCATAGCCCTTACCGTCCTGGGCGATGTTGGCGGCACAGGCCCCGGCGGCGTAGAGACCCGGGATCACGCTGCCGTCGGCGCGTTGCACCTCGCCGTCCAAAGTGACCGCCAGACCACCGATGGTGAAGCCGGAATACATCGCCCGCCCCAACGAGAGATCGAACACCGCCCAGGGTCCCTTGTCTTGTGGCGCAAGGTATTCCGGTTGCTTGTGGAAGTCGGGATCCGCACCGTCGGCGGCGAGCTCGTTGTAGCGCTGCAGGGTTGCCGCGACGCTGCCCGCGGGGATTTCCAGCGCAGTCTCCAGCTCCTCGATCGTCTCGTAACCGTCGAGGAATTTGATCAGCGGCATCTCGGGCATCTGCATGTGCGCTTCGTCGACGATCAGGTACGCCGTTTGCTCGGGCTGCTCCAGCACGAACGCCGACGTGCGCGAGTGATAGGAGTCTTCGGCGACGAACCGCTTGCCCTCCTTGTTGACGATCACACCGGTAAGCAGGATTTCCGGCGGGTACGCGGCCGCGGTGATGAACAACTCGTCCATGTGTTTGGTGGCTCCGCCGGCCGAAACACCCATCCGGATGCCCAGACCGTCGTCGTTCGGGTTGCCCAGGATGTAGGGCGCCACCAAGCCATGGTGTTTGGTGCGACGGGGTTGTCCCAGTGCCGGGGTGTGCTCGGCGACCATGTCGTCGTTCATCGCGAAACCACCGGCGGCGATCACGACCGCCTTCGCTTTTATCGCACCGGTCTCGCCGAAGTGCTTCCACATCACGCCGACCACCGCGCCGTCGTCGTCCACGATCAGGTTGGTCGCGCCGGTTTCGTAACGCAGTTCGACAGCCAGTTCGTCGGCGCGTTTGACCAGCAGATCGATCACCATTGCCGCGCCGCCCAACTCACCGGGCACCGGCACGGAATGCCCGCGCGGTGCGGGCACGGCCCGCTCGCAGAACGGCCACACCTTCTCGTTGCCGGTGTAGCTCAAACCCTCGGTGCCCGGCGGGACGACCACCTTGCCCGGGTAGTAGCTGCGCTCGAACTGAAAGCCAAGCCCCTCAAGCCAATTGAAGTGTTCCACGCTGTCGTCGCAGTACGCCCGAATCTTGTCGAATTCAGGCTCACGGGATACCGCGACCAAGTATTTGTACATTTCTTCGGGTGAGTCGGCATGCCCGGTGGCCTCCTGCACCGCCGTTCCGCCGCCCAGGTAGAAGTGACCACCCGCCATCGAAGTGGTACCGCCGGCGGCGGCCGCACGTTCCAGCACCAGCACCCGTGCGCCGGCCGCCGCGGCCGACACGGCCGCGCAGCCACCCGAGATGCCGAAACCGATGACCAGCACGTCGGTTTCGTCCGTCCAGGACTCCACCGTGTCCACGTTGACGGTTGCCGGGATGTCGGTACTCACCGCTGCTCCTGTTTGATGTAGTCGTAGAACGCTCTGATTTCGGGCGAGAGATACGCAATCTCCAAGTACGGCACGCCTGCCTGCGGCGCTGCCACATAGGCGAATTGGAGTCCGCCTGCCATCACCCCCTGCTGCACCACCGGGGCGTTCTGGCGGGCAGCGTCGGCGAGTGCGGCGTCGAACTGCTGCGGGCTTTCGGCTTCGACGCAGATGTGATGCAGACCCGGGCCGTGATCGCGCAGAAAGTCGCTATAGACGTTCTCTCCGCGGACCGGGACGATCAACTCCAGCTGCATGTCGCCGAGGTAGCTCAGCGATATGTGCGCCACGAAGTCCGCGGGCTGCCCACGGTAGCTGCAGACGTCCGGGGCGAAATGGACGTCGGGAATGCGGACCCACTTCTTCACGCCTAAAAGCCCGGTGAGAGCCTTTTCGGTGGCGTCGAGGTCCGTCGTGACCCAGGCGATCTGGATAGGCGACTGAACGAGAATGTCCATCGCCTGGAAGGATATCCCAGTGCCCGACTCGCCGGTGCGGCTCGCCGGGGTCCGGAAAGTCTTTGCCGGGATGCGCGCCGGGGGGTGCCGCGGCGCCTAGATGAACATGTTCTAGTTTCGTTCAGCGCTGCCCCAGCATGCCGACCAGCAACCGCACCTCGGTGTCGAAAACGCTGCGAGGATCGGTCAGCGTGTCGGCGCCGTACTGGCCGAACACCTCCAGGCTGACCGCGCCCACCACCGCGGCCCAGAGCAGGAAACATTTGGCCATCACCCGGTCGTCACCGGGGAATCCGAAGCCGTCCCGAATCCGGGCGAAGTCCGCCGACACCGGTTGCGGCGCAGCATCGTTGGTGAGCATGATGTCGCCGGTGGTGATACCTGCGGCGAGCGCGTCGAACAGGTCGGCCACCACCCGCGTGCCGACCGTCGTGGTGCGCGTCGGTGGTGCGTAGCCCGGCGTCGGACTGCCGTAGAGCAAAGCCCACTCCGCCGGGTGCGCTATCGCCCACTCGCGCACCGCATGGGTGATGACGAGGATGTCGTCGCTCCACAGATCGTTGTCGGATTCGCGGCGGGCGCGCTCCACGCTGTCGGCCATCTCGTCGTAGGCATCACCGAGCAGCAACGTCAGCAATTCGTCGCGACTGGATACGTACCGGTAGAGCGCCGAGGACACCATGCCGAGTTCCCGGGCGATCGCCCGCAGCGACAGTCCGGCGACACCATGCGCAGCCAGTTGCCGACGGCCGAGTTCGATGATTCGGGTCTCGGTGTGGTCCCGTGCATCCTGGCGTTTGCCCACCCGGATAAGTCTGACACGACCGAGATCGGTGCTCTCGGCGTTCGCGTGATACCTGCGAACAACAGGCGTCAGGGGGCAGGCGTTCCGTCGTTGCCGGTGGCGCCCGGGGGACCTCCGAGTGGGCCTCCACTGCCGCCCGCACCGCCGAATCCGCCGGTGGTCACGCTGAAGCCGGATGCGTCACCGCCGTCGCCGCCGTTGCCTCCACTGGCCAACGGCGCAGTGCCATCGCCTCCGTCACCTCCATTGCCGCCGGTGGCGGCTGCAAGGGACGGGTCCCACCAGCTGTTTGCATCGCCGCCGCGGCCCCCGGCGCCGCCGCCCGTGCCCCCGTCGCCACCGTCGCCGCCGCGCCCACCGGTCGCCGTCCCCAACGAATCGGGGTCGTCGATCGACGCCTCGCCACCGGCACCCCCGTCCCCGCCGGTACCGCCAGTTCCCCCGTCGCCAGCGGCGCCACCAGCACCGCCGGTGGCGTCACCGGTTCCCGAGCTGCGCGCAGATCCGCCGGCACCGCCGTTTCCACCGCCCGCACCGCCGGTGCCGCCGAGAGCGCCACTGTGGCCGGTGGCGTTCCCGGCGCCCTCGGTCTGCGCGTCACCGCCGGAACCGCCCGCGCCTCCGCGGCCGTCGACGCTGTTGCCGCCGATGCCTCCGGCGGCGCCGGTCGCGTTTGCGGCCGAGTCGGGGGTCAGGACTTGCGCATGGCCTCCGTCGCCCCCGGCGCCGCCGTCACCGACGGTTCCGGTACCGCCGGCGCCGCCGACGCCGGGACGCACGTTGCCGCGTCCCAGAGTCGCCGCGACACCGCCGTCACCGCCGTCACCTCCGGTGGTGCCGGCACCACCTGCGCCACCGGCACCCCCGGTCGCCGTCGCGGGGGAATCGGGGTGCCCGGTTCCCGCGCTGCCTCCGTTCCCACCGTGCCCGCCGGTGCCCGTGGTGCCGCCGCCGGTGCCGGCAGCACCCGCACCACCGAGGGCACTTCCGGTCCCGTAGGTGACGGCGTCGCCACCGTGACCGCCGGAGCCACCGCCCGCAGTGCCCGTACCACCGATACCGCCGGCCCCGCCGACGACATCAACGAGCGAGCCGCCGTTGTCCACGTAGGCTGCACCGCCACCTCCGCCGTCACCGCCGGTCCCGGTGGTGCCATTGCCTCCGGCACCTCCGGCGGCGGCAATGACCTCGCCCGTGCCTTGGGTCAATGCGACGCCGGCGGTACCGCCGTGACCGCCGCTGGTCCCTGAACCGCCCGATCCCGCCTTGCCGCCGGTCGCGACGCCCGGCGACTCGGTGTTTCCTATCAGCGCGGATCCGCCGTCGCCGCCATTCCCGCCGACGCCGTCGGTGCCGCCGTCGGTGCCGTTCGCACCGGCACCGCCGGTGGCGTTCCCCGTTCCTTGGTGGTTCACATCGCCACCGTGACCACCGGCACCGCCACCGGCAAGTCCGCTCCCGCCCTTGCCGCCGGCACCACCGACAGCGGCACCGGCCCCGGAATGGTGGGCCTCACCGCCCCGGCCGCCGGCGCCACCGGTACCCGTGGTACCGGCGCCCCCCTCGCCTCCGGTACCGCCGGTGGCCTTACCGGTGCCGTCGTTCTCCGAGACGCCGCCGGTCCCGCCGTCGCCGCCGCCGGTACCCGTTCCGCCGGTGCCGCCGGTCCCACCGGTTCCGGAATCACCCGCGGTGCCACCGCTACCGCCGCTGCCCGCCGCACCTCCCCGGCCGGCGGTCCCGCCGTCTCCGCCACGACCGCCGATGCCGGCGTCGACACCGTCGCCGCCCTTGCCGCCGGTGCCGCCGATACCTCCGGTGCCGCCGTTTCCGTTGGTGCCTCCGTTGCCGGCGCCGCCCACGCCGCCCACACCCCCGATGCCGCCCTGGGTGCCGGCTCCGCCGTCGCCGCCAAATTCCGTCCCGGTGCCGCCGTCCATTCCGGTGCCGCCGGTGCCACCGGTGCCGCCGCTCCCGCCGGCGCCCATGCCGCCGGGCACCGCACCGCTACCGCCGATGCCGGCTGCACCTCCCTGACCGCCCTGGCCGCCGGTGCCCGCTCCGAATCCGGTGTCGGAAACACCCTGGCCGCCTTGGCCGCCCGTTCCGCCGGTGCCGCCGATCCCGCCGTCGCCGGCGCCGCCGCTCGCTCCGGCACCTCCGCCGAACAACCCTGAGGCACCACCGGCACCGCCGGCCCCGCCGACTCCGCCGGTACCGCCCTGACCGCCGGCTTTTCCGACGCCCCCGGTTCCGTTCTCGATACCGGCGACGCCCGCTGCCCCGGCCGCGCCGGCACCCCCGGTGCCTCCGACACCGCCCAGCCCGCCCGCACCGCCAGCCCCGCCGGCACCCCACAGCATCCCGCCGTTACCGCCTGCGCCGCCGGTCCCTCCGGCGCCGCCCGTGCCGCCCAGGCTGCCTGTGGCGCCCAGCGCGCCGGTCAGGCCCGTCCCACCGGTGCCCCCGCGACCACCGTTGCCGAACAACCCGGCGTCGCCACCGCGTCCGCCGGCCTGCCCGGGGGCGCCGGACCCCCCGTCGCCGCCGTTACCCCACAGAATCCCGCCGGCTCCGCCGTTGGCTCCGGTCCCCGATGCGCCGTTGCTGCCGTTGCCCAGCAGCGGGCGTCCCAACAATGCCTGGGTGGGCGCGTTGATCACTCCGAGCACCAGCTGTTCCACGCCAAGCGTCTCGGCCGTCGCGTAAGCATCCGCGCTGCTGGTCAGCGTCCGCACGAATTGGTCGTGCAGTGCTGCGGCCTGGTTGCTCAGTGACTGATAACTCTGTCCGTGGACGGAGAAGAGGGCCGCGATCGCTGCTGATACCTCATCTTCGGCCGCGGCCAGCACCCCCGTGGTGGCTCCGGCGACCGCTCGATTGGCCGTGCTGACCGCCGAGCCGATCCCGGCCACGTCCGTAGCTGCCGCCGCAACGAACTCGGGGAATGCGATCACATATGACATGAAGAGAACCTGACTCTCTGGGTCGAAAACGTGTCAATAGGGACGGGGAACCGCTACCGCATTACACGGACAAACACGTGCTGAGTTGGTGTGGGAAACGACGAAACCTGGGTCGAGACGAAGACCGGTACATCTGGAGAATTGCGTATCGGATCGTAACTCCGCGACTCGGTACGCACTAGGTTTACGCGGAAATTGTTGCCTCTTGATTTGACCGTTGAAATGGTCTAAAGCAGGGTTTTGGACTGCAGTTTCGATGCTCAAGACGCAAAAGAATGTTTTGCGGGTGGCGTGGCGATTCAAATATATCTCGCCTATGAATCACGCAGGTATTCAATATAGCCAACAATGGCGCAGCCAGCAGCGTCAATCCGCTGATTCGATACCTAGCTGGGGTTGACGCCCATGTCCTCGCGTGCCTGTTGCGACGCGGCCTGCCAGGACACCGCCGCAGGCAGCGTGCCCCAGACACTGTTGAAGATTCCGACGATCTGACTGCTGGACTCCAGGAAAACCGGTCCGCCGGAGTCACCCTGCTGCGTCTGCACGCTGTTGGTCATGGTGAACCAGCCGTTGTTGATGCTCTCCACGGTTCCGCAGGTCTCCCCGGTGGTGATGCCGAAATGGCAGACCGCCTGCCCGGGCGACACCGCACCGGCGCCGGAGCGCAGCGCACGCCCACCCGGCAAGATGTCGCTTGCCGCAACACCTTCGGCCAACGCAATCGCCTCGTAGTCGGCGATCAACTGGTCAGTCGCCACCGTGGAACCGGTAGGGGTGTTGTCCCGGAACGTCGTCATGCGCCCGATGATGTTGTTGTCTTTGTCGTAGACGAGTCCGCTGCCCCGGCAATGCCCGGCCGTGAACGCCGTTCGCGACCGGGTATCGACGAAACCCAACGTGCACACGTGATTGTCCTGATGGATCTCCATGCCGGGGTACGCCGTCACGGGATTGGCGTGGCCGATCGCCGGGGTGAGACCCCAGCTCAGTCCTGCAAGAATCACCGGTGCGATCAGCGTGCGCAATGCCAGGCGGCTCACGACCGTTCCCTCCCTCTGTGACAAAGCGCCGACCGGCAGGTGCGGTCACCGCGTTATATCCCCGACACTGAAGCTTTCGTGAAAAGTGGCCGCCGCGTTACCGAGATGTGGCCAGCGGCGCGGCCGCATCGGGCTGCTCGGCCCGGCGCGGCGCCCAACCGGGCGGGCCGAAAACGTAACCGAGCCGGTCCCGCAACCGTCGCGCCGATCGCCAGTCCCGCGCGATCGCCGCATATTCGTGCGTCTGCAGCTTCCAGATGTTGAACGTGTCGACCTGTTTGGTCAGACCGTAGTGCGGACGGAACAGCTCCTTCTGGAAGGTGCCGAACAGCCGGTCCCAGATGATGAAGATCCCGCCGTAGTTCTTGTCCAGATACGGCTGGTCCATGCCGTGGTGCACCCGGTGGTGGGACGGGGTGTTGAAGACGAACTCGAACCACCGCGGCATCCTGCCGATGCGTTCGGTGTGCACCCAGAACTGATAGATCAGGTTCAGCGACCAGCTGAAGAACACCATCCAGGGTGGCAGCCCCAGCAGCGGCAACGGCAGCCACATCAGGATCTCGCCGCTGTTGTTCCACTTCTGGCGCAACGCGGTGGCAAAGTTGAAGTATTGGCTTGAGTGATGAGCCTGGTGGGTAGCCCAAATCAGCCGGACACGGTGGGCGACACGGTGATAGAGGTAGTAGAGCAGGTCGACCCCCAGAAAGGCGACGACCCAGGTGTACCACTTGGTCGCAGGGAGGTGCCATGGAGCGACATAGGCATAGATCGCTGCGTATCCGAACAGCGCCAGGGCTTTCCAGGCGGCGGTCGTCGCGATCGACACCAATCCCATCGAGATGCTCGCCATCGAATCCCGGGTGAGGTACGACCCGGAGGATGGCCTCGGATCCGCTGGGATTGCACCGGTCTCTTCCGACTCGAGCTTCTCCAACTTGCGGGCCGCGGCCCACTCCAGCGTCAGCAGCAGCAGGAAGAAAGGAATCGCAAACAACACCGGATCCCGCATCTCCGCAGGCAGTGCCGAGAAAAAGCCCGTCAAACCACTCACAATGGACAGATTACTTAACGCCATGGCCCCTCACGAAAAGACGACGAACTGAAGGCGAGGATGATCCGCCCGATACCCAAACCCCGCGTCGCCGAGCGGCTGCTGCGCGCGTCCGGCGTCCGCAACCGGCTGTTCCCGACGGCCAAGCTGGAATATTGGGCGGCCCATCCGCGTCCGCCCTACTGTGGGCGGCCGTCGAAGCTGGTGCTGAACAAAGTCGAGGTCACCCGCACTGACCTCAGCGGTCGCCCGGTCTATCAGGTGACCCCCCGACACATCGCTCCCGACGAGCTGGCCGGCCACGTGCTCTACCTACACGGCGGCGCATACGTGCTCGATCTGCTGCCACACTTTCATTGGCCGGCCATCGCCAGGCTGGCCCACACGCTGCGCCGCACCATCACCGTGCCGATCTATCCGATCGCCCCCGAACACAGCTACCGCCAGGTGTTCCCGTTCCTGCTGCAGGTCTACCGTCGCCTGCTGGATGCGCAGGATCCGAATTCCATTGCTTTCATAGGAGATTCGGCTGGCGGCGGGATGGCATTCGCGCTGTGCCATGCGGTGCGTGATGCCGGGTTGCCGCAACCCACCGACGCGCTACTGCTCTCCCCCTGGATGCACCTGGGGCTGCCGGACCCCGAGGTGCTGACGGTCGCCAAGATCGACCCGTTCCTCAACGTCGACGACCTGCGCGCGGCCGGCCTCCGCTACGCCGCCGGCGACCCCCTCGATCACCCCCTGCTCAGCCCGAGCATGGGACCGCTGGACGGGCTGCCGCGCCTGTCGGTCTTCACCGGCACCCACGACGTGCTCAACCCCGATGCGCGGGCCTTCCGCAAGCGCGCGATCGGCGAGGGTCTCGACATCGGCTGGTACGAACTCGAGGGTGGCATGCACACGTGGATGTTGCTGCCCGGCCATAAGGCCAAAGTGACCCTGGGCCAGATCCGCACGGTGTTGTCCGGTTGATCCGGGTCGTGGTGATCGGCTCCGGATTCGCGGGGTTGTGGGCGGCGCTGGGGGCGGCGCGCCGCCTCGACGAACTCGGCGTAGCGCCGGGGACTGTGGACGTCACGATGCTCAGCGCCACACCATTTCACGACATCCGGGTGCGCAACTACGAGGCGGACCTGAGTGCTTGCCGCATCCCGCTCAGCGATCTGCTGGAACCCGTGGGTGTCGGGCACGTCACCGCGGAGGTGACCGCGATCGACACCGACGCCCAGACCGTGACCACCGCTGCCGGCGCGAGTTATCCGTATGACCGTCTGGTTCTTGCTTCGGGCAGCCGACTGAGCAAGCCCGACCTGCCTGGACTGCGGGAGTTCGCCTTCGACGTCGACACCTACGACGCAGCACTGCGACTGCAACACCACCTGCAGGAGCTGGCCGGCCGCCAAGCGACGGCCACGGTGGTCGTGGTCGGCGCCGGGCTGACCGGGATCGAGGTCGCCTGCGAGCTGCCCGGCCGATTGCGTGCCCTGGGACTGACGCCGCGGGTGCTGCTGGTCGACCACAACGTGATCGGCTCCGACATGGGCGCGTCGGCGCAGCCAGTCATCGCTCACGCGTTGTCGGACAACGGTGTCGAGACCAGGGCAGGAGTAGGGGTATCGGCGATCAGCCCGCACGGGGCGTTGCTGTCCTCGGGTGAGCAACTCGCCGCGGAGACGGTGGTGTGGTGCGCGGGGATGCGCGCCAGTCCGCTCACCGAGCAGTTACCCGTGACCCGCGACCGGCTGGGACGGGTGGCCGTAGACGATCACCTGCGGGTCATCGGGGTACCGTCGATGTTTGCCGCCGGCGACGTGGCCGCCGCCCGGATGGACGAGGACCATCTGTCGGTGATGTCGTGTCAACATGGGCGGCCAATGGGGCGCTATGCCGGTTACAACGTGATCAGCGATCTGTTCGACCAGCCGTTGCTGACACTGCGGATCCCTTGGTACGTAACGGTTCTCGACCTCGGAGCCGCCGGGGCGGTCTACACCGAGGGCTGGGATCGCACGTTAGCGGCCCAGGGCGCGCGGGCCAAGGCGACCAAGCAGACGATCAATACCCGGCGGATCTATCCCCCGCTGACGGGACGTCGCGACGAGTTGCTGGCCGCCGCCGCCCCCGACCTCCAGGCCCGGCCCTGATCAGTCGGACTGCGGATTGGGCAGCGTGGGACTGCTCTGCTCGCCGGCATACCAGTGCACCGCGTACACCCCCGGCTGCAACGACAGTTCGCCCACCAGCCGCTCCAGCTTGGCGGGCGAATGACCGTCGACCAGCACGTGGGCGGTCAGTGCGATGTTGTCGTCACCGCCCTGGCCGGTGTGGATCCCGCGCAGGATGATGTCGTTGCTGCTGGTGTGCTGCACGATCTGGGCCCGGGCATACTTCGCGGACTTGGGGCGACAGATCACCTGCACCTGATAGGGCTCGAGACTTTCGTCTTCCTGGCCGGAGTTGTCGTGATCGATGAGCCGTCCCAGCGGGCGGCCCAGCAGGTGGATGACGACGACGCTGCCGGTGGCGATCAACGCGAATACCAGGTGCCCGGATGCGGCCAGCACCCCGACCGCCGCGGAGCACCACAAGGTGGCGGCGGTGTTGAGCCCGCGGACGTTGGCTCCCTCGCGCAGGATCACCCCGCCACCGAGGAATCCGATGCCGGATACCACGTAGGAGGCGACCCGGGTCGGGCTGCTGTCCTCGGTGGCCGCGGCGTAGAGCACGAACAGCGTCGCACCGGCGGCCACCAGCGCATTGGTGCGCAACCCCGCCATCCGGGCGCGCCATTGGCGTTCGAGTCCGATGAGCGCGCCGCATCCGACTCCGACGGACAGCCGGAGTGCGAAATCGGCAATGCTCAACGTCTGCACCGCACCACCCCTGTGTTGATCGAAACGGACTGCTACATCACCGACCGGCAGCCAATCAGCTTCGGGTTAACACCAGGTGGAGCCCAGGCGAACCGGGGTCTCGCTAGAAGTAGCCGCCCTCGGGTTGTCCCAGATGTTCGGGACAGTAGGTGTTCGACGCAATGGCGGTGAACAGCGCCGCGCCATCCAGAGTGAGGGCCGGATTCTGGTTCTTCACGTCGGTCAGCACCTGCAGACCGGTTTCACCGTTCCGCATCAATCCGCACACCGCTTGGGCGGACGTAATGGCCTGGGCCGGATTGGGAACGCTGATGCCGGCATCTCGCAGGGCGGCCAGGAACGACGCGTCGTCGCCTCCGGGGTCGGCGTGGGCCGGTGCGGCGACAGCGACCATCGCGACCACGCCGAAAACCGCTGACAGAAGTCTCAACAGCTACCCCTGCCCCTCGGGCAACATGATCTTGGGTTTGTCCCCGTTGGAAACGTGCACCGCGTGAATGCCGGGCTTCTTCGACAACCTCTCCAGCAGACCGTCCAGCCCGGCCTTGTCGACGTTCCAATGCTGCACGGCCTCGGGCTCCTGTTGGAGCTTCGCGATCACGCTGTCCAGCTTGACCGGCTCTACGGGTCCCTTTCCGCCGTTGGCCCGGGCCCTTGCCCCGCTGCCGCTGAAGACCTGGGCCGCCACGCTGCCTGCGGCACCACCGGTCAGGCTGCCCAAAGCCATCTGGTTGACGAGGTCGGCCGGGATCGCTGCTGCCGGTGCCGCGGCCATGCTCGTGGTCGGCAACACGTCGGACACCATCCGGATCGCCGGTGTGGCCGATGCCCAGCTCGGTGGCACCGACAACTTCCCCACCACGTTGGCCTGGCCGGTACCCGCCGATACCGCGTTGGTCAGGCCGGCCGACGGCGACATTCCCAGTCCCGCTCCCAGAGCCGACTTCGGGATGTCCTCCAACGGCGGCTTCCAGAACAGCTTGAACTCGGTCATGCCGAGGTTGGGGATGCTCATGATGTCGTTGGCCACCGTGCTGAACCGGCCGATGTCGGCGAAGGTCCCGAAGATGTTTTCCCATGTCGTGGCGGCCACCGGGGTGCCCGTCAGGGTATTGAGGAGCTGGCCCATGGCTTGCATGTACGAGCTGCCGCCGCTGCCGAGAGCTTCGAAGACCTGCAGGACGATGTCGAACGGAAAAACCGGTGCGGCGGTCGGCGCGGCCGTCGCAGCCGCGGTCGCGGCCGCGGTGCCGGCGGCCAGGGCGCTGGACTGGCCGACCGCAGCCTGCTGGTTGGCGAGGCCGACCGGGTCGGCGACTTGTGGTGGGTTGGTGTAGGGCTCGAGCCTGGCGGCCGCCGCCGACGCACTCGTGTAGGCGAACATCGCCGCGGTGTCCTGCGCCCACATCTCCCCGTACTGCGCCTCCAGGGCGGCGATGGCAGCGGTGTTCTGGCCGAAAATGTTCGTCGCGACCAGCAACGCCAGCTGGCTGCGGTTAAGCGCGATCTCCGCCGGCGGTACCACCGCGGCGAATACTGCCTCGTACGCGCTGACGGCCGCTTTCGCCTGGTCGGCCGCCACCTTGGCCTGCGCCGCCGTCGCTGCCATCCACGCCACATAGGGGGTGGCGGCCGCCGCCATCGCTGCTGACGACGGGCCGGTCCACGACTCGTTGGCCAATCCGTCGACGACCAGACCGTAGGAAGCCGCGGTGGACTGGAGTTCGGTCGCCAGCGCGTCCCAGGCCGTGGCGGCCGCGAGCATCGGGCCCGCGCCCGGGCCGGTGTAAATCTGCCAGGAGATGATCTCCGGTGGCCGCACCGCGAAACTCATCAGCTGCGCCTTTCGTGTGCTGAGGTCATCGGTCAGTCCGCCGGTATCACGATGATGGTCGCCGTGGTGGCGACGTCCTCGCCGGCGACAACGCCGCCGGTGATGCTCGAGGCGCCACTACTGGTGGTGCGGATGCTGGCGCCGGCCAGCGCGCGTCCAGCCAGGCTTGCCATGGCCATTTCGCCGAACAGGCCGCCCTCGGCCGCAGCGGGAATTGCCGGAAGCGCCCCCGCGCTCGCGCCGGGCAGCATCGATGCCATGGTCCGCATCACCGGTGCCGCAGTCACCCAGCCTTGCGGCACCGAGAGCGACCCGACCAGCGTGGACTGCCCCATCGCGCCGGACACGCCCGCCGGCACCGACGCGACGTAGCCGCCGCGCAGCGGCGACAGACCGGCCAGCGGCTTCCCGCCGGAGTTCAGGAGTGAAGCGACCCCGGGCGCATTCTGCGACAGACCCAGAATCTGCCCGGCGAACAACCACCAGCCGCCGAACAGGACGAACCCGATGATGGGACTGTAGGCGCCGGTGATGGCAGCGAAGAACGGCCGGATCCCGACGGCGAACGGTGAGATCGCTTCGATCACCGAGCCGACGGGGGTCGTCGCCGCCGGAGCGGCTGCCGCCGGACCCACGTCTTGCAGTGCGTTGGGCACCGCGGTCATCAGTTGGGACAATCCCGACTGGATCTCGGAGGCAGCGGCGGCCTCGGATACCGCCGCGGTTTGCCTGGCCGCGCCCGAAGGGTCGGTGGTCTCCGGTGGTTCGGTGAACGGCGTCAACTGCGTGGCGGCCGCCGAGGACGCCGCGTAGGCGTACATGGCGGCAGCGTCCTGCGCCCACATCTCTGCGTACTGCGCTTCGGTGGCGGCGATCGCGGCGGTGTTCTGCCCGAGGATGTTGGTGGCGATCAACGTCATCAGCAGCGCGCGGTTGGCCTCGATGACGGGCGGGGGCACGGTCGCCGCGAAGGCGGCCTCGTATGCGCCCGCGGCGAGTTTGGCCTGGGTGCCCGTGTGCTCCGCTTGCGTCGCTGTCGCGGTCATCCACGCGATATACGGCGCGGCCGCCGTCGCCATCGACATAGCTGCCGGCCCGTGCCACGAGCCGACGGCCAACCCGTCGACCGTCGAGCTGTAGGCCGCTGCGCTGGAGTGCAACTCGGCCGCCAATGCGTCCCACGCGGCGGCCGCAGCCAGCATCGGTCCGGATCCTGCCCCCAGATACATTCGTCCAGAGTTGATTTCTGGCGGCAGCGCCCCGAAGTCCATCTATTCCCCTCCGGTCCCTCTGTGCCAGCCATCGTAATCACGGGTTTGCCACTGCGCCGGGGGGCTTGCCGAACTCATACGAAACTCACCAGCTATCCCAATAGCACTCCGCATGATTCCACGCCTGGAGCAGCAACCGCATGGCCCGGGAGGCATCGAATATCCTCGGTACAACGGCAATTGCCGACCGTATATAGCGGGCAATTCCGGTCGGCGATTCGACGCGTGCGGTTCCTTTTCCGAGTTAATTCGGCGAAGAAATGTCATTGACGGCAGCAAAGCCGCGCCGGGGCTCTTACAGATAGATGTGGGAAATGCCGTTTACCGGTCAGCTGCGGACGAGCTGTTGTGGGCAATAGTATCTGGCCGAAATGACGGCGAACTCGGCTGCGGCGTCCAGACTGAAGCCCGGGTTGCGCTTTTTGACGTCATGTACCAGCTCGAAGCCCGACTCACCGTTGTTCAAGCAGGTGCACACCGCTTGGGCGGAGCCGATCACCTGTCCGGGATTGCTGTAGCCGATGTCGGCGTCACGCAACGCGCCCAGGAAACCCGCGTCGTCGCCTGGATCGCCGTATGCCGGTGCAGCAAGGCCGATCATGAGGCATGCCAGCACCGGCGCCATCACCATACGCGACACGAGTTCTCCTCTTCGTCAGCCTGACCGGGTATCGGGCGGTCAGAGTTTGGCTCTGTCACCATTCGTCAGATGCACGGCATGGATGCCGGGCATTTTCGCCAGATGTTCCAGAAGGCTGTCCAGACCCTCCTTGTCCACGGTGTGGTGCTGGACGCTGTCCGGACGCTCGGAGATCCGCGCCACCATGCGTCTGAGCATCTCCGGCGATTTCAGATCGTCTGTGACCGGCTTGAGGCGACTGCGCGCACTCGTCGCCGGACGCAAAGCGCCGGCGCCCCAGGCGCTTCCGGCCATACCCGCCGCCGACACCGAACTCAACAAGGTGCCCTGCCCGAGTTCGGCGGCCGGCACAGGTTGCGGTCCGGCGGCAGACAGAGCCGCGGCAACCGTTCTGATGGCCGGAGTGTTGGCGGTCCAACTGGGCGGCACCGTCAGCGCTCCCACCAGGGTCCCGCGTCCGAAATTGGCTGTGGCGCTAGGAGATATGCCGCCGGTCAGCCAGCCGCGACCCCAGTGCGGCGTCAAGCCGCCGCCCAGCGCGTCCTTGGGCAGTTCGCCGAGTGCGGACGCCGACTTCGGGCCGAATTTGAGGAACTGCGATGCCGGAAAGTTGGCCAGCAACCCCACGTTGTTGAACTGGGTGCTGAAACTCAGCGGAACCTTCACCGCGGAGTACAGCGTCGTGAAAGTCGATGCGCCACTTGACCCGAAGAGGCCGTTGAGCAGTCCGGTGACGGTGGTGGTGTAGTCGGTGCTGAGGCCGGCCAGCACTTCCAGGATCCCCGATACCGGATTACCGGCCGACAGGATCGTTTGCGCGGCCGTGCCTGCCGCGGTGCCCGCGGCCCGCCCGGTCGCCGCGGCCTGGTTCGCCAGCCCCGACGCGTCGACTATCTGCGGTGGCTCGACGAACGGGGTCACTTCGCTCGCTGTCGCGGACGAGGCCGCATAGCCGTCCATCGCGACGGCGTCCTGTGCCCACATGTCGCCGTACTGCGCCTCGACCGCGGCGATCGCCGCGGTGTTCTGCCCGAATATGTTCGTCGCCACCAACGAGGCGAGTTGACTGCGGTTGGCGGCGATCTCGGCCGGCGGCACGTGCCCGGCGAAGGCCGTCTCGTAGGCGGCGACGGCGGCGTTGGCCTGGCGCGCGGCCTGGGCGGCCTGCGCGGCGGTGCCGCTCATCCAGGTCACATACGGTGTCGCCGCGGCGGCCATGGCCACCGACGACGGACCCACCCAGGGACCGCTGGTCAGATTCGCGATCACCGCCGCATACGACGCGGCGGTGGCCTGCAGGTCGGCGGCCAGGCCGTCCCAGGCGGCCGCGGCGGCGAGCAGGGGTCCCGATCCCGGCCCGGTGTACATGCGGCCCGAATTGACCTCCGGCGGAAACGCTGCGTAGAACATCCCCGGTCACCCCCTGCCTGGAAACTGCATCGAAATCAGTCCTCGAGCGGCGGGAGCACGAAGATCATGGCCGCCGCCGGGTCGGCCTCCGCGATGACACCGCCCAGCGACGTCGCCACGGCAGCACTGCCGCCGCGCGAGCCGCTGATCGCAGCCGCGAGGCTGCGCCCGGCAAGGCTGGACAGGGCCATCTGTCCGAACACGCCGGCCTCCGCGGCCGGTGCGGCGGCGGGTACTGCGGTCAAGGTGCTGGACAGTGCTGCGGTAACGGCTCTCATCGCCGGTGCCGCCGTCGTCCAGCCCTGGGGCACCGACATGCCGCCCACCAGGGCCGCGCGGCCCATGGTGGCCGCGGCCGGGCTTGCTGCCGACGACAGATGCGGACTGATCGACTCTGCGATCGGTGCCAGTGCGCCGGTCACGGGTTGTGCCGGTGCGAAGAAGGATTGCAGTCCCTGCACGTTCTGCGCGGAGGCGTAGAGCTGTCCGAAGGACAAGAACGGGCCACCCGGAATGGAAGTCCAGCCCTGCAGCGAGAACGGTCCGGTGAGGGTCCCCATGATGGTGTTCCAGTTCGCCAGATCGTCACCGAGCGCCGCGGGCAGCGACACCGCGGCCGCGGAGTTACCGGTGATCTGAGCGGTCGCCGCCGCCTGCGCCGCGGTGCCCGACGCGCTGGTGGTTTGCGGCGGCTCGGTAAACGGTGTCAATTGGCTGGCGGCAACCGACGTGGCGGCGTAGTCGTACATGGCCATGGCGTCCTGGGCCCACATCTGCAGATAGTGGGCTTCGGTCGCGGCGATGGCGGGAGTGTTCTGTCCGAAGATATTGGTGGCGATCAGAACCGACAGCTGCGCGCGGTTGGCGGCGATCACCGGGGGCGGAACGGTTGCCACAAAAGCGGTTTCGTATGCCGAGGCGGCAGCGTTGGCTTGTGCGGACGCCTCCGCGGCGCGGACGGCGGTGGCGTGGATCCATGACACGAAGGGTCCGGCCGCGGCGGCCATCGCCATCGCCGTCGGGCCCTGCCACGACCCGACGACCAATCCGTCGATCACCGATGCGTAATTGACTGCGGTGGTGTGCAATTCGGCGCCGAGCTCGTCCCAGGCCAGTGCCGCTGCCAGCATCGGACCGGCGCCGGGACCGGTGTACATGCGCCCGGAGTTGATCTCGGGCGGCAGCGCTCCGTAGTCCATGCGTAGCACCCCCGTATGTCTTGCCGGCTGTGTTGGTGTCGGTGCGCTGCAGCGTCGCCGCGCCGGTAAGGGTTCGACCCCGTGAAGTTCGCTTCAGGCTTGGGCCTGGCAAAAGATATGCTCACGGAGAGTTATTTTCGCGGCGTTCCGCTGACGTAATCGCGAGGTAAACGAGGGATCTCCGTGCCGCCTGACTGGTTGTGAACTCACCGCAACGTTTGTTAACCGGCAAATACAAAGTCTGCGACGGAACCAATTTTTACCGGGATAAATGCACCGAATGTGTGCACGGAAATCAAGAAACGTCGACGACCACGAAAATCCGTTCAGACGAGATCGATTCGAGCGTCCTGCCCTGCATTCGACGCCAATGCCGCCAATCACATCAAGGCAGTCGTGATCGCCCGGTTTCACCGGTGAAGTGATGGTGGTCACTGCCCTGACGCGCCGGCGCGCCGAAGGCAACGACAACGGCAAACCACCGTTTGCTGGGAAGGGCGCTACGGCTCGAGGTAGCGCCCGCCCCGCGTCATCCCGCAGCCGGCGAGCGGGCCACCACGGTGGGCCGGAACCCGTACTGTGGGACGGCCCGACCGAAGGACTGGCCCGCGACGTTGCCCAGCGGAACCCCGGGCATGCCTGGGGTGCCTGCCGGCGGCGGGGCGATCATGGGTGTCCCCCCGAGCGCCGAATGCAGCGGGCCGGCCACCGGGGCGGTCGCGGTCCACCCTGGCGGCACCGAGAGCCTGCCTATGCTGCCGGCATTGCCGGCCGCCGCCGTGGCCATCGGGCTGATCCCGCGTACGGATTCGAGCGATGCAGTCTCACCGACCGCCGCAGGAAAGACGTCCGCGGCGGTGCCGGCCACGTCGGACATCGCCGAGGCACCGAACAAGCTCGACAGGGTCCCGACGGTGGAGCCCGGCGTGAAAATGCCCGTCGACGTGATCGTGTTCCAGATGTTGGCGTTGGGACCCCACACCTCCAGAAGGTCGCCCCAACTCGAGGACCCGGTTCCGGTCAGCAACGCGTTCGCGACGTCCGACAAGCCCGCACCGCCGTCGGCGCCGGACAGTCCCTGCAGTGCGCCCGGTACGGCAGACATCAGCTGTGAGAGCGTGCTGTGCGCTGAGACGGCTGACCCGCCGACCGCTTGGTCGACCGCCGCGGCCTGCGCCGCGAGTCCGCTGGCGCTGGTGGCCTGCTGGGGTTCGACGAACGGGCTCAGCTCGGTGGCTGCCGCCGCCGAGGCCGCGTAGCCGTACATCGCGGCGGCATCCTGCGCCCACATCTCGAGGTAGAGGGCTTCGGTCGCGGCGATCGCGGGAGTGTTCTGACCGATGACGTTCGTGGCGATCAGTGCCGCCAGCTGAGCCCGGTTGGCCGCGATCAGCGGTGGGGGCACGGTGGCGGCGAATGCTGCTTCGTAGGCCGCCATCGCGGCTTCGGCTTGCGCGGCGGTCTGCTCGGCCTGCGCCGCGGCGGAGCTCAACCAGGCCACGTACGGCATTGCCGCGGCGGCCATCGATGCCGATGCCGGGCCGAACCATTCTTCCCCGGTCAGCGCGGACAGCACCGCGTCATAGGCCAGCGCGGTGGCACGCAGCTCAGCAGCCAACCCGTTCCACGCCGACGCAGCAGCCAGCATCGGCGCCGACCCGGCCCCGGCGTACATGCGCGCGGAATTCACTTCGGGCGGCAACGCGGCAAAATCCAGTGCGGCGGTCATCGGTGCCTCCTCGGCCGGTCGAGGGACGCCGGGCGCGGTGACGGCACCGGGCGACCCGAGATGTCGATGAACGAGTCCGACTCGGGTCGCCGAAATAGCAATTCTGCGGTTATTTCCGCGCACACCAATTAAGCGCATCGCAAAGTCGGCGAGCGCGGGTCGCGTTTATCGGAAACAGCGATCAGATTGCGAAAACAATGCCCGGGTCGGATCGAAACGAAATGGTCTTCGATCTCGGATAGGGACTGTCGTCGGGACTCACTCCGCTCTCACCTCCTCTGGGTCGTGGCATGCGGGGATGCCGGGCGCACGACACGCAGGGATGAGGTCCGGCGGGCAGACGAGCCCAGCCGGACCAAGCACCCCTCTCGACAGAGCTTTGGCACCACACGGCGTATCCAGCGGAAACGCTGGAAGCCACTTGGGCTCAACCCTTAAGCCGGGAAGAGCTGTCCTGACCCTGGGCGTCTTTCGACGTTCGAGGTCAGTGGCCTATGTCCGTGCAGACGCCTCACCTAGCGAGGTGCATGCGAAAGCCATAGTGGCACTCCAAGCGCGTCGCGTCAACTCAAAACTCCGGGCATTATGCAATTCGGCTGAGGAATTCCATACCCGGCGAATATGGGCTTATGGGTACCCGAATATGCCGGGACTCGGGATGCCGTCGTCGGCGAAAAAATCGTTATCCGGCGGCCGGTGGACGCGGCATTATCGTCAGCTTCGCGCCGTAGCGGGGTCCGTTGCCGTAGTGGCGTGCGTAGGGACTGGCTACCGGCATGCCCGGCATGCCGGGGACGCCGGTCGCGGCCGCGGCAGCCGTGCCGGACGGACCGGGCACTGACCCGACGCCGCTGCGATTGCCGGCCTCGACGGCCGAAGTCCAACTCGGTGGCACCGACAGTCGCCCGACCAACGACGCCTGGTTGGCTCCGGCCGCGACGCTGCCCGTAGCCGATCGGGCGACCGTCGCGCCCGACCAGGTCGCGTTGCCGGCATCGGGACCCGCCGGCGGGATCGAGTTGGCCGCTTCTTGGGCCAGTGTCACCGCGTTGACGTCTGCTATCGCGTCGGTGACCACGGGCACGAGCAGAGCCGGCGCCGGGTAGCCGGCTGAGAAGATCCCGTTGAACAGAGTGGAGTTGAGGAAGATCCCGTAGGGATTCCCGTCGTTGCCGTCCAGGAAGTTCAGGACGTCGACGAGTAGGCCCGACTGGGGAAGGATGTCCAGGGGTGCGGCCGGCGCGGCGAGTTCCTGCAGCAGTTGGCCAACGGGATCGTTCGCCGCGGCGGCCTGGTCGGCCGGTCCCGACGGGCTGGTGGTCTCGTCGGGTGCGCCGAACGGTGTGAGCACGGCAGCGGCTGCGGCGCTGGCGGCGTAGCCGTACATCGCCGTGGCGTCCTGTGCCCACATCTCGGCGTATTCCGCCTCGGTGGCCGCTATCGCCGGCGCGTTGATGCCCAGAAAGTTGGTGGCGACCAGTGCGATCAGGCGCGCCCGGTTGGCCGCCACGACACCCGGTGGCACCGTCAAGGCGAATGCCGTCTCGAACGCGGCCGCTGCCGCCGCGGCCTGACTGGCCGTCTGCGCGGCCCGCCACCCGGTCACGCTCATCCAGGTCAGATAGGGCGCGACCGCGGCCGCCATCGTCGCGGCAGTCGGGCCCAGCCAGCCTTCGCTGATCAAGCCCGAGATCACCGACTCGTATGCTGTTGCGCTGGAATGCATTTCGGCGGCAATCGCGTCCCAGGCCTGCATCGCGGCCAGCATCGGCGCCGAGCCGGGCCCGGTGTACATACGTAGAGAGTTGACTTCAGGTGGGAGTGCTCCGAAATCCAATACCGGCACCTCCTTCGACCAACCGTTGGACGACTGTCGGTCCAACTTCGCGGTTGCTCCCTCCTGTCATCCAGCAGCCGGCGGGCGCCCCATGATCGTCGGCCGGAATCCGTACCGCGGCGGATTACCGAAGTTGTTGCCGTACATGCCCCCGATCGGCACGCCGGGTACTCCCGGCATGCCCGCCGCGGCCTCGGGAGCGACCGCATTACTCGTCCAGCCCCCGCCCGGGTTGGCGGTGCCGGCGTAATTGGCCACGGCGGTCGCGGCCGTCCAGGTTTGCGGAACCGACAAACGACCCACCACTGCCGACTGATTGGTCGCCGCCGTCACCCCGGCGCCGGTGGTCATCGACACCGTGGCGGTGTCGGTCAACGGCGGAAGGCTGATGGGGTTCCCAGGAGCATCCGCGGGAATCGGCAGCGCGTTCCCCGCACCCGACCCCATCCCCGGCACCTCCGCACCTTCTTGCGCACCGAGCGCTACCGCGTTGATATCGGCCAACCCGGCGAACACCGCGGGAGCGACGATGGCGGGGCTGATGTAGCCGGCCGAAACGAACCCGTTCACCAGGCTGGAGTTCAGGAAGATCCCGTACGGGTTCCCGTCGTTGCCGTCCAGGAAGTTCAGGATGTCGGCCAGCAGATCGGCGCCCGGGAAAGGCTCGGCCGTCGCGGCAGCGGGTGCCGAAAAGCTCTGCAGCGCAGCCGGAACCGACGACATCAGCTGCGGTAGCTCCGATTGCGTCAGAGAAGCCGCGTCGCTCCCGGCGGCTGCCGTGACCGCCGACGCCTGGTTGGCCAGGCCGGCCACGTCGGCGACCGGCGCCGGCTGGGCGAACGGGCTCAGGGTCGCGGCCGAGGCGGAGTTGACGGCATAGCCATACATCGCCGCAGCATCCTGGGCCCACATCTCGCCGTAGGCGGCCTCGGTCGCCGCGATCGCGGAGGTGTTCTGCCCGATCAAGTTGGTCGCGACCAGCAGCTGTAGCTGCGCGCGGTTGGCCGCGACCTCGGCCGGCGGCACCGTCATGGCGTAGGCGGCTTCGTAGGCCCCCGCGGCCGCCGCCGCCTGCGTGGCGGCCTCCTCGGCCTGCGTTCCGGTGCTGAGCATCCACGCCATATACGGTGTGGCCGCGGCCAGCATCGCCTCCGACGCCGGTCCGAGCCAGCCGTCACCGGTGAGCACCGACAGCACCGTGTCGTACGCGGCGGCCGTCGCATGCAGTTCGGCGGCGAGCTGATCCCAGGCCGCCGCGGCCCCGAGCATCGGCGCCGAGCCCGGCCCGCAGTACATGCGCAGTGAGTTGACTTCCGGTGGTAATGCTGCGAAATCCATTGCCGACACCGTCCCTCAGCCGACCGCGGCGTCTGCCGGGGTGGCGAAAACTATTGCGGCGCAGCGGAATAATGGCATAGCCAGAAACATCGGACTTCTCCTTTTGGAGGATGATCCGACCCAGCTACGGGCCCTTGGCCGTTCTGGCGGTATCGGGATGGTGCCGATAGCCCGTGCGCCGCGACCGGATCGGGAAACAAAGGGTCATCGAATTACAGACAGGATTGGATCAGCGCGGCCCCACCTCCCGTCACCGTCCGGGCACGGGAGCGCCACCAGGGTTGCTCAATCGGGATGAAGCCGCCCGGCGAGATTTGCCGGACGCGACGACCCCGCCAGTTCTGGCCCGAATTTCACACAGCGTATCGGGCCGGGGCGGTGCCGGCAGGAAGTTAGCCGAACCCGAATTTCGGCGCGCCGCGTGCTAGCTCAGTTGCTCTTCTTCTCCGCAACCGCGGCGCTGAGTCCCTCGGCCAGGTCGTCCCGCGTCAATTCCCGGAACCGGCGCAACTGCGCCTCGCTGAAATCGGTGAGGTCACTGTTGAGCACCGCGTCCAGGTCTTCGTCGTCGAGCCGGAAATTGCGGTGATCACGAGCCTTCTCCACCACGTTTCGCACGAAACCGGCGTTACCCAGCATGTCGATGCCCCGGATCAGGTCGCCGTCCTCGGAGTACGTCTCGTCGAGGTAGAACTTGGTGTACGACGGCAGCAGGATCGCGACCTCTTCGTCGGTGATGACGTCTTCGTTCTCGTTACCCATCAGCTGGGTCAGCGCTATCAACTCAGCCGGCGTGTAGCTGTAGAACTCGATGACCGTCGAAAAGCGCCGCCGCAGACCCTGATTCACTTCGAGCATCTTTTCCATGGCCTTGGCGTAACCGGCACCGAACACCACCAGCTCGTCGCGGTGGTTCTCCATGTACAGCAGCAGCGTGTTGATGATCGCGTTGCCGTACGGGTCGCCCTGCGAGTAGCCCTTCTCGTGCAGCGTGTGCATCTCGTCGAAGAAGACCGCGCCGCCGAGCGCACCCTCGAGCATCTCTTCGGCGTTCTTCTCGGCGTCGGCCATGTAGCGGCCCAGCAACTTGGTGCGGCTGGTTTCCACCACCAGCGGCTTGCGCAGCACTGTCAATCCACACAGTTGCTTGGTGAAAGCCCTTGCGACCGAAGTCTTTCCGGTACCCGGCGGTCCCAGCAGCAAGGTGTGGCGCGAGGTCACCGGGACCGGAAGTCCCATCTTGGCGCGCGCCATATTCACCTTGGTGGTGGACTTGATGAGTTTGATTTCCTTCTTGGCCTGCGCCATGCCCAGCATCGCGTCCAGCTCGGCGTCACCCTCGGCGAGGTACCGCGCGGCTTCCTCGGCGTGCCGGGCGGCTTCGGCCTGTGCCCGGGTCGGCGCGCTGTCCGGATCCCAGGGATCCGTTCGGGCCTCGATCGTTTCCGGGTCGGTGAGGACCAGGCGAAAGTTCGGATTGTCCAGAGCCTCACGCGCAGGAGTGAACTTCGCGTCGCGCGAATACACGCGGCGCAACAGTTCGACTGCTTCCTCTTCGCGGCCGACATGCCGCAGACACATGCCCTGGGTGTACAGGGCGATGTTGGCCGCACCGGGCACCCGGTCCCCTTCGATGGCTTCCTGACCGCGGCGGAAAGCCTCCTCGAAGACGCCGAGCGAGGCCAGCGCCGTGGTGGCCATCGCCGCACCGGCCGCCTTCAACTCCGGATGCCGCCACGGGGTCGCCTCGGGGAACTGCACCAGCACATCCGGCCAGCGTTTGGTGCGGAAATACAGCACCCCCCGCACGTAGCTGACCAGCTCGGTGTCGAACGGGTGCCGCGGTTCGGTGGCGTCGAGCAGATCGGCCGCCTCCTTGTACCGCTTGTTCTCGGCCAGCACGGCCGCGTACGCGCAAGCCAGCGAATCGACACTGGTGACGGCTAGGCGCAGGAACAGGCCGTCGGACACCTCGGGGCGAAACTGCAGGTCGGTGACGCCGAGCCGGCGGGTTTCCCAGCCGAAAGTCCGCACCGCCGCCCAGGCGCCGGCAAGCACCTCGATGCTCTGGTCCCCGGACAGGATCCGCGCCAGCCACGCGTCGCACATCGCGGGATCCAGCGTGGTGGCGGTGGTGAACATCTGCGATGCCACCTGCGGATTGTGACTGGGCTGCAGTCCGTTGACGGAGATTCCCGATGCCAGCAATCCGGCGACCATCGCGTTGCGGGCATCTTCGGCAGTCGACTGCGCGCGTGTCATTGTGCTGCTGAGCTGGTGACGTGCTCCGCGTCAGGACCGAGTGGCAACTCCAGCTCGTCGTGGTCTCGAAGGTCGCGGCTCGGTACGACCAGTTGCGCCCGGGTGGACGGCGCCGGCAGGCTGCCCCGCACGGCCGCCAACTGGCGACCCGTGAGTCGGTTGAGTCCGGCCGTGAGCTCCCTCGGCAGTCGGGACTCGCTGTGATAGCGCACCCATGCCGACAATTGAGGCCGGCCCGCCCGTGTAGTCAGTCGCACAGTAACCACCGTAGCCCCCACTTCGGGTGCGTCGGACAGCCACAGTTGGTTCAGCGTCTCGGTGTCGATGTAGGCCGGGCTCACCCAGAAGCTGGTCACGAAGCCGTTGAAGTGCTTGAGATGCCGCCACCCGGGCCGGCTCCAGGTCGGTTCCAGGTCGGCGAGCACTGCGCTGTCGACCTCGGCCAGCTCGTCGGCGGTCAACGGACGCGCTGCGCAGCTCTGTCCGTCCAGATCCTGGACCAGCCGCTCGGCGGCCGCCACCAGAGTCGCTGCCAGGGAGTCGCGACACAACACCGCACCCACGTTGCGCTGCGGGTCCATTCGCAACACCAACCAGGTGCGGCGACGGTCGGTACCGGGCCGCTCGCCGGTGGCCTCGTTCGCGCCCCACCCTTCCGGGCCCCACTCCTCCAGCGACGCCGACGCCCGGGCGGCTTCCGCGCCGCCACGCACCTCCACGGAGACGATGTCGATAGCGTCGAGATGGACATCGAACTGCTGCAACCCATCCGCGACCGCTGCCACCGGCAGGATCGCCGCCGATCCCGACGGGCGGTGGCGATGCCGACCGGGGTGATCGCTGTCGGCGCCGTCGACCTCGATCACGGCGACCAACTGGCCGCGGTACTCGCGCACCCCGACCGTGTCGCGCCCGAAGCGGCGCTTGAAGTCGGTCGCCGGCGTACAACCCGCGCCCAGGGCGGTGCCGGGGTCCGCGGACCAGTCCCACAGCCAGTTCGCCACAGCCGACGTGACCGTGATGCCGTGATAGGTGACGATCGACAACAGCGTCACCAGCACCGCAAGGCCGACGCCGACCCACCAGGCCACCCGGTTGGGTCCCTGCCACGACTCGGGGGCGTGACTGGCGAGCACCAGGATGAGCACCACGACCAGGAACACCGCGGTCACGCGCGGCCAGGACAAGGACAACCCGAGCTTGCGCTGAGCCTTCATCGTTGTTTCCGCGATCGTCGCATCAATGTCGCTGTACCGAACACTGCTCCGCCTATCAGTAATGCCGCGGCCAGGCCCCCGGTGGCCACCCACACCGGCGCCATGTTGCGCGGAGGAGGCGCTTTCGGCAGCGACAGCGGCGCCGAGAGTTGTTTGGGTGCTTGGGGCGGTCCTTGGGGGACATCCCATGTCAACGCCGCGACCGGGTCGATGACACCGTATCCGACCTGGTTGTCCACCCCGCGGGCGGGCGGCCGGGCCGTGTGGATGAGTCGTTGCATGACCTGATACGCCGAGAGCTCGGGGAACTTGGCGCGCACCAGCGCGGCGACCCCCGACACGATCGCCGTGGAAAAGCCGCTGCCCTGCGGCGGCAGCAAGTTGTTTTCCTGACCGACGATGGCGTTGACCAAAGCGTCGTCGCGATTCGAGAAACCCATGACGTCGTCTCCCGGCGCTGAGATCGAGACCCAGGGACCGGCGATGCTCACTTGCGGCAACGGCTGACCGCCAGGGGTACTACCGATTGGGCTGGTGACGGCGCCGACGGTGAGGACGTCGTCGCTGAACCACGAGGGCGTCACGACCGTGCTCACGCCGCTCCAGTTGCGTGGGTCCTGGGGCGAGAGCGGATCGAAGGCCGGGTTCTCTCCCTTGCAGTCTTTCCCACCCCTGTCTCCAGCGGCAGACACGATCAGCGCGTTCTTTTCGACCGCCGCATAGTGCACGGCGGCTCCCAGAACCCGCTGATCGATCGGATTGCGGGCGCTGATGCAGATCACCTCGGAAATGTTGATCACCGAAGCACCCATGTTGGCAGCATGAACGATCGCGCGTGCCATCGTCTGGATGTCATCGATCTTGGCCGCGGTCTGCGGGTCCGCATCGCCGGTATAGGCATCCTTCAGCGAGAACGCCTGGCTGGACTGCCGAATGGAAATGATTTCAACATCAGGTGCGATTCCGCTGAAGGCGTCGGAAGCTGCCCCGGTCGACTCCGGAGGCGGTGCCGCCGCGGGTGTGGGTGATGCCGGCGACGGCGACGCTGAGGTGGAGGTCGACGGCGACGGCGAGGCCGAGGCCGTCGGCGACGGGGAGGCCGAGGTCGTCGGTGCCAGCGGGCGCGGATGATCGACGGGTTGCACCCTTCCGCCGCCGGAGTAACCCGGAATTGTCACGGTGCCGCCGCCCCGGTTGGCCGACGGCGCCTGGCCCGGTCCCGGCGCGGGGCCGGGCGGAGCCCCCTCCGACGGCGACGGCGGCGGTGCCGGGATCATCGTGATGGTCGGGCCGGGCACCGGAGAAAGTGTCACAGTCTGCGGTGGTGGCGGCTTTTCCTGCGTGGGTACAGTGACCGGCCGGCGCGGTGCCGCTGGCGGAAGCGCCGCCCCACTGGCGGTCGCCCCGCCGATCATGGATGCCACCAGGGTGCCGTGCGCGTCACAGTCCGAAAGCCCATCGCCGCCGGCCATCACATAGTCGCCACCCGCAACCAGCCGCGGCAACCTCGGGTGCGGGGTCACGCCCGTGTCGATGACCGCGACCTTCACCCCTTCGCCGCGACCGAATCGCCACGCCTCGGTGAGATTCAGCATCTCCATGTATCTCGGCGGCACTTTGAAGTTCGTACCGGGCAGCACCCCGACCTCGTTGCAGTACTTGTCCTGCTTCATCGGCCCGACCGGCCCGGGCGGGCTGTCGGGCGGGATGGCCCCGGGGTCGAACGGCGGCGGTGTGATCGCGTATGCGGGCGGCAAACCGGCGAGTGCCCCGCCCGCAAGGACCACCGCGGCCAGCGCCGCGCTAGTCGCACGGCGCCGCCACCGCCAGCCGCTACCGGTAGCGAATTGCTGCATAGACGTTCATCAACCACAACGCCAGCGGGAAGATCGGTATCAGGCACAGATACTCGATCCATTCCACGAACTTGCGGAACAGCGGACTGTAGACGGTGTTGGGCACCACCGCGGCGGCCGTCAGGCCCGCCGTCGGGAGCGCCACCAGGACCGCGGCGGCGATCGACACCGACAACGGCGACGACAGCACCAACGCGTAGCGCACCGCCACGGCCGCGATGATGATCACCCCGGTGGCGGCCAAGGTGATGGCCTGCCAGCGGTCGACGTACGAGCGACCCCGCAATAACAGGAACCCGGCGGTGAATCCCGCCAGCAACAGCGGCAGCCAACGTTCGTGGGTGTGCGGGTTGCTCAGGGCGGTGAGGCAGACGACCGTCAGGACGCCGAGACCGATCAGCAGGCCAGAAAGGAACGACCGGGCCCGCTCGGCCTGCAGCAGCACGTCCCGCACCGAGGCCGGGCCTTCCAGGGTCGGCGGGCCGCCCTCGGACCGGACCACCGTCGTCGGCAGGTCGGGCCGCGCCTCGAACACCCACCGGCTGGTGGCCGACGGGAACACCGGCAGCCGGATACCGGCCAGCCGCCGGGCCAGCGCCGGCGCCGCGTGGTACAGCAGGACGCTGGCCAGGACCAGGCAGCTCATCAGTGTCACCGCACTGGTGGCCGCAACCATCCGGGACAGGCTGGCCAGGGTCGTCAGCGCGCTGATGGTCACTATCGCGGTGTAGATCGCGAGTCGGCGACCGGTGAACCGCAGCGCCAAGGCCGCCGCGACGGTCAGGACACCGAAGCCCAACACCGCCTGCGGCGAGCCGACCGGCCCGGGTGGTGCCGCCGCGGACGCGATCGTGAGCGGCACCAGCCCGCTCATCAGCAGAATGTCCGCGACGCGGCGCTCGGCATCGGTCTTGGCGCGCATCAACAGCAGCACGGACACCGCGAGCACCAGCACGCCGACGATTCCGGCGAAGATTGTGGTCAACCACGTGTTGTGGTGCCAGCGCCACCAACCCAGCACGCCGGATGCCAGCACCACGCCGGTCGCCACCATCGACGCGCCGACCTGAAGGGCCATGACCGGGTCGATCGCGGCGAATCGCTTGCTCAGGTTCGCCGAGACCGCGGTGGAGATGTGCTCGATGACCTGCGAGCGGTGCTCGGTGTCCGGGATGAACCGGATCCACAGCCGGTCACCGTCGAAGACGTCCTGCTCGGTCAGCGACTGGGTGGCGCGCAGGGGCGTGCCGTCCACCAGGCACAGTGCCCAGCGGCCGCGGCCGGCCGCTTCCAACGGCGTCTCCCCCAGCTCCCGCAGCCGGCTGTTGACGACCTTGAGCAAGGGGTCGGTCATCACCGAGACCGGCGCGTTGGCATCCAGCAAGACTCCGATCTGGACGCCCTCGCCGGCCATGATGCCGATGACGACCGCCCTGGGCGACGAGACGCCCTCAATGTCAGTCTGTGGCGCATCAGCTACTGCGGTCATCGTCCTGCACCCCCTGTCATGGCGATTGTGTTGGCCCGTGAGTTGCACCGAGTCGGTGTCGTCCCCGAGGCGCCCGCGACGCCACTCCCTTGGAGCTGCGGCCGGATTGAATCCGTTTTCATTTGCCTCGCCTCGCGCTTATCAGTTGTTGACGTCGTTGTTTTCAATTTTGCAGCCTGTTCGAAAGCAGTATGCCGTGTTGGCATCCAGCTCGCATTTTATGTTGAAAAATGTTGTCAGACTGCGTGTTTCGTAACGGCGTTGTTAAACCCTGCTGTGCGTTTTCCATTCGCCATACGGCAAAGTGTCCAAAACGGTCTTGACCCCGACCTGGACCAGTTGAGGGGTGGCCGGGCAGATAGCCAGCCAAGCCTCACCGGATCCGGCCGTCCGGGCCTGCTGGTAGAGGGCGATGCGTCCGCCGGATCCGTCCTTCAAGGACAGCACCGACGCGCTGGGACCCTTCGCGTCGTCGCGGTACTGACGCGCGTAGACGGCCACCTCGGCCGCGGGATCGGACAATGCCTGACCCAGCGCGGCCACGGTGGAGGCACTGATACCCATGCGGCGCAGGTCGCCGCCGGAGAACACGTTGAAGCCTGATTCCTGCCACGACTTGGTGGCCTCGAGCATCTCTTCCAGCGGCACGTTGACGGCGTTGATCGCCGCCGGATCCGCGTGGTGGATCGATTCGAGGCCGTCCATCACCAGCGCGGCGATCGAGGCGGTGTCGGAGACGGTGACGTCGTCGACGGTGATGTCGTTGCCGACTCGAACGGCCGACACCCAATGCTGCCCGCGCCGGGCCAATACCACCCGGAACTCGTTGTCGGGGATGTCGCGCGATCCCGGCGGCTGATTCTCGTTGTCGACGACCCCGTAGAGCAGCTTGCCGCGGGAGAGCAACGCGACGACTTCGAGGTCGGGCGCCGCGAGCACCTTCATCCGCGCGGCCACATTCTCGTTGACCGTGTCGCCGACCACGATCCCCTGCTCGCGCATCACCGCCATGCCTGGATGCTCGTTGAGCCAATCGTTGTTGTCCGTGGAGACATACGGCCGGCACCGCAACTCCGGCGCTACGTGCCGGATATCCAGCAACGCTTGCAGCATCCAGAAGCCGTCGACATTGACGGTGATGTCGGTGCGGGTGCTCTGTTGATCCATCCCTACCTCAGTGGTCCGTGAGCGGTCCGAAAGCTGTCCTAGCCATCTTCATCAGCCATCTTCATCCAGTAAACCGCAGGACACGGCAGCACACCGTCTCGCTTGATGGTGTGCTGCCGTGCCTGTGGTTTCGGTTATCAGGCCCAGCTGGACCCGACGGCGCTGTCGGTCTGCGCCATGTTCTGACCGGCGCTCTGGACCTTCTGGCCGTGGGCGTTGGCCTGCTCGTAGATCACCTGGAAGTTGCGGCCCAGCTGGGCGATGAACTCCTGGCAAGCCACCGAACCGGCGCCGCCCCAGAAGTCACCGGCAGCCAGCACATCGCGAACGATGGCCTGGTGCTCGGCCTCCAGGTTGGCGGCCTGGGCGCGAATCAGCGCGCCGTGCGCGTCGACGTCGCCGAACTGGTAATTGATGGTCATGTCTGTTGTCCTCCTGGATTAGAAGCTGATGGGCTGGACTAGCTGGACAGGATCTGCTGCGACGCCTGCTCTTGCTGCTCGTAGTTGTTGGCGTCACGGATCAGACCATCGCGCACCCCGTGCAGCATGTTCACGATGTTGCGGAACGCGGTGTTCATCTGGCCCATGGTGTCCAGCGAGGTGGCCGAAGCCAGACCGCTCCAACCCGCGCCCGAGATGTTCTGCGAGGACGCCCACATACGACGGGCCTCGTCCTCGACGGTCTGCGCGTGGGTCTCGAAACGGCCCGCCATGGCACGCATTGCGTGCGGGTCGGTCATAAAGCGAGTTGCCACTTTAATTCTCCTTGCGATGAATGTCTTACGACTGAATGGTGTTGTTACAACGCGATGGCCGATCAGCGCTACACGCGGGCGTGACCGCCGACCGGGAAATTACGGAGGACCCCCTATTCCGTCAGCCGGCGGCCACCGGGCTGCGTCACGGCCGGAAAGGTGTCGAACCCGAACCCCGTTGTCCGAGTTGACGGCGAATGCAGGTGATCCGAAGTGACGGCCTCCGACCGAGCCGTTCAACCCCGAAATCACCGCCTGCGGAGAGATCGCTGTGATGATTGCGTTCATAGCTGCTCCCTCCTGTCGATGTGTCAGTTCGGTCAGCCTGCGGCTGCCGCGTTGGCGGCCTCGGTGGCCGCGTACGAACCCGAACTGGTGGTCAATGTGTTCACGAACATCTCGTGGATCGCGGCGGCCTGCGCACTGACGGCCTGGTACATCTGCGCGTGGGCCGCGAACTGGGCCGCGGTGAGCGCCGACACCTCATCGGCGGCTGCCGGCACCACCCCGGTGGTGGGAGCCGCCGCGGCCGCATTCTGCGCGCTCATCGTGGTGCCGATACCCTGCAGGTTTCCGGCCGCCGCCGCCAGCGCCTCCGGCTGTGTGGTCACGAACGACATGCTGTTTCCTCCCTCAATTCGTCCCAGCAACCGCTCTCTCGCAAGAGAGTAGATGACTGTGTGGCGCCAAGTCGTCTCCGACGGTACCTGTTTGCAGTTGTTCACTTGCCGGTAAAACGAATTCACCAGTCGTAACGACACAGTAACAGCGTCTGACCTGGTTCGGCAGGTGCTCGCGGGAAGCCGTGGCGACCTTCCGGCGCTGATCGGGTCGGACTTCGCTGACCTGAGCTTTTCCTGGCACTCTCACGGCGCGGGGCGAGCTGCGCCAGCGTGCCTTCCTCCGGCAATTCCCGTCGACGAATCCGCGCCGGGACAACGGCCGGATCGCGCATCCCGAGCGCGGATAATTCGGCGTCCGGCGCGGCACTTTCCGGACTTAGTATTTTGTCCATCCTCGATTATCTCTTCGTTTACTGTCGCGCCATCATTTGTCCATAGTTCGATTTTGTGAACTCGCATATAACTCGTGGCGACATACTGAACTCATACACTTCTTCTGTCGCGAGCGCGGTCGGTCCGCAGCCGGGAGCGACGGCATATGCGCAGCTCAGGACGCTAATTAAAGCCACGTGGTGTACGAAAGTTTAACGATCGTTAGCGAATAGTGAATTGTTCGCGTCATGGGTATCACCGACTCCCAGGGCGATCTAATGTGTTTCATGTGAATCAGTTCTGCGCTTGACCACCCTCGTGAATCACAGTGATACGATGCCCGACTTTTTCGGACTTCGGCCGATCGACAATTGATCGTTGTCGTTTCCGGACGGTCGGCGATAGACGCGACACACCGATGTGTGCAGCCACCATTCATAACTCACCGGAGGAGTTCTCATGTCGTTCGTACATACCTATCCTGAGCACCTTGCCGCCGCCGCCAGCAACCTGCAGTCACTTGGCGCGGCGTTGAACGCCGGCAATGCGGCGGCCGCCGGCCCCATCAGCGGCGTGATCCCGGCTGCCATCGACGAGGTGTCGGTGTTGACGGCGGCCCATTTTGCGCTGCGCGGTCAGCGCTTTCAGGAGCTGAGTGCCCAGGCCGCCAGGATCCAGGCGGCGCTGGCCGCGACGCTGGCAACCAGCGGAGGTTCCTACGCCGCGACCGAAGCGGCCAACGCCGTTGCGGCGCTCTGAGCCCGTCGCAGCGTAAGGACTACGGAGCAGTGGTGGATTACGGAGTGTTGCCGCCGGAGATCAACTCGGCACGCATCTACGGCGGACCGGGTGCTGGTTCCCTGATCGCCGCGTCGACGGCGTGGAGTGACCTGGCCGGGGAGTTCGCGGCCGCGGCCAGTGGACATCGTTCGGTGATCGAGGCACTGACCAGCGGGCCATGGCTGGGACCGGCGTCGGCGAAGTTGGTGTCGGCGGTATCACCGTTCATCACCTGGCTGAGCAACAGCGCCGAGCAGGCAGCCGAGACGGCGACTCGGACGAGCGCGGCGGCCAGTGCCTACGAAAGGGCGTTCGCGGCCAGCGTGCCGCCGCCGCTGATCGCGTCCAACCGTGCCTTGGTGCAGGAGTTGACCGCCACCAACGTCCTGGGGCAGAACAGCGCGGCGATTTCGCAGCTCGAAGCCCTGTACGCCGAGTACTGGGCGCAGGATGCGGGGGCGATGTCCACCTACGCGGGCAGCGCAGCGGCGTCGACCCAGTCGACGGAGTTGACGGCGCCGGCCGACGTAGCCGAGCCGTCGGGGGCTGCCGATCAAGCCATCGCCGTAGCCAGCGCCGCGGGTCAGGGCGTGCAGAACCAACTCGACAGCCTGAGCGCGCAGCTGACCCCGAGGGTCAGCGAAGTGGTGAAGACGCTGTCCTCGCCGCTCAACGGCCAAGGCCCCGCGATCGACGCGTGGATCATCGCCAACACCCCGTTCGACGACATCGTGCCGCTGTACAGCAAGTACCTCTCGCCCTACATCAACTCATTCGCGGCCCTGATTCAGTCGACGCAGACTGTCGGGCAGAACACCAGCGGTTGGTCGGGCATCGGTAACCTCGCGAACACTCTCGGCAAGGACGCCGCCAGTGCGGCGAAGGCCGCCGCCGGAGCCGCGCCCGCGGCCGCGGCGGCGGGCAATGCCGCGGCCAGTGCCGCGCCGGCCGGCCTGGGCGGGATAACCGGAGCGGCCGCGAGCCTGGGTAAAGCGGTGCCGATCGGCGGGTTGTCGGCGCCGACGAGCTGGATGCCTTGGCATGCCACCACCAACCCGGGCGTGGCCAGCGCGATCCCGGCCGCCGCGGAAAGCACCAACAGTTTCCCGATGGCTCCGCCGTTCGGCCAGTTCGTCAATGGCGGCTACGGGCGAAATCAGCCGATTTACGGCTTCAAGCCCTCCGTGATGGCCAAGCCGCCGGCCGCCGGCTGACGGCGACCGGATCCAGGGGACAACGCAATGCTCGACTACGGGCTGTTGCCGCCCGAGATCAACTCCGGGCGCATGTACACCGGTCCCGGCTCCGGTCCGATGCTTGCCGCTGCGGCGGCGTGGAGCGGATTGGCCGCAGATGTGCAATCCGCGGCGGATGGCCATCGGTCGGTGATCACCGAGCTCACCGGCGGGCCGTGGCTCGGGCCGGCGTCAGAGTCACTGGTCGTGGCGGCCACTCCGTTCATTGCCTGGCTGGATGCCAGCGCGGTGGACGCCGGCGAGACGGCAAGCCAGGCGTACGCCGCCGCGACCGCCTACGAGGCGGCTTTCGCGGCCACCGTCCCACCTCCGGTGATCGCCGCCAACCGTGCGCTACTGGCGGCGTTGGTGGCCACCAATTTTCTGGGCCAGAACACCCCGGCGATCGCAGCGACGGAGGCCCTCTACATGGAGTTCTGGGCTCAAGACGCCGCGGCGATGTACAGCTACGCCGATGGTTCGACGGCCGCATCCGAGTTCACGGAGCTGCCCGAACCGGCCGAAGTGACCGACCCGGCCGGGGTCGTCGACCTCAATGGTGTTGGGGCGCAGCTGAGTTCGCGAGTCGGCGAGGTGTTGCAGATGCTGTCTTCACCCTTGAACGGGCAAGGCACCGCGATCGACCAGTGGATCATCGCCAACACGCCGTTCGACGACATCGTCCCGCTCTACACCAAGTACATTTCGCCGTACCTGAGCGCTTTTGCGCAGGGTCTGCAAGACACTCTGTTCGTCGGTGACGAGACGGCCGGTTTCGCCAAGCTCGGCAGTCTTGCGAATGATTTCGTCAAGGATGCGGCCACGGCGGCCGAGCAGGCGACGCGGGCGGCCGGACAGGCTGCAGCGGCCGCCGGCAGAAGTCTGGGCGGCGTCACTGCGAACCTGGGCAATGCGCTTCCGATCGGGAAGTTGTCCGCACCGGCGAGCTGGACCATGTCCACTGCTCCGACCGCCGCCGGGGCTAGCGCTGTCGGCAATGCCACCGCAGTTCCGGCCGCCGCCGAAGGTGCAGTCCGCGGCGGTGTCCCGATGACCGGACCGCTCGGGCAGTTCGTCAACGGTGGCAACGGCCGAAAGCCCCCGGCCTATGGGCACCGGCTGACCTTCATGACCAGGCCACCGGCGGCCGGCTAGACGGGCGGCGCTTTCGTACTGCGCTACACCTACTTGCGCACCTCGGTGGCCGCCACCTGCACGAAGACGCCGGTGTCCTCGGCCATCAACAGTCCTCGACCGCGAGGCAGCGGGCCGCCCTTCATCTTGCCGCGGATGAAGCCTTCGTCCGGGTCGGCGTCCATCACCAGCAGCGGCGCATTCGCCTGATGCAGGGCCCGCAGCATCGGGTCGCTGCCCGCCGACGACCAACCGCCGAAGGTACGGGTCACGATGACGTGCAGACCGACGTCGGCAGCCCGGTTCACGAACGGAACGGCCTTGTGCAACGGCGAGTCGAAGCCCGGCGGCAGCTGCTGGATGTCGTCGACGATCAGGAAGATCTCCGGACCGCTCCACCACGACCGCGACAACAGCTCCTCGGCGGACAGACCCGGCGGCGGCTCGCGGCCCGCCAGCGCCACCGACAACTCGCCCATCATCGCCACCACACCGTCGAGGTTGTAGGCGAACTTCTCCACGTACTCGGAACCCAGCGTGGTCAGCAGCTGACGGCGCGGATCGACCAGCCACACCTGAGCGGACCGGCGTCCGGGCGGCGGGGGCGGCGCGCTGGTCGCGCCGGGCGCGTACAGCCGTCCGATTTCGGACATGATCGTCGCGAGCGTGGTCGTCCGGCCACATTCGCGACGCCCGGTAACCATCAGATGCGAGTTCTCGGCGAAGTTGAGGTACACCGGCTGCAGGTCCAATTCCGATATCGCCCAAGCGATTCCGCCGGCACCGACACCCTGGCGGGTGTCCCGCGCCGCCAGCTCGCGCACCTGCTCGACACCGAACCGCGCCGGCAGGCGACGCACCGGCGGTGCGGCGGCCGTGGTGAGCCGGCTGACCGCCTCGACAACACTGTTGCTCTCGAAGACGTTGTCGGGTGTCGCCGACAGCGCCGGGCGGGCCACCAGAGTGTGCAGACCCGCTTGCGGGTCGCTATCCAACCGCACGTAGTTGACCGCCACCATGCCGCGGCCCGGCTTCACCGGGACGTCCTTGGCGAACCGGGAGCGGACCAGCTTCGCGTCTTCGACCGCGGCCAGACGCAGCTCCACCCGCGAACCGAAACCGCTGCGCACCGGTGGCCGCAGTTCGGATTCCCGGTCGGCGGTGACCACCACGTGCACACCGAACGAGGGACCCTGGTTGATGATCACGTTGACCTGGTCGATCAACACTTCGTTTTCTTCGGCCAGCGCCCGGTAGTTGTCGATCACCAGGTAGACGTCACCGAACCCGTCGTTGGGCACCGGACCGACTTCCCCGCCGAACTTGCGGCGCCGGAACATCTCCATCGAGGCGATGCCGTATTCGAGGAAGCTGCGCTTGCGCTCGCGCACCAGCGCCAGCAGCTCTGCCACCGTCCGGCGTACCCCGTACGGGTCGGTGGGACCGGCTACCTCACCGACGTGCGGCAACTGCGCCACCGTGGTCAGCGCCGTGCTGCTGTAGGCCAGGCAGTAGAACTGCACCTGCTCGGGGGTGTGGGTGAGCGCCGCCGAGCAGATCAGGGTCTGCAGGGCGGTGGTCTTGCCGGATCCACCGGCGCCCAGGATCAGCACGTTGGAGCCCGGACCCGAGGTGTCGACCGTCCACGGTGGTTGGTCGTGCTTGAACGGGCGGTCGATGATCCCGATCGGGAACACCAGGTTGCGGACCGAACCGTAGTCCTTGTGCCACGGGTGACCGAGGAAGCGGTTGACCAGCTCGTCGATGGGGACGGGCTGGGTCAGCGGCGGCTGCCACAACCGGTAGGGCTCGAACTTGATCTGACGCAGCTGGTCGATGATCACCGTGCCGACCTTCGGCGTCCGGATCGCCTCTTCCTCTTCTTCGGCCTCCACCGGCAGCGCTTCGCCGTTCCCGTTCGTGTAGCCGGTCAGCGCCGGCTCGACGGTGGGACCACCGACGCTGACTTCCATCGGCGTGAACGAGTTCGTGAACAATTGCGGCCGGACGTAGTCGATGTTGTGCACCAACACCGGCGCTTCCTCGCCGTCGACGCTCGAGATGCGGAAATAGTCCCGCCACAGGAACTCGGCCTGGAAGCGGATGACATCTTCCAGGCTCTTGCGGAAGTAGCCCAGTCCGGCCTGTGCGGGCAGGTTCACGGCGTTGGGCACACCGGCCGCCTGTGCGGCACCGGCGGTACGGGCCTTCAGCACCAGCCGGTAACCCATGTTCTCCATGAGCTTCTCGGCGCGGCTCTCGATGGTCTGCGAGGCCATCATCAGGTGGATCCAGTACGCGCGGCCCTGCCGGCCGATCGAGTCGAGCACGTCGACCGCGGTCGGCATGATCCGGAACCACTCGTAGAACTCGTCGATCACCACGACCAGCATCGGCAGCGGTGCCATGTCCTGGCCACGGGCGCGCATCCTGGTTCGCACCGAGTTGTATTCCTTGGCGTCGTCCACGCCGGCGCTGTCGCAGATGGCTTTGCGGCGCGCGATCTCACCCCACAACGCGTCCAGGAAACGCTCCATCAGCGCCTGGTCTTCTTCCAGGTCGGTGATGATGCGCGAGACGTGCGGGACCCCGGCGAACGGCTTGACCGCCGATCCACCCTTGAGGTCGGCCAGCACGAACTGCAGCTCTTCGGGCGGGTGGCCGAGCATCAGCGACTCGATCACCGTCCGCACCAGCGTCGACTTACCCGAACCCGTGGTACCCGACATGACGCCGTGCGGACCGTCGCCGCCTTCGTCCAGCGATTTCATGTCCAGGAACAGCAGCTCGCCGTTGTCCGAGCGGTTTCCGAACGGTACGCGCAGCCTGGAGCGGCCCATCGTGTCGGTGCGGCTACCCCACAGGTCTTCGAAGTCGATCCCGGAGGGATCACTGATCCCGTAGTAGGACAAGATGTCGCGGGCACCGATGTGCGCCACCCGCTGGCCGATCTCCTCGTAGGCCTCGGCCAGCCGCCATTGGGCCAGCTTCTGGCCGAACTCTTCGGCCTCGGCGATGCTCATCTGGTCGGTGAGCGCGAAGAACCACGCCTTGTCGTCGATGACCATCCAGGTGTCACGGTCGCGGGGCAGCGCCTCGATCACGCCGATCTTGTCGAACTGCAGCTTGCGCTCGGGCACTCCGGTCCACATCGGCGAGCCGGTCAGGTCGAAGAACGTCACGCCGTCCACGCCCTCGGCGCTGATCACGTACTCCCATTGCGGGTCGTCGACGTCGGCGATGATCACGTGGTGCGGGGTGGGGGTCTGCGCCGAAGAACTCGCGTGCCGGGGCGTGAACGAGCCCCGGCCGGCGAACAGTTCGGCCTGTTCGGCGGCGAATTCGCGAACCGAGCTGTACACCATGCGCGCGTTGCCCGCGGCGTCGTGGCGTCGTGCGTCGCCGAAATGCGGCAGCCACTTGACCCAGTCCCACTCCTCCAGATCGGAGCTGACGATGATGAACTGCATGTGGTCGGGGCCGTGCGAGAAGGTCAGCTGACAGATGATCGACCGCATCAGCGCCAGGACCTGTTCGCGGTCGCCGACCAGGGCGTACCAGGGCTCGACGAGCACCGAGATCATCTTCGGCAGGTTGTAGACGACGCTCTGGTAGCGACCGAACTCCTGCAGCGCCTTGCCGGTCACCGGCTCCAGCTCGATGTCGGTCGGCATGTTCTGCGGCTCGCCCCAGGTCACCTCGGGACGGGTCATGCCGACGCCGACCCGGACCACCCCGAAGTTGAGGTCTTTGCCGTCCGGCTTGCGCTCCCACATCCGGGACGAACCCACCGCGGCGGACAGGGTGTCGGGCGCCGGGTGGAACCACCGGTAGTTGGCGTCCATGCTGTCGGCGGACTCCTGAGCGGTCTCCCGCAGCATGTCCAGCATCAGCATGAACTGGGCCCGCATGGCGTCCAGCTTCGGCCGGCTCATCTGCTGCCCGCCGCCGCCGAACCGGCCGCCGAACATCATCATCATCATGCCGCCGACCATGAAGATCGGGAAGATCGAGCCGACACCACCGAACACGTGCGAGCCGCTGGCAAAGGTCATCGCCACCATGCCGCCGAGCAGGCCGATCACCACGACGCCGACCACGATCAACCACCAGGGTTTGCCCTCGGGCGGCGGAATGCTCAACGGCGTCGGAAGAACGATGTTCTCCGGTTTGATTACCGGCGGCTTCTCCGGGGTCGGCCGGGCAAAACCACGTTTCACTTCGGTACCACCAACTCTGCAGGGGTCATGTCAATCGGTAGCGTGTCGTGCTCCACCAGGGCGTCCGCGCGGGACAGTGTCGGACCCTGCGGCAACAACCGCAGCGCCACCCACGGCGCCAGGCTCGGCTGCAGGGTCAGGCCCAGCGCCTCGCGTGCTTCCTTGGTGTCGTCCACCCCGAATCGCGCGCCCGCATTGGTCAGCCACCACAACGACTCGGTGGTCTGGGCTCCCGGGTGGTTGCCGGTGACGGCCACGAAGTTCGCATAGTTGGGGCCGAAGTAGACTTGGTCGGCCTCGCGTCCGCTCATGTCCGCCTTCACCAGGCTGACCAGATGGTTCATCTCGCTGGCCTTGATCGGCAGGGTCGGCCCGGACACCACCTGTACGCGCGCGCGGGTCTCACCGGCGGTCCGTTCCCACCACCAGCAGGTGGACGGGTTCTCCCGGATGTCCAGCACGTTCAACGGCTCGTTCGGGTACGCCGACAGGTCGATCCGGTTGACCACCGGCATCTTGGCCAGTGCCGAAGGTTCGACCGTCACGGGCTTGGTGTTGCCCGGGTGCCCGGCGTTCTGCAGGATCTGGGCCACCAGCGACGGCATGGTCTGCACACCGTCCTCCAACACCAGCGAATATTGTTGCGGCCCACTGATTTGCGGCGTGACCAGAATCGTTCCGACCGGGCCGGGCGCGCCGGGGAAGGTCGCCGGGGCGCCCGCCTTGGGCACCTCGGGAACCAACAACTCCGGGCCGACGGGCAGGGCGTCGTAAAGGGCGTGACTCATCGGTCGCGCCTGACTGACCTGCTCCGGGGTCACGCCGAGCGGCAACAACACCGACCGGTCGGTGGCGTCGATCTTGGAGCGGCGTCCCTCACGGATCACCCAGGTGCTACCGCCATAGCTGAGCACCACGGCATCCGACCCGTTGAGTATCCGGCGGTGACCGCTCATGTCCGGGGTGCCGTCGATGACGGTCACGGTCACGCCGGCCGGGGAAGCCATACCGCCGGAGGTGCCGCCCACCGTGTCGCAGACCAGCCACGACGAGGCGGACGGGTTCTTGGGCGTGAACGAAGACGGAGCGCCCGGGATCCCGACCAGCGGTCCGTGCGGCATGCCCGCGATCTGGCTGCTCCGGACCTGGTGCGGATTGTCCGGTCGACCGGCGATCAGCCGTGCCGACGCCAGGTTCAGCGCCGGGTACAGCCGGTCCCCGACCTTCACGTACAGCGCCCCCGAGTCACGGTCTGCGATGATCGGCGCGTCGTTGATCTGGCCCGCCGGACTGATGAACGAGTACAGCAAGGCGCCCAGGCAGATGACCAAGGCGGCGGAGACGGAGGCGACGACGGCCAGCGTCTGACGGCGGCCGGGCTCGATCTCCATGCGCACCCGCCACCGGGTCAGCGCCATCGCGGTGCGGCGGGCCAGGAATTGGTAACCCGTTACCTGGGTCCGCGTCGACAATCCCAGGCCGTACCCCGACCCTCGCTGTCCGCGGCTATGTTCAGCCACGTTCGATCACCTTTCGGTTGTGCAAAACACCTGGATACAGGCCCTCGCGGTGAGATTCATCGATAACCGTAGGGCACCCGCAGAGACCTCGCACGCGGGCAGTGGCGTCCGAAGACCCGCGTTGCTTCCCCCACGGTATTGATCGTGTCTTCATTGGGCATCGCTTCTTCACTGGCATGGTAGCCGCGAATGGTCGTGTCGGCGCGCTAAGTCGCGGACTGCCGAGTTCTCCGCGATGAGCTGCGGGTAGCAAGATTGCCGACATGACTGAGCTCGCGCCATCTCTTGTCGAACTCGCTCGGCGCTTCGGTATCGCCACCAGTTACCAGGACTGGTCCAACCGGCAGGTGAGCGTCTCCGAAGGCACGTTGGTGGCGGTGCTCGGGGCCCTGGGCGTCCCCGCGAGTACCGAGCAGGAACGCAACGCCGCGCTGGACGCCGAACGGCGCGCGTACTGGCAACGACCGCTGCCGCCGACCATCGTTGGGCGTGCCGGCGCCCAGACGCGGTTCTGGGTGCACGTCACCCACGGGGCTCCCGCGGAGGTGTGGGTGCAACTCGAGGACGGAACCGAACGCCGCGGGATCGTGCAGCTGGACAATTTCACTCCGCCGTTCGACCTGGACGGGCGCTTGGTCGGCGAGGCCAGTTTCGCGTTGCCCGGCGACATTCCGCTCGGCTACCACCGCGTGCATCTGCGATCCGGCGAGTATGAGGCCAGCACCGCGCTCATCGTGACTCCGGACTGGCTGGGACTGCCGGCGACGCTCGGCACCCGTCGGGCCTGGGGACTGGCCACGCAGCTGTACAGCGTGCGCTCCCGGCGGTCCTGGGGCGTCGGCGACCTGACCGACCTGGCGGATCTGGCGTTGTGGTCGGCTTCGGCGCACGGCGCCGACTACCTATTGGTCAATCCCCTGCACGCGGCGGCGCCCGGGCACCCCATGGAGCCATCCCCCTACCTGCCCACCTCGCGGCGCTACGTCAACCCCCTCTACCTACGCGTCGAGGCGATACCGGAGTTCGCCGACCTGCCCAAGCACCGCCGGGTGCGGGAGCTGCGCACCCAGGTGCAGCAGCGCACCGCCGGGCTCGACGCCATCGACCGCGACAGCGCGTGGGCCGCCAAGCAGGAGGCGCTGCGACTTGTGCACCGGGTGCCGCGATCGGCCGGCCGTGAACTGTCCTACGCCGCCTTCTGCGCCCGGGAGGGCCGCGCCCTGGACGACTTCGCCACCTGGTGCGCACTTGCCGAAAAACACGGCGGCGACTGGCATAGCTGGCCGAAGTCGCTGAGGCACCCGAGCGGCGACGGCGTCGCCAAGTTCGTCAAGAAGAACGGGCAGGCGGTGGACTTCCACCGCTGGCTGCAGTGGCAACTGGACGAGCAACTGGCCGCCGCTCAGTCCCAGGCCGTACGGGCCGGCATGGCGCTGGGCATCATGCACGACCTGGCGGTCGGGGTGCATCCCGACGGTGCCGACGCGTGGGCCCTGCAGGACGTGCTGGCGCTGGGCGTGACCGCGGGCGCGCCGCCCGACGAGTTCAATCAGCTCGGCCAGGACTGGTCGCAGCCGCCGTGGCGGCCCGACCGGCTCGAAGAGTCGGAGTACCGGCCGTTCCGGTCGCTGATCCGCGCGGTGCTGCGGCACGCCGGCGGCGTCCGGATCGACCACATCATCGGACTGTTCCGGCTGTGGTGGATCCCGAGCGGCGCACCGCCCACCGACGGAACGTACATCCGCTACGACCACGAGGCGATGATCGGCATCGTGGCGCTGGAGGCCCGACGGGCCGGGGCGGTCGTCGTCGGCGAGGATCTGGGCACCGTAGAACCGTGGGTGCGTGACTACTTATTACTGCGCGGGCTGCTGGGCACCTCGATCCTGTGGTTCGAGCAGGACGAGTCGACGGGTGGACCGCTGCCCGCCGAGCGCTGGCGAGAATGCTGCCTGTCGTCGGTCACCACGCACGACCTGCCGCCGACCGCCGGCTATCTGGCCGGCGACCACGTCCGGTTGCGGGAATCCCTGGCGTTGCTGACCCGCCCGGTCGAGGCGGAGCTGGAGGCCGCGGCGACCGAACGGGCGGCGTGGTTGGCCGAGTTGCGCCGCGTCGGTCTCCTCGCCGACGGTGAAGATCGTCCCGAAGAGCTGATCCTGGCGCTGTACCGCTACCTGGGCCGCACCCCGTCGCGGCTACTGGGCGTGGCCCTCACGGATGCGATCGGCGATCGGCGCACCCAGAATCAGCCCGGCACCACCGACGAGTACCCGAACTGGCGGATTCCACTGGCCGACCCGGACGGCCGTCCGGTGCTGCTCGAAGAAGTCTTCACCGACGGCAGGGCAGCCCGGCTGCTCGAGGCGGTGCGCGCCGGGCTATGACCTCCCCGACAGCCGACCGGGCGGTGCTGAGCGACCTGGTGCACCGCTACGCCGCCTACGTCGACGATCGCCAGTTCGATTCGATAGCAACACTTTTCACCGATAGCGCCGAGCTGGCGGTGCCGGATCCGCCGACCTCACTGCAGCCGATTCACTTCCATCGGGGCCATAGCGCCATCGTCGAGGCGGTGACGGCAGTGGGCCGGGTGGACCGTACCGAACATGCGATCGTCGGCGAGGTCTATCACCAAGGACAGCCCGGCCACGCGCGGGGACGCATCACCTGCATTGCGCATCACTGGAGTCGGCGCGCAGACGAGGTGGTCGATGTCGTGTGGCATCTGCGCTATGACGACCACTACGTACTCACCGATGCCGGATGGCGGATCAGCCACCGAGCCTTGACGATCAACGCGATCGAGAGCCGTCCGGTGCGCCGGTTGCTCCCTCCGTGATGGTGCCAGGACCGCTGAACCCGTTTGTGCAAAACGCATTTCGGGTATTTTCCCGATGCTGCCACCTTGATGACCGGGGCGGTCGCCGGCCAAAACTGCAGAGGAGATGCGCATGGACGATGCCGCAGCCCACTCCGCCGGTCGGCCACCCCACGACTCGATGCAGGCGCTGGACGAGTTCGAAGACGACGTCGAACGGGCACCGGCACTGGTCGTGATCGCAGGTGGCGTCCTGGCGTTCGTGGTATCGGTAGCGACATTCGCCCTGGGACATGTCAGCATCGGGATCGCCGCGGCCAGCGGCGGAATGTTGATCTTGAGCGCCGGGCTATCCTGGCTCGCCATGGAACGCCGGCGAGTTCGCGACGCCGAACGGGACATGCACTTCGACGACCCCGCGCACCCGGAACGGGCGTGACGGAAAGCTAAGCGCCTTAACGCAATTCGGCCAGATTGTCCACCGACTTGCGCACGTCGGAGCGCAACACCCGGGCCACCACCCGTCCGACGGGCCCGCTCAGCACTCCCCCGCTCAGATCCGCGGTGAGATCGAACTTCGAACCCGGGTCCTTCGGTGTCACCTGCATGGCGACCGTGATGCGGATCCCGCCTCGGCCGCGCCCTTTGAGCTCAATGGATTTCGGCTCGTCGTACTCCGTCACTTCCCAGTGCACGACGTTGCGGAAGCCCTTGACCTTGATGCACGACGAGACGCAGGTGCCCTTTTCGATGGTGTCCGGGACCTCGCCTCGCCAGCCGTTGAAAATGGTCATCCATTCGTCGAAGCGCTGCAGATCGGAAGCCAGCTTCCAGGCGGCTTCGGGGTCTACCTCCGAGGTCGTCGAAACATCTACGCGTGCCAACTGATCCGCTCCTCATCTGCCGTCGACGTCCGGGGTTGCATACCCGGGCGCGCTGGGCCGAAAACCCCGGCGGACCCCCGCGCCGGGTTTCCTAGATACCGGTCCAGGCGCTGGCCACTTCGGTCGCCACGTCGATCACCTGCGCGGCCTGCGACTCTGGCTTGTCGATCTCCTCTTTGACGTACTGAGCGATGAAGCGCCGGATTTCGCCGTCCACACCGGCCAGGATGCGCAGCACCTCGCCGCGGATCGACTTGGACGACACATTGACCGTGATGTCGGAGGGCCGCGGCTTGGAGACGTCGACGATGAGCAGCAGCGGCTCGGCGGCCCGCGCGGTGGCCCGCAACGCGATATCCCCGGCGACCACGAACCGCTGCTTGTCCAGCCGCAGGTCCAACAGCAGGTCGATGGACAGCGGGATGTGGATGACGAAGGTGATCAGATCGCCGAGTTTGCGCGTCACCCGGGGCTCTTGGATCTTGACTTTCGCGCTGACCTTGGCGATTCCGCCCGGCCCCTGCGCGATCGGTTCCATCTCGAACTCGCTGCCGGCGATCTGGGCGAATGCGGCGGCCACCCGGTCCGGCGTGACGGCGACCTCGAAGAATCTGCGGCCGAACTCTTCGTAGCTGAGGAACTCGTGATTCTGCATAGATTGAACGGTCTCATGACACCAGTGCTCTCGGTCGTTGATCCGTTCGCGTCGCCGAAAATCGCGCTGCGGATCGTCATCTCGGGTCGCTACCAGCGTGATCCAGGCCACTCCCGCCGGATTTGTGAACAACGCCACAAGGGGCCGATCTGATTCGGTGTGTCGCCGCTGACCCTGCCACCCTGGAAACCATTGGAGGTGTTAGGTCTCATGCGCGCGCACGAATCAACCGAGCAGCGCTCGATAGCAGGGCTGCTGACCTGGCTCGGCGGCGGACACCGGCGCGAACTCACCGAACGCCATGAGCGATCCACCCACGCCGTCTCCGGCGCGGTGGTGGTGCTGGGCGCGGTGCTGGCCTGGCTGGTCGCCGCACTGGCCGTGCGGACATCGGTGCACGCCGCTCCCCTGTGGGCGGTCCTCGCGCCGGCCGTCGTCTTCGGGCTGCTGGTCGGCGCGGTAACCCGCGCCATCGCAAGCGGCCCGGCGCGGGGGTGGGCGGATGTCGCGGGTCGTGCGGCCGTTGCCGTCGCCATCGGCGTGCTGGTCGGCGAGCTGGCCGCACTCGTCGTCTTCTCCGCGGCCATCGACGACCGCCTGAACGAGCGGGCGCTGCACGACGCCGACTCGTCGCCCGCGGTCGCCCACGCCTCGGCCGACCTGCGGCAGGCTCAGGCGGCACGTGCGGCGCTGGATACCACCGTCGATCAGGCGCGCGAACACCGGGATCAAGCCTTGGTGGTGGCACGCTGCGAGTACAACCCCAGCCCGGCATGCCCCCAGACCCGCATCACCGGCGTTCCCGGTCAGGGCCCGGAGACGCGGACGGCCAACGAGTTGCTCGCCGACACCCAGCGCGAACTGGACAACGCGCTGGCCACGCGGGACCGTCAAGCACCTGACCTGGACGCACGGGTCGCGCGCACGGAGGGGGCCGTCGCCGAGGCCCGGCACGGGGTGGTCGTCGACGCGGGCCGAGGCCTCGGCGGGCGCTGGGTCGCGATGAACGACCTGACCATGTCGAATATCGGCGCACTGCTGTTGCGGGTGCTGACCATCGCGTTCTTCGCGCTGTTGTACCTGTTGCCGCTGATCCTGCGCGGCTGGCGCGGTGAGACCACCCATGATCGTCACGCGACGGCGCGCGCGGAGCGGGAACGGGCCGAGTTGGATGCCGACACCGCGATCGCGATCAAGCGGGCCGAGGTCCGCCGTGCCGCCGAGATCATGTGGGCCGAACACCAGCTGACCCAAACCCGCCTGGCCATCGAGGCCCAGGCCGAGATCGACCGGGAACACCAGCGCCGCCGGGTCGTGGAAGCGATTCAGGCCCCGGTGCACGCGACGTCCGAACGCACCTTCGAACCCGTGGAGGAAGACATGTACCTGCCGATCGCCGCCGAGGCGGAGGCGGCCAGCCGCGCGGTGGCGCAGTTGCCTGCCGGCGACGAGGCCGACGCCGCGCCGATCGACGTGCCGAAAAACCTGCCGGCACCCGTCGAGCCCGTCCAGCAGCAGACTCTCGAGCAGTACGAAGAACCCCAGGAACGGACCCCGTTGATCCCGTCCATCCCCGACGCCACCAAGGCGGCCGCCCGGTGGATTCGTCCGTTGGTGCCGCCGTTCGTCGCGCGCGTCATCGACAACACGACCCAGCCCTTGCGCAGCGCCCGTCAGGTGTTCGAGGAGGTCGAGGAGATCGCGTTCTCGCTCAAGCGCACCCGCAAGGTGACATTCGGCTCGGAGAGCACCGAAGGCGCCGGGCGTGAGCAGGTGCAGGCCGCGAGCCCCGACATCACCGAACGCCAGGACCCCGCCGCGAGCAACCGGATCGAATCCTCGCGCGGCTGGGCCGCCGGCCCGCCTCCTCCCGGCGCACACCACGAGCAGGTCGACACCGGCGCGGAATACGCCCGCCTGGGTGGGGTCTCCCGGTCCGACCTCGCCGGCCTGACCGTCGGTCCGGATGGTCGGCGAGAACTGGTCGAGCGCAAGGGTCCGCGTGAGTTGCGTGCACCCGAGGGTCCGCGTCAGCTGCCGCCCGGCAAATAGGGAGACGTGAGGCCCCAGAGCGGTCGGCTCGGCACACCGGTCGCGGCGTAGTATCGGGCCGGCAACAGCACATTGACGGGGAACGGGACGGGAGTGGATTCGTGACGGCAGCGATCGCGGATCGGCAACGCGCGGTGTCGACCGGGGCGCCGGCCGCCGCATGAAGGTCAGCCTTTTTCTCGCCGACGCGGCACAGGCCGACGCCCAGTCGGGGAAGGTCCACACCCTCGGATTGGGCTGGCGGCAGTGCCAAACACCAACGCCCCCTTTCGCTTTGGTGATGTTTCTGGACATCGACTGGGACGAGACCAACAAACGGCACAAGCTGACCTGCCAGCTGCTCAACACCGACGGCCAGCCGGTGATGGTGCCCGGACCGCAAGGGCCGCAGCGGATCTCGTTCGAGGCCGCGGCCGAAGCGGGGCGCCTGCCGGGAGCGATTCACGGCACCGCCGTGCGCATGCCGCTCACCCTCAATATCCCGGGCGGCATTCCGCTGGATCCGGGCATCTACGAATGGCGGGTAGAGGTGGAAGGTTTCGAACACGCCACCACCGTCGAAGCATTCATCGTGCTGCCGGGGATGCTCACGCCGAACCCGGGATAAACCGCACCGAACCGCGAGAGCCGTTGAGCTGGAGGCTAATCGACGGCGAGTTCCAGACGCTGCAAACGACGCACCAGGATGCTGGGCAGCCATCCTCCGACCTCGGCGGCCTCGATGCGCGAAGTCCGGTCCAGCAGCAGCCGCAACACGATCTGCGCTTCCAGCCGGGCCAGCGCGGCGCCGACGCAGAAGTGCGCTCCGCGACCGAAACTCACGTGGTTCTTGCCCGTTGCCCGGTCCAGTCGGAACTCGTCCGGCGTCTCGAAGTGGGCCGGATCGCGGTTGGCCGACCCCCACAACAACAGCAGCCGCGTATCGGCGGCCAAGTCGACGCCGGCCAGGGTGGTGTCGCGCAGGACGTGGCGGTAATGACCGCGGAACGGCGGCTCGAAGCGCAGGGTTTCCTCGACGAATGCCCCGAGCAGCTCCGGGTTTTCCCGGACACGGCTCGCGATGTCGGGCCGGACGGCAAGTATGCGCGCCGCGCTGCCCAGCAGGGACGCGGTCGACTCCCCCGCGGCGGCGAACAGCGTGATCATCATGACCTGGGCGGTGAGCGGGTCCAGCTCGCCGCCATGGCAAGCCCGCGCCAGTTCACCCAGCAAGTCGTCGCGCGGGTGGCCGGCCGCTCGGGCAAACTGCTCGGTGATGTAGCCGCTGAGTCCCAGGACGGCCCCTCCGGCGGCGGCCAACTGTTCCTGGCTGCCCAGGCCTTCCAGCAATTGAGTTGCCGCGCAACCCCATTGCACCAACTGGTCGACGTCGGTGTCGGGAAGTCCGATCAGTTCGGCCACCACCATCATCGGCAACCGGTTGGCCACGGCGCTCATCCATTCGATGCGTCCATCCACCATGCCGTCGTCCCACAACCGTTCCGCGGTCCGGGTCGCGAAGCGTTCGACGGCACGGATCCGCTTGGCTGCCAGGTAGCGCACCATCAGCTTGCGGTGCACCGCGTGGGCGGGGTCGTCGGCAGTGGCCAGCACATGGGTCGGCCCACCGAGCGGATCCATCTGAAACGGCACGACGGTGCCGTCGGCGGTGTACAGCATCGTCGCGGTCAGGTTCGACGAGAAATCTTCGGTCCGCAGGACGGCTTCGTTCACCGCGTCCCAGCCGCCGACCGCGTAGAAGCCGGAGTCGCCGATCCGGTGGACCGGGCCCGCGGCCCGCATCCGTTCGTACAACGGGTACGGGTCCTGGATGGCGGCGGCGCCGAACAGTTCGACCGCATCGAGGGTTACGTTCATCGTCCCAGGTTGATGAACCGGTAATCGCAGGTCAATGGCATCGGTCGAGGTTGATATCCGGACTCGCCGGGCCCGGCGGCCGGATGTCTCAGCGAATCCGGCCGACAAGCGACTATGCTGAGAAAATTCTTGATGTTCGTCTCAAACCTGAGATGTTCGGCAGAGGTGATCTCGATCGGAGGCGGATGCCGGCGCGTCGCGACGACTGGCTGGTCGGCGGTGATCGCCGCACGGTTGCGGCCGAACGCATCTACGACGCGGCGATGCAGCTGATCGCCCGCGAGGGTTCGGACGCACTGGACATCGACCGGCTGGCCGAGCAGGTGCACTGTTCGCGGGCGACCGTCTACCGCTACGCCGGGGGCAAGGCCGAGATACGCGATGCCGTCCTGAACCGGGCCGCGGCCGGCATCGTCGAAAGCGTCCGTGTCGGCGTCGACGGCCTGACCGGCCGGGAACGTGTCGTCACCGCGGTCCTGGTGGCGCTCAGGCAGATTCGCGCCGATCCCCTGAGCAGGTTGATGGTCGGCTCGATCCGCCGGCCTGAGGCGATGACGTGGCTTACCGATTCACCGCTGCCGGCCGCCCTGGCCACCGACCTGTCCGGCCTGACCGACGGCGATCCCGTTGCCGCGCAATGGATTGTCCGCACGGTGCTGTCCCTGCTGTACTGGCCGGTCGAGGACGACGAGCTCGAACGCGAACTGGTGCGGCGCTTCGTCGGTCCTGCGTTCGACGAAAAGCTCTGAGCCGCTTACTCGTTGCCGAACGACTCGTACAGTTCGGGCAGAAACCCGGCCAGGTGGTTCATTTCTTGCGCGCAGTGCACCAACAGGTTGCGTGCCGTGGACTCGGAGACCCCGATGACTTTCGCGGCGACCGGGCGCACCGCCCTGGAAGCCAGATCGGGCGCGTTGCGGACGGCGATGTGCGGTCCGCCCATCCAGAACCGGGAGCGCATCTCCGATCCCGTCGCGGTGGAACGGATGTGGTGGACGAACCAGCCGGCGTCCACCGGCGCGTCCCCGGAGCCCAGTCGAGCGCAGATCGCGACCGCGTCATCGCTGTCGGGCGGCAGGCCCATGGTCGACGGATCCGCGAATTGTATTGCGGCACTGAGCAACGTGGAGCCGATGTACTCACTGATCATCGACCAGCGACCGACGTAGCGCGGGGCGCCGCGGCGTCCCCCGTCCGTGCCGTCCTTCCAGCGCGCCGACAGGTGCGCCCGCGGGTGCCACAGCTTGTAGCGGCGGCTGTCGCTGCCGTGCCAGCCGAACCACCACGACCACATCGCCGGCGTGACGCCGGGCATGTCGGTCAGCACCGAAACCTGCATGCTGCCGTCCTGGAGCAGGCCGTAGCCGTTCTCGGTCTGCTGGTAACCCTCGTCGGCGACACTGGCCGCGTCATCCAGGGCCAACAGCGTCGGTCCGGCCTGCGGACCGTGTTGCAGCGCCGTCACGACATGCGCTGGCAGCGGTGCCATTTCGGGCCTGAAGAACTTGGCCCACGGCGTGTCCACGTCGTCACCCCGATAGCCGAGGTAGGCGTCATCGGCCATCTCAGATCCGTCCCATCCAACTGTTGAACAGCCCGTCCGGGTCGTACTCGGAGCGCACCCGGTCCAATCTGGTCATCGCAGCGTCGCTGGCGAACCTCGCCGGGCGCTGGCCGAGATTCTCGTCGGCCAACTGGATCCCGGTTGCCAGGTGGGACATGGCAGCCATGTTCGACCGCGCCCAGTCGCCGTAGCGGTCATCGTCGGCGGGGTCCTTCCATGCCCCGTACAACGCCAGGTACACCTCGTCCTCGATGCTGTAGGCCATGTCGGGCCGCTGCGGCGACGGCCCCCAGTTCAGCCACAGGAAGTGCGACGGGTGATCGGGGATCGTGTCGATGATGGTACGAATCCCCGGCAGCAGGTCCTCGGCCGCCGCCGAGGTCCACATGTTGTCTGCGGCGTAGCGGTAGTCGGACAGGTAGTTGCTCATGACCGCGTCGAACCAGGTCGGCATATCGGTCGGCATATAGGGCACTTTGACGAGTGCCTTGTCGAGCACCGGGACGGTGCCGAAGATGGACAACGCCTGTTCGGCTTCCTTCTCGGTGTCGGCGAACGCGGGTGAGGCGAACACGATGGCGGGGGCGTCGAGTCCCATGTTCGGCACGCTTCGCGTTGCGACGATCTGCATCTCGACGCGCCGGTCCACTTCGGCGCTGACGTTGCGCGCCCAGGTGTAGATCTCGTCGGCGTAGTCGATCGGGTAGACGTACACGCTGGTACCGCAAGCACCCGGGCGCGGGTACAGCTTGAGATAGAACGACGTGACGACCGCGAAGAAGCCGGGTCCCGCACCGCGCGCCGCCCAGTAAAGATCGGCGTGATTGTCTGCGTCACAATGGATCTTGTCGCCGTCGGCGGTGACCACGTCAAGTCCGACGACGCTTTCACAAGCCAGGCCCCACACCCGACTGTTCCAGCCATACCCACCCTGCAGCAGATATCCGCCGACGCACACGCCCCGACAGTGGCCGCCCGGGAAGAAAAGATTCTGGGCTTCGAGTTCGCCGAGCAGGATGCTGCCGCCCTTGCCCGGACCGACGACGGCCACCCCTTTCTCCGCGTCGATCGTGGCGTGGTCGAGGCGGTGCAGGTCGAGCAGCAGGGCACCGTCGCGCAGGTGGTTCGCCGCCCAGCTGTGCCCACCCGATCGAATGCTGACTTTGAGGCCGTTGGCTTTGGCGTAGCGGATCGCGCCCACCACCTCGTCGGTATCCACCGCCTGCACGATCACTTCCGGGTAGCGGTCGGGGACGCGCTGATTCCACACCGTTTCGCGGCGGGCCGCCTCATACCCGTCGTGGTTGCGAAAGAAGTGCCGTCCGGCGGGCAGACCATCCATGAATCAGCTCCTTGATCCACATAACGGATCTATATAGTCCGTGATGCGGCCGACTATAGTGGACTCGTGGGGCAAACGGAACGGAAATCGCCGACGAATCGCGACGAGGGAATCCAGGTGTTGCGGCGCGCCGCGGCCGCATTGGACGAGATCGCGGCGGAGCCGGGCCAACTGCGCCTGGTCGATCTCGGCGAGCGCCTCGGGCTGGCCAAATCGACCGTCCGACGACTGTTGGTGGGGCTGGTCGAGGTCGGTCTGGTCGGCGTCGACGCCGGCGGCCGGTTTTCCCTCGGTGAGCGGTTGCTGGGATTCGGCAGCGCGACCGGCGCACACATCGCGGCACGGTTCCGCCCGGTCATGGAACGCGTCGCGGCCGAGACGGACGGTGAAACGGTCGATCTGTCGCTGTTGCGCGGCCAGCGGATGTGGTTCGTCGACCAGATCGAGTCGTCCCATCGGCTCCGCGCGGTCTCGGCGGTCGGCGTCCGGTTTCCACTGTTCGGGACGGCCAACGGCAAGGCCGCGCTGGCGGCACTCGACGACCTGGACGCCGAGGCGGCGCTCGCCAAGATGCCCGCCGTCGAGGTGGACGCGCTACGCCGACAGCTCATCGAGATACGGTCGAGCAGAATAGCTTTCGATTACGACGAGCACACCCCCGGAATCTCCGCGGCGGCTGTCGCACGCCGCACGGCCGGCGGCACGGTGGTCGCGATCTCGGTACCGACTCCCAGCGAGCGCTTCGCGGACAAGCGGGAACGCATCGTGGCCGCGCTGCTGGCGGCGGCAGACTCATCGGTCTGGACGCGCTGAGGGCCGCGGCACTTCCCCGTTGCCGCGGCCGAACTCAACCTGTGGTGGCTATCGGGCCACCCGCTCCGCCAGCGACCGCAGATGGTCGGCCACGAACAACTCACCCCACTCGTGACGCGCGGCGGACTGCGCCTCGACGAAGCTGGGTGTTTTTTCTCCGTCGCCGGCCAGGTGCACCAATGCCCAAGCCATCGCGAACACCGGAACCCGGTGACGCTGTGCAGCACTGTGCAACTCGTCGAATGCGGTGTCCGACCTACACCGGCGCAGACCGATGAGGATGCCTTGCGCGGTGTCCAGAATGCGGCCCGAACTCGGGCTGTGCGAGGTCTGGGTGGGCGCCCAGCTTGCCGTCATGCCTTGGTACCTCCTGCTACTGCTACCCAAGTACGCCCGGCGGCGCGCGCCGCGATTGGCATACCGTGCCATGATTTGCGGGTCTTTCCCGTCGCGCCAGACGTGCGCCGACATCGATACGCTCCTGTGAGCGTGCTGATATCGGCCGGATGCCGCGCCGGTGAATCAGTCTGCGAGAGCCAGGACTTCGTCGAAACCGGCGACCAGGGCGTCGTGGAAGACCTGGTAGTCGGGTATGGCGGCGCTGTCCACGTTGATGCCCAATGCGCAGGTGTCGCAATAGGACAGCAGTGTGACGTTGACCGACGCGCCGATGGTCGGACCGAAGGCGTACTGCTCGCGCACGGCGGCGCCGCCCAGAAAGACCGGGATCGGCACGCCCGGCACGTCGCTGGCCACGAAGTCGACGTGGCGCAACACCGACCCGATGTACCAGCGCGGCATCAGGTTCAGCACGCCGGCGATCAATTGCGTGTAGGGCAGGGACTTCTCGTCGCGTACCGCGCTGACACGCCGGTGTATTTCCTGGATCCGCCGGGCCGGATCGGGTTCACCCACCGGCACGTCGAACCGCATCAACGTGATCCGGTTACCGCCCATGTCGTCGTTCTCGGTGCGCAGACTGATGGGCATCGACAGATGCAGTTCGCCGACGCTGGCCCCGTGTTTCTCGTGGTAGCGACGCAACCCGCCGGTCACCCCCGCGACGAATGCGTCGTTCAGCGCGCCACCACAGTTGTGGGCAGCCGCACGCAACTGCAGACGCGACACCTCGTGCACCGCCAGATGGCGAATCAGGCTGCGTTCCTTGGTCAGATCGGAACCGGTGCGGTTCAGTGGCCGCACGGTGCGGTACACCGAAGCCGCGTTGGCCGCGGCCGAACGGACGGTGCCCAGCGGGCGCCGCGCGCCGTCGTACATCAGTCGCGGCATCCACCTGGCCGCCCCGGCCACCGCATTACCGACCAGGGAAGCGTTGTAGCGCAACGTGTCACGATAGCCGCCGAGCCGGGGTGGCCCGGGAACCTGCGGCAATGCCGGGAGTTCCTCGACCTCGAAATGTTCGGCGGAGAGATCGAACAGCGTCATCGCGATCTGGACGCCGCCGACTCCGTCGGTCAGCGCATGGTGGAACTTACAGATCACGGCGGCGCCGCCGTCCTGCAGACCCTCGACCAACGTGATTTCCCACAGCGCGCGGGCCCGGTCGAAGTCCTGCATGTGGGCCAGCCGGGCCATTTCCAAGACGTCGTCGAGCGTGCCCGACCCCGAAACGGCGGTCCGGCGCAGGTGATAGTCCAGGTCGAAGTCGCGGTCGTATTCCCACCGCGGTGGGGCGGGCGGCGGCGATTCCACCACTCGCTGGCGAAAGATCGGCAGCTTGCGACTCAGTAGGTCGAACCGGTCGCGGACGGCGTCCCAGTCCGGCGAACCGTCCAGCACGATGACACTGACCACGGTCGAGCGCAACCGTGGATCGGTCTCCATCGCCCACGTGAAAGCGTCACTGTTGCGCATGAATTCGGTCAGGATCGGTTCCACGATTCAAACCTACGACCGTCGGCTGCCGATTTCGCTGGGTTGTTGGCAGCCAATGACTTTGGTCCCTGGAAGTCGGGCCCTTCGTCTCGCAGGTCAGGGGCCGAGCACGCGGCGGGTGTAGTCGTTGCGGAAGACGCGATCGGGGTCGAGTCGATCGCGGACGGCGACGAACCGGTCCCAGTCGGGGTAACGCGGGCGTAGCGTGGCAGCGCTCTGATAGTGCCGCTTGCCCCAATGCGGCCGTCCCGCATACTCGTCCATGATCTCCTCGACGGCACGGAAGTAGCTTTCGAACTCCATACCGGTGAACTGGTGCACCGCTATGTAGCAGGTGTCGCGGCCGTACGCGGTCGACAGAAAAGCGTCGTCGGACGCGGCGAAGCGCACCTCGAGGGGGAACATGATCGGCAACCGGCGCCGGCGCACGACGTCGATCACCCGCTGGACGGCGATCTGCGCGTGTTCGCGCGGAATCGCGTACTCCATCTCGGTGAATTTCACGTTGCGCTCGCTGGCATAGACCTTCCAGCCGTGGTCCTGGATTTGCGCCGGCGACATCAGGCCGGTGAGCAACCGGTTCAGCGCGGGCGCGGCGTGCGGAAACCGCCGTCCGGCGCGGCAGATGACGTTCAGGCCGATGTTCTCGAACTCTTCGCCGAGTTTTTTCCGCCACCGCGGCTGTGGTCGGGGTTCCTCGTTGCTGCGCCGCGTGCTGCGGGTCAAGGCGGTGTCGCCGTAGGGAAAGACGAAGAATTCGAAGTGGTCGTTGCCGTCGACATGTTCGTCGAGCTGCTCGAGCGTCTGGCTCAGCGGCCGCAGCTCGTCCTGGCGGTGCAAGGTGAACAGCGGAACCACCTTGAACGTGACCTGGGAGATCACGCCCAGCGCCCCGAGCGACACCCGCGCGGCCAGATAAGCCTCCTCGTCTGACCGAGCGGACACCTGCAGGACGTCACCGCCAGCGGTGACCAGCCGCGCCCCGACGAGCTGGGCGGACACGTTCTGGAACCGGGCGCCGGTGCCGTGCGTAGCGGTCGCCGTCGCTCCGGTGATCGACTGCTTGTCGATATCGCCCTGATTTTCAATCCCGAACCCGCGTCGGGCCAGCTGCCCGAACAGCGAATGCAGTTGTGCGCCACCCTCGACCGTAGCCAGCCCGTTGGCCGCATCGAGGTCGACGATGCGCTGCAGACCGGTCATGTCGATCATGACGCCGTCAGTGCAGGCGCAGTCGGTGAACGAGTGCCCGGTCCCCACCGCACGAACCGGTTCGCCGCGTTGCGCTGCGCGGGCGACGATCTCGACCAGTTCGGCTTCCGAGGTCGGGCGTTCGATCGCCGCCGGCGCGCAGATCTGATCGCCGGCCCAATTGGTCCATGTCGTCATAGGAACGTCTGCCCCTCCCCGCGGTACGTCGGGACGGTGTCGACGATCGCCGCGCCACGTATCAGGTACAGCCGGTCGAACCGCTCGCACAACTCGCCGGCCTTGGTGTGGCGGAAATACACCTTCTCACCGACTTTCAGCCGCCGTGCGGCTTCGCCGGTCAGAGGTGTCTGGACTTCGCCGGTGCCTTCCAGCGCATTCAGCTTCAGACCGGTCGGCAGGTACGGCGTCGGCATCCGGTCTTTGGCGCCCACCCCGCTGGCCAGATAGCCACCGCCGAGCGCGGTCACCGTCTTGTCGTCGGGACGGCGCGATACCGGCAGCGCGAACATCGCCGCCGGCTGCAGGGTGAAAGTGGAATAGGAGTCGAACAGTGTCGGAGCGTAGAACCCCGAGCCCGCGGTGGCCTCCGTCATTGCCGGTTCCCGGGCGACCAGTTGTAAGTCTCCGGTGCCGCCGGCGTTGACGATTTCGAGATCGGCGACTTCGCGCACGAGATCCACTGCGCGGGCGCGACGTTCACTCAGTTCGGCGATGGAACGGCGCTGCATCCAGCCCACGACCGCATTCTGCGCGCGTTTTCCGGAAACCTGGTCACCCAGCCCGGCGATGTGCCCCTCGTAGGACATCAGCGCGACGAGCTTGAGCGCCGGGCGTCTGGCGATCTCCTCGGCGAGCGCGCGGGCCTGTTTCGGAGTGTGCAACGGCGAGCGTTTGGGCCCGATCTTCAGCCGGCCGCCGGCCCACCAGAGACCCGCGTCCAAGTCCAGGCATAACCGGATGGGCTGGTCGGTCACCGCCTGGATCAGGTCGAGATGTTCGACGCTGTCGACCATCACGATCGGTGCTCTCGTCGGATCCGCGGCGGTGAGCTCGCCGAGTTCGCGCAGCGCCGCGCGGTCTGTCGTCGGGTAGGCGAGCAGCAGGTTGCCGAAACCGTGACCGGCCAACCACAGTGTCTCGCGCAGGGTAAAGGTCATCAGGCCCTCGAAGCGCGGGCTGGACTCGAGGATCTCACGCTGTAACGGCCTGCACCGCAACGACTTCGACGCCACCCGGATCGGCTTGTCGCCCGCCCGGCGCAGCATCTGCCCCGCGTTGTGCCACATCGCGTCGAGGTCTACGAACGCAAACGGCGCATCGAGATCGGCGAAGGCATGCTCGTAGCGTTGCAGCCGGCCGGGTGAATCCAGCCTGACCTGCTCGTCACCGGCATGCACGCCGTCACCCTAGACGAAATCGCGGTCAAAGGATCGCTTTGGCGTCCTTCGCGGCCGCGATCTCGTCCCAACCCAGGTCGAGTTCGAGCAGTATCTCTTCGGTGTGCTGGCCGTGTTCGGGCGCACGCGTGGGGCCGGGCGGGGTCTCGTCGAATTGGACCGGCGCGGCCACGGTCCGGTACTTCTCGCCCCGGTCGTCGACATTGGTGATCACGTAGCCGTTGGGTTCCACCTGCGGATCGTCGAGGGTTTCCCGCGGCGTGGCCAACGCGCCCCATACCCCTGGCTCGTCCTCCAGCACCTGGCGCCAATGCGCAAGGTCTTGGGCGGCAAAAGCTTTGACGAAGATGTCCGTCGCTTCGGTGGCGTTGGCGATCAGATTACTCGACGGCACGAACCGCTCGTCGTCGACGAGTTCGGGCAGACCCATGCGACGGCAGAAGTCGGCCCAGAACTTGTCGGGTTGCAGGAAGACCAGCTGAATCCACCTGTCGTCCTTGGTTTTATACCGGGTTACCAACGGATTGATCGCCAACCCTGGTGGTGCGCCCGGGATGCCGTCCATGTCGAACAGGTCGGCCACCGAAATGGACGGCGCGATGGCCCACATCGCCTGCGCCAGCAACGACGAGTCGACGATACTTGGCGCACCGGTGCGTTCCCGGTGGAACAACGCCGCACACACGCCGCCGGCCAGCGTCGCGCCGCCCTGCAGGTCACCGAACGCCGGACCCTGGACCGCCGGGTTCTCGGTGCCGAACGGAGTGAGCGTGTAGGCCACCCCGCCCCGGGCCAGGTAGGTGGCGGCGTCGAATCCGCCACGGTCCCGATCCGGACCGCGCACGCCCAGGCCGGTGCCCCGGGCAATGATGATGTCCGGGTTGAATGCCCGAATGTCGTCGACCGTCAACCGGGCCCGCTCCAGCGCGCCGGGCAGCCAATTCGTCAGAAACACATCCGCCGAAGCCAATAACCGGCCGAACAGCGCTCGGCCGGTGTCGGACTTGATGTCGATCGCGATGCTGCGTTTGCCCCGGTTGCTCAGCTCCAGGATGAAGTCGACGTCAGCGCGTGCCGCCGCACGGGTGAAGCCGCCAACCACCAGCGCGCGCCCCGGGTCTCCGGAGGCAACGCCTTCGACCTTGATTACGTCGGCACCCCAGTCAGCCAGGGCGACTCCGGCCGACGGCACGTACGTCCAGGACGCCAGTTCGACCACCCGCACCCCGGAGAGCATGCCCGCCATCGCCTACCCCTTTAGTGACGTACGTCATTTCTTGCTATTTTAGATATTCTAGCTACTGTAAGGAATGAGTTGGCCCGGCTGGCCGGACCACGTGCACACGGAGCCGGACATGGGGGCAGCGCTGACGACGAAAGACTCTGCGAGGCAAGCAGTTTGCATGCTGGCCGCCGAGGGTGCCGGCAGCCCCAAAAGTCCAGCCGGGTCGGTCGAGCGGCGCCTGTATGAGTTGATGGCGCTGATGAAGGCGGCCGACGACCGGTTGTCCAAGGGCATCGGCACCGGTGAGTTCATGTGCGTGTACTGGCCGTCGCGCGGTCAGGAAGCCGTCGCCACCGCCATGGCAGTGACCCTGCGCCCCGGCGACCAGTTGGTGACGACCTATCGCGGGTTGCACGATCTGATCGGCAAGGGCGTGCCCCTCGAGGAGATCTACGGCGAGATGATGGGCCGGGTCGTCGGCGCTGCCCGGGGCAAGGGCGGCACCATGCACATCGCCAATCCTGGTGTGGGAGTGATGTTCTCGACCGGGATCGTCGGAGCCGGGCCGCCCGTGGCGGTGGGCCTGGCGATGGCGGGCAAACGCAGGGGACTCGACCGCGTCACCGTGGTCAGCTTCGGCGACGGCGCCACCAACACCGGCTCGTTCCACGAGGCGGCCAACATGGCCGCGTTGTGGGATCTACCGCTGGTCTTCGTCTGCCAGAACAACCTGTACGCCGAGATGACGCCGACGTCGGACACGATGAAGCTCGAGCACGTCGCCGACCGCGCCGCCGGGTACGGGATGCCGGGCGTGCGGGTCGACGGCAACGACCCGCTCGCGGTGAAGGCGGCGCTGGACGAGGCACTGGACCGGGCGCGGCGCGGCGACGGACCGACCTTCGTCGAGTGCGTGACGTTCCGGTTCCGCGGTCACTATTTCGGGGACCGGATGCCCTACATCCCGAAGGATCAGCTCGCCGCGGCGCTGGCCGCCGACCCGGTGCCGCGGTTCCGCGGGTATCTGGTCGATGCCGGAATATGCGGAAGCGACGAACTCGACCGCATCGACACCGACGCCGCGGCGAGGGTCGAGGCGGCGCTGCGCACGGTGCTGAGCGCCGACCCGCCGTCCACCGGGGAACTCGACCAGGACGTGTATGCGACGCCGATCAGATTCCCGGCATGAGGCTGGAAAACCGCATGGCAGAAGAAGAAATGACGATGCGCGAGGCGCTCAACCTCGCGCTGGACCAGGCGCTGGCAGCCGACGATCGGGTGTTCCTGCTCGGCGAGGACATCGCCGACCCGGGTGCGTCCGGACCCACCGCGGGACTGTCGTCGAAGTACGGTCACGAGCGGGTGCTGGACACGCCGATCTCCGAAGCGGCCATCGTCGGTGCCGCGATCGGTGCCGCGATCGACGGGCTGATCCCGGTGGCCGAGATCATGATCATGGACTTCATCGGTATCGCCGCCGACCAGCTGATCAACAGCGCCGCCAAACTGCGGTTCATGACGGCGGGTCGCACCACCGCGCCGATCACCATCCGCACCCAGGTCTACGCCGGCCTGGCGACCGGGGCGACGCACTCCCAGTCCCTGGAAGCCTGGTTCATGCACATCCCAGGCATGAAGGTCATCGTCCCGTCCACCCCACGCGACGGCAAAGGTCTGCTGACCGCGGCGATCTTCGACCCGGACCCGTGCCTGTTCGTCGAGACGATCCGGTTGCAGAGCCGCAAGGGACCGGTCCCGCTCGACGCCGGCTTCGCAATCCCGTTGGGACAGGCCGATATCAAACGTCCGGGAACCGACGTGAGCCTGATCGGCTACGGCCGGGCGGTGCACGACGCGCTCGCGGCGGCGGCCACGCTGGCCGAACAGGACGTCAGCGCCGAAGTCGTCGACCTGCGCACCCTGGTGCCGCTGGACGTCGAGACCATCGTCGAATCCGGTCGCCGTACAAAGCGAGTGGTGATCGTGCACGACGCCGTCCAGTTCGCCGGGCCGGGAGCCGAGATCGCTGCGATCCTGCACTCCGAACTGTTCGGCGAACTTGCCGCGCCGATCGAGCGGGTCGCCGCCCGGTTCGTGCCCAATCCGGCCGCGCCGGCATTGGAAGCACAGATGTATCCCTCGCCGGCGCGGATCGTCGCAGCGGCCCGACGCACCCTGGAAAAGTCCCGCGAGAAAGCCAGAGTGCGTGGCTGACTTCATCATTCGGATCCCCCGGGTGTCGGTGGCCGTCTCGGAAGCCGAACTCACCGACCTGCTCGTCGACGCCGGCGACTACGTCGACGAGGGCACCCCGATCTACGTGATCGCCACCGAGAAGGTGGAGCAGGAAATCGAGGCCGGCGCCGCGGGAACCGTGCAGTGGACCGGCCAGGTTGGGACGACCTACGACATCGGCGCCCAAATCGGCGTCATCACTTCATAATCCGGACTAGCGAAAGGTACTCCCCCGATGGACCTCAACGAGACCCGCGAGCGGATCATCTACGAAAAGGAAGGTGCGATCGCGCGGGTGATTCTGAACTGGCCGGAGAAGGCCAACGCCCAGGACCAGAAACTGGCCGAGGAGGTCGACGCCGCACTGCTGGACGCGGACCGCGATTACGACATCAAGGTGCTGATCCTGAAGGCGAACGGCAAAGGCTTCTGCTCGGGTCACGCGATCGGCAACAACGCCGTCGACTACCCGGATTTCGTCACCGCCGCCGGGGTGATGGGCACGCCGTGGAAGCCGCAGACCGACCTGTTCGTCAAGCCGATCCTCAACTTGTGGGAATTCTCCAAGCCGACCATCGCGCAGGTACACGGTTACTGCATCGGCGGCGGCACGCATTACGGGCTGACCACCGACATCGTCATCGCCGCCGATGACGCCTACTTCTCCTATCCGCCGCTGCAGGGCTTCGGTATGCCATCGGGCGAATGCTCCATCGAGCCTTGGGTTTTCATGAACTGGCGCCGTGCGGCGTATTACCTGTACCTGGCCGAGGTGATCGACGCCAAGAAGGCGCTGGAAGTCGGTCTGGTCAACGAAGTGGTTCCCCGCGACCAGCTGGACGCGCGGGTGGAGGCGATCGCCCGCCACATCGCGCAGGCCCCGATGACGACGCTGCTGGCCACCAAGGCCAATCTCAAGCGTGCCTGGGAACTGATGGGCATGCGGGTGCACTGGCAGAGTTCCAACGACCTTGTCGCGCTCGCCTCGATCAGCAAAGACGTGCAGCAATTGATTCAGACCGTGTTCAAGGACAAGGTGCTGCCGTCCGAGCAGGCCCGGCGCCAGGCCGCCGCGGCAGCTTCGACCGACGGCGCCGCCACTTCCTGAGTCAGCCGATGAACATCGCCGATCATGCGAGCACAGCGCCGGATTCGCCGGCACTGCTCACCGATGACGGCGTGATCACGTTCGGTCAGTTGTACGCCCGCAGCCAGCGGGTCGCCGCGGCGCTGCACGATGCCGGGTTGCGCCGGGGTGACGGGGTGGCGCTGATCTTGCCGAATCGCCCCGAGTTCTTCGAGATCACCTGGGGCTGCCAGCTTTCCGGTTTGTACTACACCGCGGTCAACACTCATTTCACTGCCGACGAAGTCGCTTACGTCATCGACGATTCCGACGCCAAGGCGGTCTTCGTGGATCCATCCCTACAGGGACTTGCGCGAGGTCTCCGGAAAGTCGACGTGCAGGTGGCTGTCGGGGATCGCCTGCCGGTCCCGAATGCATACGAGGACCTGCTGGCGGCGGCCGGCGCGGCGCCCCCGGTGTCGGACGGGTCGGAGATGCTGTACTCCTCGGGCACCACCGGGCGGCCCAAAGCGGTACGTCGCCCACTTCCCGTCGACGGCAACGGATCCTGGGCGCAAGCGGTCCTGCAACTGGCTCTGACCCACAGGTACGGGATGGACCCGTCCAGTGTGTATCTCTCCCCCGCCCCGCTGTATCACGCCGCCGGCGTGAACTACACGATGGCCGTCAACCGGGTCGGGGCCGCCTCGGTGATCATGGAGAAGTTCGACGCCGAAACGGTGTTGCGCCTGATCGAGGAACATCGGGTCACCCACGCGCAGTTCGTGCCGACGATGTTCGTGCGGATGCTCAAGTTGCCCGCGGCCGTCCGGGCGAAGTACGACGTGTCCAGCCTGCAGTGCGTGATCCATGCGGCCGCGCCGTGCCCGGTGGACGTCAAGCACCGGATGATGGACTGGTTCGGTCCGATCATCCACGAATATTACGGCGGCACTGAGGGTTTCGCCGGCACCACGATCGGGCCCGAGGAGTGGCTGGCGCACCCGGGTTCGGTCGGCATCCCGATGACGGCCGTCCACGTCGTCGGTGAGGACGGCAGCGAGTTACCGGTCGGCGAATCCGGTGAGTTGTACTTCGAGGGCGGCCCCGACTTCGAGTATTTCAAGGACCCCGCCAAGACCGCCTCGGTCTACAACGAACGCGGCTGGCGCACACTGGGCGACGTCGGCCGGGTCGACGCGGACGGGTATCTCTACCTCACCGACCGTGCCACGTTCATGATCGTCTCCGGCGGGGTCAACATCTACCCGCAGGAAGTGGAGAGCCTGTTGGTGATGCATCCCAAACTCATCGACGCAGCCGTGTTCGGCGTGCCCAACGAGGAATACGGCGAGGAGGTCAAGGCCGTCGTACAGCCGGTAGCCGGCATCACACCCGGCGCCGACCTGGAGGCCGAGCTGATCGACTACTGCCGGACGCACCTGGCGACCTATAAATGTCCGCGCACCATCGAATTCGATGTCGAACTGCCGCGGGACCCGAACGGCAAGCTCTACAAGAGGCGCATCCGCGAACGCTACTGGCAGGGACGGATGTCGCGGATCTTATGAACGAGGACGAGGCATGGATGTGAACTGGACGCCGCTTCCGGTGCCGTGGGCGGTGCAGTCGCCGGATCGGATCCCCAAGCAGCGGTACTACGACCCGGACTTCTACGCGCTGGAGAACGAGAAGTTCTGGCCACGGGTGTGGCAGATGGCCTGCCGGCTCGAGGAGATCCCGAAGACCGGTGATTTCGTGGAGTACGAGATCCTCGACCAGTCCGTCATCGTGGTGCGGGTAGACGCCGAGACGGTGCGGGCCTACCACAACGCGTGCCGGCATCGCGGCGTGAAATTGGTGGAAGGCTCCGGGTCTCTGCCTGGATCCCGGCGCACCTTCGTCTGCCCGTTTCACGGCTGGTGCTGGAACATCGAGGGCCGCAACACGTTTGTCCTCCGGCCGGACGCGTTCGACGAGTCCAACTTGGACCCGCAGGATCTCGCCCTGGTGCCGGTCCGATGCGAAGTGTGGGGCGGGTGCGCGTGGATCAACCTCGACGACGACGCGCCGGGCCTGCGGGACTGCTTCGAACCGTTCGCGACGATCTACGACGCCTGGCGGGTCGAATCGCTGCGCACCGAATGGTGGCAGTCGTGCCGGCTCCCGGTGAACTGGAAGCTCGCGACTGCCGCGTTCATGGAGGGATACCATGTCCCGCAGACTCATCCGCAGCTGCTGCCGTCGGCGCAGCCCGGTGCCACACCGCCCGGGCTGATCGGAACCAGCCTGTATTTCATGCGTACTTTGGGCGAAGGCATGGCCGGCATGACCCACGCGAACGACATCCGAATTGCCGAGGGCCTGCAGGACATCGACCTGCCCGCCGACCCCGCCGAGGCGATGGCGGTGTGGAAGCGCACTTTGAACGACGCTGTGGTGCACTGGCATCGGGCCCGTGGCTGTGACATCCCCGACCTGAACGAATTGCAGCGCCGCGGCATCGTCGATGCGATCGGCTTCTGCTTCCCGCACTATTTCCTGTTGCCGCAGTACAGCAGTGCCTCGTCGTACCGCATTCGTCCCCTCGGCCCGGAGGAGACGTTGTTCGAGATCTGGTCGCTGACCCGCATCCCGCCCGATCAGGTCACCGGCAAACCGATTCCACCCGAGCCCATGGCACCCGATGATCCGCGCTGGCCCCCGATTCCGGCTCAAGACTTCTCCAACCTGCCCAAGCAACAGAAAGGACTGCACTCCAAGGGATTCGAGTTCATGCGGTTGTCCAGCCAGATCGAGGGGTTGATTTCCAACTTCGAACGCGTCATCGACGGCTTTCTCGCCGGCCTTCCGTACCGGGCGCTGGTGCCGGCGATCCAGAAGACCAACACCACCATCGACGTCCCGATCGCCGATCTCGGCTTCCAGGCAGGTGTCCGCCGATGAGTACCGTCAACTGGGACCGCTCCGTCGACCTGGTGATCGCGGGCAGCGGTGGCGGCGGCATGGTCGCCGGCCTGGCCGCTTTGGACGCTGGACTGCAACCGCTGATCGTCGAGAAACAAGGTCTGGTCGGCGGTTCGACGGGACTGTCCGGTGGCATCGTCTGGCTGCCCAACAACCCACTGATGCGCGCCGACGGTATCGCCGACTCACACGAGGACGGCCTGGCCTACCTGGCCGACGTGGTCGGTGACATCGGTGCGGCCTCCTCCCCCGCACGACGCGAGATGTTCCTCACCGCCGGCTACGAGATGATCAACTTCCTGTTGCGCAAGGGAGTTCGGCTCATCCGCTGCGCCGGCTGGAGCGACTATTACCCGAACCACAAGGGCGGCAACGAGTCCGGTCGAGCGGTCGAAGGCATCCCGTTCGACGCCGCCGAACTCGGTTCGTGGCGCGACAAAGTACAGCCTTCGCTGGCCAAGAATTACGGGTACGTGGTGCTGACCAACGAGCTGCGTTCGGTGCAGTACTACAACCGCGCGCCGCGCGCATTCGCGGTCGCGACCAAGGTATTCGCCCGGACCAGAGCCGCGCGCATCGCCCGTCGCCAGATCCTGACCAACGGTGCGTCGCTGATCGGGCAGCTGCTCAAAGTGCTGATCGAACTCAGCGACGGTCAGCCTCCGCTGTGGATCAACGCCGCCATGGACGATCTGATCGTCGAGGACGGCCGCGTGGTGGGCGCACGCATCATCCGCGACGGCACCCCGGTGAATGTCGAAGCGCGCAAGGGAATTCTGTTGGCCGCAGGGGGTTTCGGCCACAACGCGGATATGCGCCGGCAGTATAGCGGTGACCAGCCGAATGACGGCAAGTGGTCGATCGCCAACGCCGGTGACACCGGCGAGGTGCTGCAGGCCGCGATGCGCCTTGGTGCCAAGACCGATCTGCTGGACGAAGCGTGGTGGCTGCCCTCGGTTTTCATCGCCAACGGCGGCGCGGCCGCGGCGTCGCTGGGTTCGGGCCGGCAACGTCCGGGGGCCATCTACGTCGACTCCACCGGCCGGCGGTTCTGCAACGAGTCGAATTCCTATGTCGAGGTGGGCAAGGCGATGTACGCCAACAAGGCGGTGCCGTGCTGGATGCTGTTCGACGACGGGTATGTGCGCCGCTATGTTGCCGGGACCAATCCGCTCAATCGTCAGCACCTGCCTCCCGCGCTGATCGAGAGTGGTGCGGTCAAACGCGCCGATACGCTGAGCGACCTGGCCCGCCAAATCGACCTTCCCGCTGACGAACTGACCCGAACCGTGCAGCGGTTCAATGCCTTCGCCGCCAAGGGGCTGGACCCCGATTTCGGCCGGGGGCAGTCGGCCTACAACGACTGCCTCGGCGATCCCGGCTACCGGCCCAACGCCGCCGTGGGCCCACTGGACCGGGCGCCCTATTACGCCACCAGAGTCCTGCCGGCCGATGTCGGCACCTGCGGCGGCGTGATCACCAACGAGCACGCCCAAGTTCTCGACGAGCAGGACCGGGTGATCGAGGGGCTGTACGCCACCGGGAATACCACGGCGACGGTGATGGGCCGAACCTATCCGGGGGCCGGGGCGAGCATCGCCAGCTCGATGGTGTTCGGCTACGTCGCCGCACGACACGCCGCGGGCCGCAAAGTCGCCGGCCAGATGAGCCGCTAGCCGGGCGCTTCGTCCCGGCCGATGAAGTCGCGGGGCTTCATGCCCGACTGCATCAGTTCGGCCCGGCGGGCCTGCACGTCGGACGCGGCGCCGACCATGTTGGTCAGGATGTGACTGACCTGCAGGTGCACCCGCATGCCCATCAGCTCCCAGGCCCGCTTGACGTTGTTCTTGACCGCCATCAGGGTGGTCAGCGGGATCTGGGCGATCTTGCGCGCCATCTCCTCGACGGTATCCTCGAGCTGATCACGCGGCACCACCTTGTTGAGTAGACCCCAGTCGAGGGCCTGCTCGGCCGTCAGCGTCGGCGCCAGCAGTAACCAGTCCATGGTGCGGTGCCAGTTCATCAGCAGCCACGGCTCGATCATGGTGTGACCGCCGGGCTCGCCGAGGCTTTGGGCAAGGGGCATCTGGAAATACGCGTCTTCGGAGGCAACGCAGAAGTCGGTCAGCAGGCCCAGATAGATCCCGCCGCCCATGCAGTAACCGTGGATCTGCGAGATCGTCGGCTTCGGGAACTCCCACAGGTACAGCGTCGGCCACAGGAACAGGTCGGCGGTGCCCTTGTAAAGGTCCTCGAAGTTGTCGCCGAAGTCGGGATAAGGGTTTTCGTCCGGGCCCCAGCGTGCGACGTGGCCGCCGCAGAAGCCTTTGCCGTTCGCCTTGAGGATGACGACCTTGATCTCCCGGTCACGATCCGCTTCGTGCAGGCAGGTGTCGACTTCTTCGACCAGTACGGCGTCTTTGGTGTTGGCCTTGCCGACCCGGTTGAGAATGATTCGCGCGATTGGTGGTTCGCGCTCGTAGATGACCGCTTCGAGGACGCGCCGCTCCATCTTCGTGACACTACATCTCGCACGTCAGGCACGTGCCAAAAGCCACGCGTGACCGTCACCCTCGCCGCTCGCCACTACGTCCAGTTGGGCGAACACAGCCGGTAGTTCACCGGCTGCTGCCCGGAACTCGCCCGGTGCGGCGTCGACCTCGCTGAGCGTCGCGATCGCCAGGAGTCCGCCCGGTGCCAGCCGACCGATCAGGTCTTGATCGAGGCGACGGTCACGAAACTTGTTGCACAGGATCAGGTCCACCGGTTCGCCGGCCGGCAGCCCCTCGTCGAGGTCGACGACGTCGAAGCGGCAGCGACCGTCAACACCGTTGCGCCGAGCCAGATCTCGGGCGTGCCGGATGGCGACGTCGGAAACGTCCAGTCCCCACACGTGCAACCCCCGGATCGCCAACCAGACCGACGCCAGTCCCTGGCCGCAGGCGATATCCAACGCCCGTCCTGTCTCGGGTAGTAGATCGACATGAGCGGCAAGGACTTTCGGTGCAGCGACGGTCTGCGCGGGCCCCCGCCGGGTATAGCGTTCGTCCCAGCGGTGACGGTCCTGCGCGGTCATGGTGCCGACGTTACCGGCGCGCCGCCCCGGATTCCGCGGTCTCCGACGGGCGTGGGTCGCCGAATCGCTGGTGGATCGCGCGCATCGGATCGGCGGTGGTGCCGGGAAATCCGCGATAGGGCGACCGCCTGCGCAGATACCAGCGGACAACGGGAGCCGCCAAGCGCAGCGGGAAGCGCAACCAGCCGACCGCGGCGCGGGTCTCGTCCAGCATGCTGGAGAGTGAATGATGCTGGAACGCAAGCGCTTGCTGCGCGGGGCCGGTGTCCAGCCAGTCGGTGGCATACCAGGTCAGATCGTCGTCGGGATCGCCTGGCCGGCCCGCCGGGATGGCACCGGGCAGACCCATCGCTGCCGCGTAGTCGGATCCGATCTCGGCCTGGGTGATCCGGTGAGTGTGATCGCCGCCGATCAGGAAGATCTGCCGCACCTCGTCGGTGACGGTGGCCGCGCAGCACGCGTGGGCGACGTCGCGGACGTCGACGGTGTGGATGCGCCCGTCGGACGGCAGTACAGCCTCGAAGAACACCAGGTCGCGGTCAATTTCAAAGCGCGGTTTGGCGGTGAGCACGCCGCCCAGACGCAGCACCACCCAGTCCAGGTCGGACGTCACGACGCACTGCTCGGCCAACGACTTGTGCTGTCCGTACAGATCGGTCGGCCGCACCGGCGTGGTCGCCGTCAGCAGCGAGTCGTCACGATGGGGGTTGCGCGCACCGTAGACCGCGATACTGGATACCTGCACGAATCGCGGAGGGACCGTCAACTGCGACGCGGCCCTGACCAGGGTCGCGGTCGCGCTGACGTTGACGGCGAACGCAAGTTCAGGACGGGCATAGCAGAACGGCGGGATGATCGCCGCGAGATGAACGATGGCGGTTGGGGCGACAGTCTCGAGCAGAGCGGTGACGTCGTCGGGCGACGTGAGGTCGGCCCACCGGATCTGTACCGACGGATGTGCGGCGAGTTGCTGTGCGCGCTTGCGGTGCGCGGGCGCGTCGAGATCAGTGGCGATTACCTGACGGCCCCGCTCGGCCAGGGCGGCCACCACCGCGGAGCCGACCAGACCGAAGGCGCCGGTCACCAGTACCCGCTCGGCCGCACTCATACTGCCCCCACTCGTTTCTGGACACCTGTCTAGGTATTGCTTGTACGGTATCAATCGTCACCGCGGTACGGCAAGCGAGGACGATCTGGTCCGCAATCAACACGTGACGGTCCACTGTCTTCCGATGTGCTTGTCCCGAACGTTCCGCTTTTCCTACACTGGACGGGTGTCTAGAGAAGCGACGTCGCCTGCGACGAGCGACGTCAGCACTGCGCGTCGATCCGACCGGCGGCCGGGTCAGACCATCCGCAAAGTGCTCGACGCCGGGTTGGAGGAACTCCGCGAGTCCTCCTACGCCAACCTCACGATGCGCGCCGTGGCTCAGCGCGCGGGCGTGTCGCCGGCCAGCGCTTACACCTACTTTTCCTCCAAGAGCGCTCTGGTCGCGGCCGTGTATCTGCGCTTCCTGCGTGAGCTGCCGTTGCACACCGACGTCAACGACACCACCAAGACCCGGGTCAGCGCGACGATGCGGGACATGGCGCTGGTCGTGGCTGACGAGCCAGAGTTGACTGCCGGGTGCGGCGCTGCCCTGATGGCCGACGACCCCGCCGTCGCACCCTTGCGGAATGAGATCGCGGTCGAGGTGGCGCGGCGGATCGGTGCCGCGCTCGGCCCCGGCTGGCCCGGCGCAGTGAAGTCGACGCTGCAGATGACCTTCGCCGGCGCCTTGATGAGCGCGCGGTTCACCACCTATGGGGAAATTTCCGGGCAACTCGACGAGGCGGTGAATCTGATACTCGGGGCTTCCGTCGCGTAGGAATCTAAATCGGTTGTCTGACAGCAGTTCTGGCTACGGGCCGTCGTCGTCCTCGGGGATCAGGAGTTTCTCGGGGTGGTGGAAGGTGTTGATTCTGGGTTGGCCGTGGTCGAGGTGTGCTGGTGGGATCCATTCGGTGTGGCCTTGGGTGTTGGTGCGGGTGGTCCAGCCTTTTTCGGCTAGCCTGTTATCGGGGCCACAGGCCAGGGTGAGGTCGTTGATGTCGGTGCGGCCGGTTTTGCGCCAGGCGGTGACGTGGTGGACTTCGGAGTGGTAGGCCGGGGCGTCACAGCCGGGTCTGGTGCAGCCGAGGTCTTTGGCGCACAGCATGATCCGTTGGGCCGGGGGGCCAAGCGCTTGGTGTGATAGAGGGCTTGGGGTTTGGCGCCGTCGAAGATCGCCAAATAGTGGTGGGCGCCGCCGCCGGCCATGCGGATCAGATCACTCATGGGTAGGCGGGAGCCGCCGCCGGTGCGCGCCCACCCGCTAGCGGCTTCGAGTTCTGCCACGGTGGTGGTGGCGATGATGGTGACCGGCAGGCCGCGATGGCGGCCTAGTTTCCCGGAGGCCAGCAGTGCGCGTAGCCCGGGCAGCGCGTCGTGCTGGCGTTGGGGTCCCGAGCGGGTGTCGCGCTGCGCCTCATCGGGATCGGGTTCGCCGTCCACGCGTGGTGCCTCGTGTGCCGGGTTGCACATCCCCGGTGCGGCCAACTTCGTCCACGCCGCTTCGATCGCGGCCCGCAGCTCGGGGGTGACCAGCCCGCTTAGGCGCGACATGCCGTCGAACTCCTGCTTGCCCAGGATCAGGCCGCGTTGGCGGGCGCGTTCCTCCTCGGAGTAGTTGCCGTCGGGGTGCAGATAGGCCATCACTTCCTGGGCATATTTCTGCACTTGTTCGGGGCGAAAGTGGGTGGCTTTGTCGACCAGGTCGGCTTCGGCGTCCGCGCGGGTGCCCGCATCGACCGTCTCGGGCAGATGGGCCAGGAATTTGCGGATCAATCTGATGTGTTCATCGCCGATGAGTCCGGCGCCTTGGGCGGTCGCGGTCGCGGTGAGCAGCGGCGCCAACGCCTCCCCGGACAGCGCCTGGCGCGCGCCGAGGTCTTTGGCTTCGGCGATGCGCCGGCCGGCTTCGGCTTTAGAGATCCGCAACCGATCCGCCAACGCACTGCGCAACTTGCCGCCCAACTCCTCCTCGCCGGCGTGGGCGGCGAGTTGGTTGATCACCGCGTGCTGGGGTGTGCGCAGTTGGCGGGCTGCCCGTTCCAGGCGCTCTAGAGCCCGCATCCGCTCCGGGGTGGTGAACACCTCAAAGGACGACGCGCACAAACGATCCACGTCCGAATCGAGTGCGTCAAAGACCTCCACGATCTCTTCCCGCGTGCTCGCTGCCATACCTCAGATTCTAGGAACCGGCACCGACAACTCCCCGGCCCCGAGGGCGCACCTGTGCATAAACACTGTGAATAAGTCGCGGCAGTGATCACACGGGCGTGAGCGGCAACGACTTTCGTGGCTGGAAGACGAACGTCGACCCGCCGCTGAACTTGGCCACCGCGACTTCGGAGAATTCCTCTGCAGCCGTGTCGGTTTCGTGCACGATCGCAGTCCAGTCATCGGACGTGCCGCTGACTTCGACGGTCAGATGCGGATCGACCGCGGCGACGATCGCCTGCAACGGCTCGACCGACTCGGGCGAGACCAGCGCCGGCCACGCAGCGTCGTCGTGTGCAGGGGACCGATGCAGGTGCACGCGGTCCTCTTCGAACGAAGCCGATACGTACAGCGCGGGATTGAACAACGGATGCAACTCCAACACGCGCACCGCACCTTCGACGCCACCCGGCAGACCCATTGCCCGATGAATTCGCTCGGCGGCCAGACCCGCAAGGCCGATCAGCTGTTTGGTGCAGATCATGCGGGTCTTGTCCGCGTCACCCTGCGCGTGCTTCTCCACCGCCAGGACGAAGGAGAGGTAGAGCAGATGCATTTGCAGGCACACTTCGTCGGCGATCCGCACCAACGCGGACTGCGAGAACGCAGCAAAGTCGAAGTCGGACACCAGCGGACCGGAGTAGTCCGATTGCCCTGGCTCACTCTCGTCGATCGGGTCGAGTTCGGCTGTCGCCGCGCGGGTTCGGCCGATGATCTCGAGGGCTGGTATGAAACCGACTTCCGGGTACGACTCGTCGATGATCACCGTCCAGGCGCAGTGCGGGTGCCGATCCGCCGGCGTCCTGGGCGGCCGGTGGATCGGACGAACCTGCGCTTTGCGGTTGGTGGCCAGCGCGGTGGCGTCGAACGTCGGATCCTCGATGTCATGGCACATGCCACGCACGTACTCCTCGCCCATCGGTTCGACATCCAGCAGCGCACCGCAGTGATCGAGCTGGAACTCGCCGTGCCAGCGATCGTGCACCGTGTAGCGGAAGTCCATGAACTGTGGCGGGGCGCCGATGTCGAGTTGCAGGCCCTTGAAAATGGTGATGACGTCGACACCTTCGTACTTCAGCGCTCGCTGCATGCGCTTGGTGTAGATCGGGCTCGCGCCGGCCCATTCGTCGATGGCGATCTGCAACATGGCTTCGCGGCCGAATTGCTGTATGCACCAAGCCATTCCGGATCGGTCGATCATCTGGCCGATCAACAGCAACTCCGGCACCAGGATGGTGAGTTGCTCACGGGTGAGGGCGGCGTACCTGCTGGTCATACGCGATCCTTCGGTCTGCGTCGTGTGGCGGTCCGGCGGTGACCGCGGGTTCGCGCCTAGTTGCCCAGTTCGACGGCTCGAGTGGGCTGCACTCGGCCCCAATTATGGACAGGTGTCTGATTATCCTTCGAACTCTAGCCGACCGCTTTCCCAACGGCAAGGACGATCGATCCGTCGAAAGTCCCATCCGAACCACCATATGGACTGCTCATTCTGGACAGGTGTCCATCAGCCCCTGGCGGGACGCTTCCTGCGCCAGCTGAATGCGGGAGGCGATACCGAGTTTTGTGTAGATATGCGAGAGATGGGCCTGCACCGTCCGCGGCGATACGAACAACCTGGTTGCGATTTCCTTATTGGCCAATCCTTCGCAGACCAGGCGCGCCACGTCGCGTTCGGCTGGTGTCAGCGACGCCCAACCGGACGTCGGCCGTCTGCGTTGGCCGCGGCCGCGCAGCGCGTAGGCGATCGCTTCGTCGATGGACAGTGCTTCACCTTCCGCCCAGGCGGTGCAAAAGGACTTCTCGTCAAGGAGTTCTCGAAGATCGGTTACCGACTGTTGATACGCTGCCTCGTGAACCTTGAAGCGCACCAGACTCATTCGGTTCCTCATTGCCTGTGCCGCCCCGAATAGCCGCGCCGCTTCTATGTGATTGCCCGTCCGCATCACTGAACCGCCCAAGTATTCAAGAATGTCGGGGACCGGCAGGAAGACACCACTACGCCCAGCGCACGCCAAAGCCTCGAAAGCATCCCGTTCCCCCTCCCCCGGCTTGTCCTCGGCAGTAGCGACGCGGGCACGGGCAAGCCAGGCTGCAACTAGATGCCAGCCCTTCGCCACCGCGACGGCGGCATCGGCGTACTGCCGCGCCAGACCCAGATCTCCCTGCACCAAGGCAACCTCTACGGTGTTGAACGCGCGTTGTGCAACGGCCATGTCCGGCTGCGCCAAATGTGTTCCCCGCCAAGCGGCCTCGCCTGCCTCCTGAGCGGTTGCGATGTCACCTGCCGCGAGACTTGCCTGAGACAACTGGGCATAAGCCAGCCCGACGAGGAACTCACTGAGGTCCGCGGCTCCCTCTATGGCGTCAGCTGCTATACGAAGCGCTGAGTCGGTCTGGCCCTGATACCCGAGCGCAATCCCCAAGCCCATCAGAGTGAGCTGTCGGTGCACTTCATCGCGCACTCTCTCACACTCGACCGCTGTCTCGTCGAATTGTGCGACTGCTGCGACGAGATCGCCCCGGAACAAGTGCGCCCAGCCCAGTCCCAACCGCGACAATCTCGAGTTCGCCCGGTCGCCGATCGCGTCAGCCAGATCTCGGCCCTCTTTTCCGGCTGAGGCTGCGATGACCGGATCACCCGTTCCCATTCCTGTCGTGGCCTGCCAGGCAAGTATTTGGCTCAGAGCCCACTTGTCGTCTAGTTCTCTGGCCAACTCGATCGCTTCCGTGTAATAGCCGGCGGCTCCTTGTACGTCGTACTTCGCGCCGGGCGATGTAGCCACACGCGGTGAGTGCGCGCACCAGTAGCGCACGGTCGTTCAGTTCGTGAGCTATCTCTACGGCACGCAGAGCTCGCTTCGCGGGCTGGTCTCCGATGTACAGATCGAGAACCGCTTCGTCGGCGAGCGCCCGCGCGCGCACGGCGGGTGCCATCTCCGCAGCACCGTCCGCTGGGCAAGCACGAAACCATGCGAGACCCTCGAGGATGCGGCCTCTGGTCAGCCACACCGGCTGCAGCGACGACGCCAGCGCGAGAGCACTTTCCGTATCACCGTTCTCCAGATCCCAGCCCAAAGCATTGCGCAGATTGTCCATCTCGAGTTCAACCTGCTCGAGCCGCTGCTCGTAATCGGTGCGCGCCGGCGCGTCGAGCAGGGCGGCGATGGAAGTGTAGTGGTCGCGGTGACGCGACCGCACGGCGTCGGCTTCGCCGGACCCCCCCAGCTTCTCCAGCGCATATTGACGCACCGTTTCCAGTAGTCGATACCGGGTGCGACCGCTACTTCCGTCCGCGACCACCAGCGACTTGTCAACCAGCAGACTCAACTGATCCAGTACCTGATACCGCTCGATCTCACCGTCCCCGCACACGAATTGTGCTGCCGCCAGATCAAATCCCCCGAAGAACACCGCGAGCCGACGGAACAGGATGCGCTCGGTCTCGGTGAGCAGGGCGTGTGACCAGTCCACTGATGCGCGCAGTGTCTGCTGTCGGCGGACCGCGGTGCGGGAGCCGCCGGTCAACAGTCGGAACCGGTCGTGCAGGCTGTCGACGATCTCGGTCAGCGACAGCGCCCGCACGCGTGCCGCGGCGAGTTCGATCGCCAGCGGCATACCGTCGAGCCGACGGCAGATCTCGGTTACCGCAGCACCATTGGCGTCGGTGACCGCGAAATCCGGCCGGGCCAGCCGGGCGCGCTGAGCGAAGAGTTCGACGGCCTCGTCAGCCAGCGACAGGGATGGCACCTGCCACGTCGCTTCGCCGGTCACGCTGATGGGTTCGCGGCTGGTGGCCAGGACGATGACTCGCGGTGCAGCGCCTAAGATTTCGGATACCAGTGTCGCGCACGCATCGAGTAGGTGCTCACAATTGTCCAGCACGATCAGCAGGTGGCGGTCGCGGACAAACCGCACCAGCGTCTCCATGGTGGAACGCCCCGGATGGTCAGGCAGACCGAATGCGCGCGCGACCGTCACCGGGACCACCTCGGCGGCGGTGATGGGCGCCAGGTCGACGTACCACACCCCGTCGTCGAACTTACCGGCTACCGCGGCGGCCACTTGGACCGCCAGGCGGGTCTTACCCACGCCGCCGGTCCCGGTCAGGGTGACCAGCCGGTTGACCGTCAAAGCCGTTCGTATGTCGGCGATTTCGGACTGGCGGCCGACAAAAGCCGTCAACTGAGTGGGAAGATGTTGCACAGCAACGTTACTGGAAGTGCGTAACGGCGGAAAGTCGTTGCGCAGATCCGGGTGGCACAGCTGCACCACCCGTTGCGGACGGGCCAGATCCCGCAGCGTGTGAGCGCCGAGATCGGTCAGCCACGCATCGTCCGGGAGTGTCTCGGCGACAAGGTCTTCGGTGGTACCGGACAGCACGGTCTGACCACCGTGGGCCAGGTCCCGCAACCGCCCCGTGCGGTTGATGGTCGGTCCGACGTAGTTGCCCTCGTCACGAAGACGTACCTCGCCGGTATGCAATCCGATGCGTAACCGGATGGGAGTCAGCGGCGCCCGTTGCAAGTCCAGCGCGCAGGCAACCGCGTCGGACGCGCGGGAGAACGCGATCACGAAGCTGTCACCCTCGCCCTGCTCGACGGGACGAACCCCGTCGTGCGCTTCTACCGCAACCGTCAGCGTCTGATCCAAACGCGCGATGGCGGCCGCCATTTCGACGGGCTGTGTCTCCCACAGCCGCGTCGATCCCTCGACATCAGCCAGCAGCAGGGTGACTGTGCCGGTCGGAAGCCCATTCACGCCAACGTCGCTCCACTCGGTCGTGCTCATGCTAACCAGGATGCGGTGACCGAGATCGCAGAACATCAGCGAAATGGCCTACCTACGCAGCTACGCACGTCCGGCCAATAGGCACGTTGGCCGATGGTCGCCGGCCGTTTTCCCCGGAGAGTGAATCCATTCCGATCCGAGGAGCGACGCCATGCCCACCGATATTTTCAATCTCGCCCTGCCGGCCATCACCTATCACGACGCCCGTGACCCCGACGAGATCCACCGTCTGATCGGGCAGGCACGCCGGCAGTCCCCGATTGCTCAGGGACCGTACGGACCCGAGGTGCTGAGCTATGAGTTGGTCCGCGCGATGTTGCGCGACCCCCGGTTCGCGATGCCTCGCGGGATCGGACTGGCGGTCCAGGGAATCGAGTCCGGACCCGTCTGGGACCGGGTCTGTCGGTTGCTCATCAGCCTCGACGGTGCCGAGCATCATCGGCTGCGGCGCCTGGTGTCGCGGGCATTCATTCCCCGCGCGGCAGCGCGGATGCGCAACGCGTGCACGAAGGTCATCACCGAACTGATCGACACGTACGCCATCGAAGGGCGCTGCGATCTGGTCACCGACATCGCGCGGCCGTATCCGGTCCCGATCATCTGCGAGCTGTTGGGCGCGCCCCGGCAGGACTGGGAATTGTTCTCGACCTGGGCCACCGACATCAGCAAAGCGTTCGGGGCCAACGTCGCCGCCGAAGAAGACGCGATCGTGCGGGCCTGGCAACAACTCGAAAACTATGTCGAGGAGCTGATCGCGCGCCGACGGGACTGTCTGGCTGAGGATCTGATCTCCGAACTGATTCGTGCCGAGGAAGACGGCGACCGCCTCACCCATGACGAGATGGTGAATCTCGTTGCCATCCTGCTCAACGCCGGAACCGACACGACCCGGAACCAGTTGGCGGCTGCGGTGCAGGTGTTGTGCGAGCATCCCGACCAATGGGCGAAACTTGCCGCGCATCCCGAACTGGCCGCGCAGGCCGTGGAGGAGTTGATCCGCCACACGCCCATCGTCGTCGGCGCAATACGGCTGGCCACCCAGGACATCGAGCTCGGCGGTTTTCTGGTGCCGGCCGGCACTGTCGTCGTCGCCAACACGGCTTCCGGAAATCGCGACGAGACGGTCTACGACAGTCCCGACCGGCTCGACATCACCCGGGCGGCACCACCGCCCATGCTGAGTCTCGGTGGCGGCGTGCATTACTGCCTGGGTGCACACCTTGCCAAAGTCGAACTCGCCGAGGCACTTCGAGTGATCACCCAGGGCTTGACCAACCCACGGCGCGTCGGTCCGGCCCCGTGGAAGGCGCCGACCGAACTCAGCGGACCGATATCGCTACCGATGGCGTTTGACACCCGACACCCCACATCTTGATCGGCTTCCCCGGTTCGGCGATCCTCATCGAAGGATTCGTGGACGAGCCGAAGGAGGCCGACGTGGCCGGTGTGGGGCAGATCGCGTTGAACAGCGCACCGGTCTTGGGTGGGGTGATGCTCGCCGTCGCGGCCGGGCAATTCCGGGGGCCGGACTTTCGCGGCCTGATCAAGCAGGACATGGATCTGCTCGACCGGCTCCCTCCGGAAGCCACCGAGCGCCGCGCCGAACTGCAACGCACGATCGACGCCCGCATCGACGACCTGGTCGAGGCGGCGGACCGCGGACGCGCCATGCGCAAGGCAGCGGTGTCTTACCACGGCAATTGGCGCGACATCGTGCTGCTGGTGTGTGTCCTGTTGTTCATCGTGATCTGGTGGGACGTCGACCACAGCCGCAGCAACTGGATGGTGACGTTCATACTGCTGATCCTGCTGTCGATCGTGACGGCGGCGTACGCGTTGCGCGGTGTGCTGCGGGCGATTGCTTCGTTTCTGCACCGACGAAGCAGCGACGCCGGCTGAGAAATGAAAAGGTAATTGCCCCCCGTCGGCGGCGGTGCCAGGCTGACAACATGACCGAAGCCGAGGGGTTCGTCGACCAGGAGTATGTAGACCAGTCCATCGTCGGTCTCGCCGAGCCGCAACCGATGTACAAAGCGCTGCGCGAGTCGGCCCCGGTGTTCCGGTCTCCGCAGGCGGTGGTGCTGAGCCGGCTTGCCGACATCGAGATGGCGCTCAAGCGGACCGATCTGTTCTCGTCGAACATGGACGCGGTCGATCTCGGCACCATACGTCCGCTGATCCCGCTGCAGATCGACCCGCCCGACCATGCCAAGTACCGGCGCATCCTGGATCCGCTGTTCACGCCACGGGAAATGGCCAGACGCGAACCGCAGGTCACGGCGCTGGTCAACGAGCTGATCGACAACTTCGCCGGTCGCGGCGAATGCGATTTCCACACCGAGTTCGCGGTGCCGCTGCCCTGCACGGTGTTCCTGCAGTTGCTCGGCCTGCCGCTGGACGATCTCGACCAGTTCCTGGAGTGGAAGGACGGCGTCATCCGGCCGGACGGCGCGGCTGACTGGGACGAACGGCATGCGGCCTCAGCGCCAGTGGCGCAACAGATCTACGAATATTTCGACCGCGCCATCGACGACCATATCGCCAGTCCTCGCGACGACGTCCTGTCCGCAATGATCGCGACCCACTTCAAAGACGACAAGGGCGCAACCCTCACCCGCGAAGAGCTGCTCGACATCTGTTTCCTGTTCCTCATCGCCGGACTGGACACCGTCACCGATTCGCTGGACTGCTTCTTCGTATATCTGGCCCGACACCCCGAACACCGGCATCAACTCGTCGAGCAGCCCGACATCCTCCCGCATGCCGTCGAGGAGTTACTCCGCTGGGAGACACCGGTCCCGGGCGTCGTCCGCGTGGCCATGCAGGACGTCGAGGTCGGCGGCTGCCCCATCAGCAAGGGCGACCGGGTCAGCCCGCTGCTGGGTGCGGCCAACACCGACCCGGCCGAGTTCCCCGATCCCGAATCGGTGGACTTCAACCGCAACCCGAATCGGCACCGCGCCTTCGGGGGCGGCCCACACCGCTGCCTCGGGTCCCACCTGGCGCGCATGGAGTTGCGGGTGGCACTACGCGAATTCCACCGCCGCATACCCGATTACGAGATTCCGCGGGGTACCGAACTGAAGTACACCGCCGCGCTGCGCTCGGTCGAGGCGCTCCCGCTAACGTTCCCGGTGGCGCGGTGAAGCACATCGCGGTCGATGCCGACCGCTGCGTGGGCCATGGCCGGTGTTATTCGCTCGCTCCCGACGTCTTCGACGCCGACGACGTCGGGCATTCGATCGTGCGGGTCGAGGAGGTGTCGGGCGAGCTGGAGCAGCACGCGCTGGCGGGTGCGCAGAATTGTCCCGAAGAGGCGATCACCCTCACTCCGTGAGCCCCTCGCTACGCTGACGCAAACCAGAGAAGGGACGCCTGCCCATGGAGCCAACCTCGCTCGATCCGGTCGCCAGCGAACGGTTGTCGCATGCCGAGAAGTCGTTCACGTCGGATCTGTCGATCAACGAGTTCGCGCTGCTGCACGGCGCCGGGTTCGAGCCGATCGAGCTGGTGATGGGTGTCTCCGTATACCACGTCGGGTTCCAGTTCACCGGCATGAGGCAGCAACAGGAGTTGGGCGTGCTCACCGAAGCGACCTACCGGGCGCGCTGGAATGCTATGGCGCGCATGCAGGCCGAGGCCGACGCGCTCAAGGCGGACGGCATTGTCGGGGTCCGACTGAACTGGCGCCACCACGGCGAGGGCGGCGAACACCTGGAGTTCATGGCGGTCGGCACCGCGGTGCGCTACACCGACAAGCCGGGCGCGTTCCGGCGACCCAATGGTCAGGCTTTCTCCAGCCACCTGTCGGGCCAAGACATGGTGACGTTGCTGCGTTCCGGGTTCACGCCGGTGGCGTTTGTGATGGGCAACTGCGTGTTTCACATCGCCGTGCAGGGTTTCATGCAGACGTTGCGGCAGATCGGCCGCAACATGGAGATGCCGCAGTGGACGCAGGGAAACTATCAAGCACGCGAGCTGGCGATGTCACGCATGCAGACCGAGGCGGAGCGCGACGGCGCGACCGGTGTAGTCGGGGTGCATTTCGCGGTCTCCAACTACGCCTGGGGTCACCACACGGTGGAGTTCTACACCGCGGGAACTGCGGTGCGGCGCACCGGAAGTGGCGAGACCATCAAGCCCACCTTCGTGCTGCCGATGGACAAGTGATGAGTGACCTTGACACCGAACGGGTCAGCCGCACCGTCGCGGGCGCGCTGGCCGGTCCCGGCGGGGTCGCGTTGGTGGTCAAGGTGTTCGCCGGGCTGCCCGAAGTGATACACACACCGGCCAAACGTGGCATCTTCTCGTCCAATCCGGAGCGCATCCAGATCGGCGACTGGCGCTACGAAGTCGCCCGCGACGGACGACTGCTCGCCGGTCACATCGTGAACGGGATCGTCATCGCCGAAGACACCCTGCTGGCCGACGCCGTCGGTCCGCACATCACCCGTTCGCTCAGTCAGATCGTGGCACGCTACGGCGCATCGGTCATCCCGAACATCAATGCGGCCGTCGAGGTGCTGGGCACCAGCACCGGATACCGGTACTGAGATCCGGAAAAGGCTGCGCTGCAACCCTATTCGTCACCGTCCACCGGGCGGGCGCGGCGGTCGGGGCACTCGAGCAGTTCTTTGAGCGCATCCGGGAACGCGTCGGCTATCTCCCAGAGATCGGGCAGCAGGTCGGGACAGGACAGGATGCCGATACCGAGTTCGCCGTTGAGCGACATGACGGTGATGTTGAGACCGGCGCCGCCCAGCAGCGGGCCGACTGGGATCATCGAGTCGATCTTGCTACCCAAGAAATACAGCTGCCCTTGCGGTCCCGGCACGTTGGACAGGATCAAGTTGTAGACGGGGCTGGTGCTCAACGGAATTCGCGGCAGTATCCGCATGGCGGCGCCGAACATCGTCTGCCCGCCGAACTCGGTCCAGTCGTGCAACAGGGTCGGGCCCATGGCTGCGGTGTGGTCTTTGGCGGCGTTGTTTCCCGCAGCGATCGCGCGAATACGCTCGGCCGGGTCGCTGATCTGACTCTCCATCCGGCAGAACATCCACGTCGTCTGATTGCGTCCCGGACGGTCGGACTTCTCCCGCACCGACACCGGCACCGTGGCGACCAACGGAATGTCCGGCAGTTCGTTCCGCTCCAAGAGGAAGCGGCGTAACACCCCGGCGCACAACGCCACCACCACGTCGTTGACCGTCACCCCGAACCTGTTCTTCGCCCGTTTGACGTCGCGCATGTCGAGTTGGGTGTAAGCGATGTTGCGGTAACGCGTCAGCGTGCCGTTGAACGGCGTCGACGGAGCGCTGAACGGTGCGGCCATGGTGCGGCCTTCACGCGCTCGCAGCACCGTCTGCAAAAGCGTCAGCACCGTCGCCGGCACCACCGTCGCCAGTCGCAGCGGTCGCTTCGCGAAGTTCCACAACCCGCTACCGGCAATCTGCAGCGCAGTTGCCGGCCCGGCTCCGCGGACCGGCAAGGGTTCGGGCGCCTCGGGCTGCAAACTGCACAGCTGCGCCAGCAGGTTCGCTCCGGCGACTCCGTCGACCACGGCGTGATGGACTTTGAGCACCACGGTCAATTTCTCCGGGTGTGCGGCGCCTTCGATCACCCACATCTGCCACAGCGGGCGATCGCGGTCCAGCGGCAGCCCCGCGACGTGTCCGCAGATCTCGGAAAGTTCCCGGCGGCCTCCCGGCGCTGGCACCGCGACCCGGTGCAGGTGGCGTCGCAACGAGAAGTCCTCGTCGTCGACCCACACCGGGTGATCCGGATTCAGCTGTGTATCAGCCAGTTTCATGCGGAACTCCGGGACTGCCTTGACCTGCTTGGTCAGCGCAGCCCGCAACCGGGCATAGCTGTAGCCGCGCGGCATCGTCGACGTATCGAGTTCCAGGACGCAGCACACGTTCAACGGTTGCGTCGGTGTCTCCATATAGAGGAAAAATGCATCAAGTCCGCTTAAACGTTCCATTTAGTCGCCTGCTCAATAGATGGCGTGCAGATTTCGCCCGAAGTCCCCGGCTCCCCGTCGAGTCCGCGCCCCGGGGTCCCGCGACGCTTACCCGCTTGATCGATTCACTAAACCGATGGCCCGCGGCCGGCGAGCTGTTCGACTGCCGAGTCGGTCCGGATCCTCGTACGACGGCGGTGGTAGACAACTGACATGACAGCTGGTGCCACCGCGATTTCCATCTTCCACCCACCAACCGATCCCGGCGCTTTCGACCGGTGGGTGGATGGCTACTGCGCATCGGCTCGTCGCGCTGCGGGCTTCCTCGGCGCGCGCCAATCCGTGCGGCACGGCGAAGAGCTGGATTACGCCGTCGCGGTCTCGTTCGACAGCGCCGACACGCTGGACGCCTGGCTGGACGGGGCCGACCGTCGCGAAGCGCTCGCCGAAGGTTTGACCCACGGATTCGGGCGGTCGGCGGCCGACCTGGTGTTGGCACACGGCGAGCTTCCGCCGGACAGCGCGGCCGTCTTCCTGCACGACGTGGCTGCGGGTAAGGACGCCGAATTCGTAGCCGCGCAACATGATCTGACGCTGGTGAGCTCGGCGTTTCCCGGTTACGAGGGAACCGCGCTGTTTCCGGCGGACCCGTCCGGGCAATGGATGTCGCTGCTCCGCTTCCGCTCCGCCCGGCACTTGAGCGGATGGATGCGCTCCCAGGAACGTCGCCAAGCGTTGCCGCGCCTGCGCGACGAGTTGACCCGCGACTTCGCCGAATTGCCGCGCAGTGCGCCGTTCGGTTCGACCGTCCGCATCGCCGACGGCCAGACGAAGATCACGCCGGGCTGGAAGACGGCGATGCTGGTGGTGCTGTGCCTCTACCCGACGGTGATGCTGCTCTCCGCATACTTGGCGCCCGCGCTCGATCGGCTCGGGCTGGCGCAGTCGCCGGCAGTCTTCGTGGGCAACGTCGTCAGTGTCGTTCTGCTGCAATGGGTTCTCGTCCCGGCCGCGTCACGGCCCTTCAGGCGCTGGCTCGATCCGATCGACGGGGCGCCGCCGGGAATAAGCCTCACCGGGGCCGCGGTGGTGACCGTGGGCTACGTCGCGCTCGTGCTGCTCTTCTCGCTCATCGGGTAGCTGAAGCGCCGATCATCTCGTGCAACTCGGCCAGCGACCACGGCGGGCTGACGTTGTGGTCGCGGTAGCCCAGCAACTGCGGCTCCGGCCGCTGGTATCGGCCGACGAAACCCCCTGCGGCAACGAAGATCTGACCGGTGACGTCACGCGCGAGATCCCCCGCGAGGTACCCGTAGAGAGGTGCCACGAATTCGGCGGGAGCGGGGTGCAGCGACGCGCGCATCGTCATCTCGTCGAGGAGTCCGCGGTGGTGCAGATCGGCGATGTGCGATTCGTATTCGGGTCCGGTCGACAGGCGTGTCCGTGCGCCGGGACACACCACGTTGGCCCGCACTCCGTCGGCTTTCAGCTCCGCGGCGATCGCCATCGTCAGCGCATTCACTGCACCTTTGCCGGCGGGATAGCCCGTGCCCCCGTAGTCGCCGAGGAACGCCGCCGATCCGGTGTTGACGATCGCGCCGTGGCCCTGCTCTGCCATCAGCGGCGCCGCCAGCCGACAGGTGTGGAATACCGTGCCCAGATGCGAACCGATCAGGAGATCGAACTCCTTCGGGCTGATCCGCAGGATTGAGGACTGCGGCGGTTCTGCGATACCGGCGCAGTTGACCAGGATGTCCAGCCGGCCGAACGAACTCGTGCAGGTCTCGATCAACGCGGCGGCGACCCGTTCGTTGTCGGCCGCCCCGCTGACCGCAACGGCTTGACCGCCGGCGGCGGTGATCGCGTCCACGGTCTGCGCGACGGCATCCGGGTCACGGCCGTTGACCACCACGGAAGCACCCAGACTGCAGAGCAATTCGGCGACCGCACGCCCGATACCGCGGCTGCCGCCGACCACCACCGCGGCCTGGCCTTCCAGCCGCAAGCTCATAGCGTCTTTCCTCCCAAAAATGTTGGGACAGAAATAGATTCACGCACCGACCGGCTCGAGTTCCTCCTCGGCGGCGACCGGTCGTCGTGGCCACCAGAGAAAGCGGTCGAGCACCACCATCATGGCCGGCAGCACGAACGCGCGCACCACCAGGGCGTTCAGCAACAGCCCGAGGCCTACCGTGACGCCGATCTGCGACACGCTCAACACACTGCTCGGGGCCAGCGCGATCATCGTGATTCCCACCACCACTCCCCCGGCCGCGACCACCCCGCCCGTCGCGGCGAACGCGCGAATGATGCTGGTGCGCAGGCCCGCCGGCAGTCCCTCGCGGATGCGCAGGGCGAACAGCAGATTCCCCCCGGATGCCATGCCGACCATCGACACGAACGCGATCGGCGGTACCGACCAGTGCAATTCGTGCTGCAGCAGGCGGTGCCAGATCAGCACGCTGGCACCGAGGGCACAGACATAGGACGTCGCGATGGTGCCCAGCACCACCAAACCGGCGATCGGACTGCGCAACAGCGCTGCGGAGATGAACAGGATCACGCCGAACGTCAGCACCGCCAGCAGAACCAGATCACCGCCGATGACGTCTTGAAGGTCGCGGGTGACCGGTCCGACGCCGGTGAGTTGTATAGCGGTGGATTTCAAAGTGCCGTCCCGGGTTGCATCGGCAACCGCAGCGGCTATCGCCCGGGCGCGTACCGCACCCTCGTCCCCCCACTCGTGCCCGTTGCCGTAGACGTACAGCCGGGTCGCATGACCGTTCGGCGAGAAGAACTCATTCAGCGCGGGACGCATGTTGGGGTCGGTCAGGATTTTCCGGGAGGCGTACAGGTCGACGCCGGGGCTGCCCTGGGAGATGGAGACGAGGCTGTGCAGGTAGGTCGGCAGTTCTTGCGCCGATACCGGACGGGGGTGGTTCAGCACCTCCTTCACACTCGCGGCCAGCGCCCGCGTCTGGTCCATCTGGCCGCTGAGACCCAGCAACGCACTCGGCAAACCCGGTAGACCGGACACCGCTGCCGCGTCGGCGATCTGCTTGGCGAGTTGTTCGGCGGTGTCGACGAGGTTGTTCGAGCCCTCGACGACGGCGCCCGACCACTGCACCGCCTCCTGAGCGGCCGAACACACCGGAGTCGTGCGGCAGCCGGTGATCGCGCCGACGAACCGGCGCAGTGGATCGAAGATCTCGGAGACTTCCGCGGAACGATCCCGGATCTTGGTGACGGCTTCCTGCGTCAGATGAACCGCCAGGCTGACACCACCGATCGCGTAACTACCCGCATAAGCGCCGGACTGAATCAGATCGAGTCCGTGGACCAGCTCGCCCACCGCGGCGTCGAGTTTGACGAAGGTCGTGTCCCGTGCCGCGACCAGGTCGCCGAATTCGTCGAGGCGGTCACCGACATTGCCTCCGGTCGCGGTCAAAGCGGCCTGCTTGGAGACCATTCCGCCCGGGTGACTGGCGGACTGCACCATGCGCACACCCGAGATCGCCATGACCGTGCCGGTGATCTGTTCGATGGCGGTCACGCCGGCGGGGTTGCGGATGTCGTGGTCGGTCTCGATCGTGACGACGTTGGGCAGCAGTTGGTTGGGCGGGAAGTGCCGGTCGACCAGGTCGTAGCCACGGCGGGATTCGGATTTGGCCGAGGTCGCCGTGATTTCGTCCCACCCGATCGGCACACCGGGCAGACCGATGATCAGGATCAGCACCAGGATGCCGCTGGCGACCAGAATCGGCGCCGGCCAACGCGCCACCTGGATTCCGATTCGTCGCCACCGGCGCCTGAGTCGTTCTGCCTGCGGCGGTCTGATCAGATCCGCCCGGCCGGCGAGCGCGACGATGGCCGGCGTCAGGGTCAGCGCCGACAGGCCCGTCGCGAGCACGCCGATCGCGCACAGAAACCCGGTCGTGGCGAACATGCTGATCCGGGACAGGCTGAGCCACGCCAAGGCACCCAACGGCGCGACGACCATGATTATCGAGCCCACGATCGCCGGCGCCACCGCCCGGTACGCGTCGGCCAGCGCGTCAACCGGCGGGAGATCCTGTCGTCGGCGTTCGTGGTAGCGCCCGATCAGAAAGATGGCGAAGCCGGTCCCCGCCCCGACGGCCACCGCGACACTGACCGACAGCGAGAACAGCGAAATGCTGATGAGCTCCTGGGCGGCAAGATGGGACACCACCGGCTTGGCCACGGCCAGCGCGACGATGACCGACACCAGAGGCACCATCGCGGTGATCATCGACCGGTAGACGATCAGCAGCAGGACGAGCAGCACCACGACAGTCGTGGCGGTGATGACCTGCGTCTGCCGGTCGATTGCCTCGAACTCGTCCATGATGGTGGCGCCGGGTCCGCTGACGTAGACACGCAAACCGTCGGGCGGGTGCGATTGCGCGACGACCGCGCGCACCGCGTTGATCGAGTCGACGGCTTCCGAGGTGCCGATCATGCCCACCAACCGCAGGGGCGCGGTCATCACATGACGGTCCTCGCTCATTGCCGCGTCCGCCGTGACCGGTACCTGCCACCAATCCGTCACCTGCAGGACGTGCGCGGTGTCCGCGCGCAGGGCCGCCACCAGCTTGTCGTAGAACGCCCGGTCCCGGTCGTCGAGAGTTCCGTTGCGCGCCAGGATCAGGTAGTCGACGTTGTCGGTGGGCGCTCGCTCGAAGGCCGCCGCCGAACGCTGCACCGCCAACGATGTGGCGGTGCCCGACGGCATGAACGTCTGGTCCTCGTCGGCGACGACCTGCTCGAGCGGCGGAGTGAGGCTGTTGCCCGCTACCGCACACAGCGCCCAGACACCGACGATCAGCAGCGCAAACCGATAGATGAACCGGCCGATCAGCACGTGAACCTCAGCCGCGCCGCCCCAGCGGTGTCACGCGGCGCCTCGTAGGAGTGCAACGGGTGCATCACCTTCTCATTCAAGACCGACCCCCGGACAAAGTCGGCTAATTCAACCACCACCGTAATCAGATCGACAGTGGTTGCGTGGTCGACGCAGCCGCTGTCGTCAAACCCGGGCGTATCCGGGCTCGATAGGGTCTTGCGTCATGGGTGCCGGGCAGTTCCTGTGGCGACGGGTGCTGGCCTTCGACCGACTCGGTTCCCGCATCCCGCAGCTGATCCAAGTCTGGCTGTTGGAGTTGCTCTTCGCGCTGCCGTTGATGTTCTTCATCGGAAAGTTGATCGACATCCATGGCGCTTTCGGGGTGCCCGGCACCGGTGAACGACTCGACACGGTGTTCTGGGGAGCCCTGGTCGTCGCGCTGATCTTCGGGGCTCTGTTCGTACGGTCCTTGGTCAAGCCCCGAATGGTCGAGGGATCCTGGACGCCGACGGTCCACGCCGACGTGGGGCCGGTAACCGTCTACGGCGGGAACCGGGCCTGGACGGTGACCTATCCGTTTCTGACCAGCCACCCGTCCTACGCCCTGCTGTTGCTGCTCACGGCACCGATCCCGGCCGTGATGGTCGCCGCGACTGCCAACCAGGGCGACAGCACGTTCTACTTCCGGGTCTGCGGCATCGTCGGACTCACCATTCTCGCCGTCATGGCGCTGGCGCGCGTGCTGTCCTGGTACGTCTTCCGGTTCGGGCGCCGCGACCTCGACGAGCAGCTCGCCGGAATGCCGATCTCGCAGGCCCGCCTGGGTTGGGAGATCGCGTGGAAGCCGGTGCTCGTCTTGTTGGCGATGATGTACGCGATCGTCTGTCTCCCGCTCGGCGTCATGTGGGTCAAGGAGCAACGCACCATCGCCGCCTTGCCCGTCGTCACCGTCGTCGACGCGCAGCATCCCGGCGACTACCGGCGGGTGCGGGGGACGGTGACGTCGGGTCCGATCTATTGGGCGCCGCGGGGCACCGGCCGAGGCGGCAACAACTATGCGGGCGCCGGCGTGCTGGTGCGGCTCCCGTCCGGCGGTGACGCATTGTTGCTGGCCGAGGCGTTGTCGGTGCCCGACTTCCGGGGGGTGATGGCCGACGTCCGCGGCGGGGCATTGCAGGCCACCGGGAAGGTGGTCGACGACATCACCGCCGAGCAGCGGCGGTATTACGGCTTCGACGAAAGCGCCTTCCCCGAGCCGACATCCGGGGGCCGGGTGATACTGCTCCTGTCGAATCCTTGAGCCGTCCCGAAAACCGTTCAACGACCTGCTGACCGGGTTCGCCGCGCAGCGGATCTACGCCGCGAAACGCCCATCTCGCTGCGGCGTTTACCCTCTTTCTCGAGGCCGAGTGTCGTAACGTTCTCACCGGTCCCGGGCAGACCACGAGAAACGGCACCGCATCATCGAAGGGGGCCAGCGGCATGCGCAGGCCAGTCATCGTCGTCGCCGCCTGCGCCGCACTGCTGGCGGCCGGGTGCAGCGGGTCGAAGAGCACCTCGCACCATTCCGACGACAGGTCGCCGGCGGCCGAATCGGCGGAGACCACGTCTATCACCGCGACCAACGAGCCCCCGGTGGCGGCCAAGATGACAATCCGTTACGAGGACGCCACCACCCCCGAGGCGCAGCGCGGCCGCCAATTGATGGTTGACGCCAAGCTGCTGGAGAGCGTCGCCGGGCACGTCAACGACACCCTGAACCTGCCGCACGACGTCGGGGCGGTCGGCAAACAATGCGGTGAGGCCAACGACTACTGGGACCCCAACCTCAACGAGATCCAACTCTGCTACGAGGACATCCAAGAGAGCGAGACGCGATTCGCGCGATTCGAGAATCCCAATCCGGCGCTGGCCGCGGTCAACGCGACGATTTCGGGGTTCTATCACGAGCTCGGCCACGCCACCCTGGCCATCTACGAGCTCGCGTTCACCGGGCGGGAAGAGGACGTCGCCGACCAACTGTCGGCCTTTGAACTGCTGGACCCCGGCGCAGACGGAAAGCCCTACCCCAACGGGGTGCGCATCGCGACCGATACCGCGCAGGACTGGAAGCTCAGCGCCAGGGAAGCGGGCGATGCGAACGAGCTTCCCTTCTGGGACGGGCATTCGATGGACATCACCCGGATGTACAACTGGGAGTGCTGGATCTACGGGTCGGACACCACCGCCAATGCCGACATCGTCAGCTCCGGAGACCTGCCGGAAGACCGCGCCGGCAATTGCGAGGAGGAGTTCCGCAACATGTCGAAGGCGTGGCACCAGATGTTGGGGCCGCATCTGAAGAAGCCCGGTTAACAACGTCAGCAGCGACACCAGTTGCTGCCGTGTGAGCGTGAAGCCTGGGTTTTGAGTGTGAATCCTTGGCGTTGCGGGTGAAGCCTGGGCGGGATTTTTGCCGATTTCCCCGCCCTGGGCTCACTCTGAAAGCCGTGACTTCACAATCGAATCCAACGTTTCACACCGAAAACCGTGCAGCGGCCGACGCGCCTCACCCCGCGGCAGGAAACACGCTGGAACTCATCACGACCCCTCAGCGTCAGCGTAATCGCCGCGTCCTGGAGCAGCTATAGCTCAGCGCCGTGCTGATTTTTCTTCGGCCAGAGCTACTTCGAGCAACTCACCAACCCGGTGCCGCTCCCACAGGTTGAGCAGATTCGACAACATCTGCAGTGGCGCGCGAACACTTTCGTCGTCCCTGATGCGCGGGTCCTTGCGTTCAACGGGAACGTCCGCGCCGAATCGCTTGCCGATCAACGCCGGTACGTCCAGCAGCCAGGCGACACCCATCGCGGCCGCATAGAGCAGGGTGTGGCGGCGCAGCCTGTCCGGGTCCAACTCCGGTCCGCCGTGACCGCGCACTTCGTTGGCGACCAGCCGCAGCAGCGCGTCGAAATGATCGTTCCACAAGTCGGTTTCGGCGCCCGACATGGCTCCCCAGATGGCCATACCGAGGTTCATCTGGCCCACACAGCCCCAGTCCAGTAATCCGCAGCGCAGCACGCCGCCGGGGTCGCGCCAGAACCAGGCGTTGTCCACGTTGGCGTTCCAGTGGCACAGCGCAACGTAGTCGGAGTCGTTGGCGAGCAACCGCATTACGGTGCCCTCGTGCTCGGCGATGCGTGGCACGTCCTCGCGCAGCCGGGCCACAAACATCGGATCCGCCACGTTCGCGGGCAGCAGCCCAGGCGCGACGTCGACGAAATCAGCCAGCTGGGACAACCTGCGTTCGAGCTGGTCCGTACTGAGCACACGGCGCTCCCCCACCGTGGCGCCCCGTACGTCCAGCGGAAAGTGTGCGGTCAGGTATGTCGGCAACCGACCGGAGCGGTGAGTTCCCGCCAGCCGGGCCAGCGCGGCCAACAGTGCTCCATAGTGTTCGGCGGGCGCGGGCATCTCGTAGTCGAGGCACTTGTGATATTGACGCTCAATCCCGTTGCGGCCGAACTCTATCCGCTCGGTGATCAGAATTCCGGTGCCGCTCGCCCGCTGATAGTCGGCAAACAGCGCGTGGGGCACCGAAATTGGGAACGCGGGTGCGCGGGACAGCGCCGCGAACCGGACTTCCGGCTCCATCTGCGTCTTGCCGCGATCCCGAATCGGGTTCCGCAGATCACGGGAGAACTTCACGAACAACTCGGTATGCAGCGCCGGGCCGGGGCTGGCGTATTCGACCGACAGTGCCGCTTTGCGTCCGGTACTGCCGGCGTCGATCTCGTCGAAAGCCGTGACGTCGGAGACGAAGTTGTCGGCCGCCAACGCCCCTGACGCCCGGAATGCGTCGGTCAAGAACCGTGGGCCGCTGTCACGTAACGCGCTGGGCTCTAGGGGAATCAGCAGCCCGCTGTCGTCGCCGGGGATCCATCGGTCGTCCATCACCAGGTCTGCTCGGCCGCACGCACCAGCATGTGGTTGACCGCCACCCGCCGGTCACGAGTGACCATGTACAGCACGGCATCTGCGATGTCCTCCGGAACGAGCTTGACCATATCGGCGGTTTGCCGCTCGAACGCGTCGCGGGAGGGCGCGGCCAGATGCGTGAAGATCTCGGTGTCGACGGTCCCGGGTCCCACCACCCCGACCCGGACCCGCTTGGCGATCATCTCCTGCCGGATGCCCTCGCTGAACGCGTTGACACCGAATTTCGTCAGCGAGTAGACCGCTGTGCCCGGCCGGGCCACCCAGCCCGCGGTGGAGCTGACGGTGACCAGGTCGGCCACCCCACGCGGTGAATCCGCAGCCGCCGCAACGAGATACGGCAAGGCGGCACGGGTGACGTACAGCACCCCCTGGACGTTGACCGCGACCATGTCGTCCCAGTCCCGCAGTGATGCCTCGGTCGCGGCTCCCGGCTGCATCAGGCCGGCATTGTTCACCACGATGTCGAGCCGGCCCAGCTCGGTCACGGCGCGTTCGACGGCGGCGGCTACCTGCTCGGCATCGGTGACGTCCGCGGGCACCGGAAGCGCTGTGCCGCCGCTGGATTCGATTTCGGCCTGCAGGGCCCGCAGGCGGTCGGCCCGCCGCGCCAACAACGCCACCGCGGCGCCTTGCGCGGCCAGCGCTTTCGCCGTCGCAGCACCGATGCCGCTGCTCGCGCCCGTCACCAGTGCCGCGGTGCCGGCCAGTTTTGCCGTCATGTTCGGGCATCCGATCGTGGTTCGGTGCGCACGATCTCGCGCAGCACATATTCGGTGTCCTCGCCCAGGTTCGGTGCGCCGCGCGTGATCTGCGCCGGGTCACGGGCCATCCGCCAGGACGGTCCCACGATCGGGCGCTGACCCTCGCGATGATCGCTGACGAACCGGTACAGCTCGCGGTCCCAGAGCCGTGGGTCGCTGATCACATCCAACGAGGTGGCGCTCTTGCACGCCGCGACACCCGCTCGGCGCAGCCGGCCGCTGAGTTCGGCGGCTTCGTGGTGTCGGGTAAGCAGCGCGATTTCGGCATCCAGCTCCTGCGCGTGCCGGAGCCGACCGCCCGACGTCGCGTAGCGCGTCTCGGTTGCCAGCAGCGGCGCATCGAGCACCCGGCAAAACCGTTGCCATTCAGCGTCATCGGCAATGGCCACACTGATCCACGTGTCGTCCGCGCACGGGTAGCAACCGTGCGGGCACATGTCGGGGTTGGTGTTGCCGACGGGTACCAGCGGCTTTCCGGTGAGGCTCTGTTCGAGCAGGCTGTCCCCGATCATCGAGGACAGCGTCTCGACCGCCGACACGTCGACGAATTGACCGGTGCCGGTGAGTTCGCGATGCAGTAAAGCCACCACGGCCGCATAGGCCGCGGCCGCACCGACCGTGGAATCGCCGTAACGCATGCTCATCCCGAGCGGCGGACCACCCGCATAACCCACCAGCGCGGCGAGCCCGGCCAACGCGGCGAAACACGGCGCATACCCGGTCTGATGCGCTTGCGGACCGTCGTTGCCCCACATTTTGATCGATACCGCGATGATGTCCGCATTGATCGCCGCGAGATCCTGAAAACCCAGACCCTGGCGCTCCATAGCCCCAGGGCGCAGGTTGTTGATCACGATGTCGCTCTGCGCGATCAGCTCACGCAGTCGCGCCCGTCCGTCCGGCGTCTTGATGTCGAGGTCGACGCTGCGGATCTCGGGGTTGATGCTCAGGAAGTAGGGCGCGTGGTCGATGTCGGTCCCCCCGTAGGCGCGCATCTCCTCGGGACTGCTCGCGGTCTCGACCTTGATCACTTCGGCACCCAACAGCGCCAGCAACTTTCCCGCGTATGGGCCGGCCCACACCTTGGTCAGCTCGACGACCCGCACCCCTTGCAGTGGTCCGCCGCGCTCCGTGCCAAGCCGGGCGGGCCGCGACCGCGGCGCCGGTCCGACGCGGCGATCGGGGCGGTGCAGGATCTGATCGGTGTGCTGCCCGAGAGTTGGTGCGGCGGAGACGAGTTCGGCAGGAGAGGCACTCAGCGCATACGGGACGCCGGGATAGGATCCGGTGCCCAGCACCGGGTGCCGCAACGTTCGGAAGAAGCCGCGGTGCCGGTACTGAGCGGATCGACGCAGATCCTCGGCGTCGTTGACCGGGACCAGCGGAACCCCCAGCCGCTGTGCGCGTTCGGCAGCGGACTCCTTGTCCAGGTTGCGAACCCATCCGGCGAATCCACGCTGGAAAGCGTCGACCTTCGCGGCCGTCACCGAGAACTCCAACCAGTCGTCGTCGAACTCGTCCAACCACACCGGGTGGTCCAGCAACGCTTTGATGCCCAGCCAGTGCGCGCGGTTGGTCACGTACAGATAGACGAAGCCGTCCGCGCACGCGAAGAATGACGCCGGGCCCCGCTGGTCGTAATCGCCGCGGTCACCGGTGGCGGGATCCTCTCCGGCGAGGAACCGACCGACGATGCAGTCGGCTCGCGACACCAGCACGGCCTGTGCGGAGACGTCGATGGATTCACCCTGGCCGCGTCGCAGCCGTCCCAGCAGTGCGGACACGACGCACAATGCCGCGTCGAGCCCGGCCTCATAGTCGGCGAGAAATCGACCGGGACCCTGCAGCGGCGGCGCGGCGCGGTCGGCATGACTCGGGGTGTGGTAGCCCCAACCGCTGGCGTGGAACACGTTGATACTCTTGGCGTTCTCGAACTCTCCCACGCCGAACGGCGTGATCGAACAGCACACCACGGCTGGGTGCCGGGCGGCGAAGTCCGCGGCGCCCGCACTCAGCACGACGTCCGCTCCGCCGATCAACCGCTCCAGACGGTGCATACCCGCGGAATCGGTGACGTCCAGCTCCACCGAGTACTTGTTGGTGTTCAGGTAGCCGAACAGCGCACTGCCGTCGCGTGTTTCGGCGACGACCGGTGACATGACCCGGGTGCGGCTGCCAACCCCCGGCGCTTCGATCTTGACGACCTCGGCGCCGAAGTCCGACAACAACTTTCCGCAGTACTCGACCGCCACCGAGTCGTCCAACTCGATGACGACGATGCCGGTCAAGGCCGACACGGCGATCAGGGCTTCTGACGACCCGATCGGCTCAGCCGCCACTCCGGGGGAAAGTTCATGTCGTTGTCCTTGACCACATTGTTCAAACCCTTCTCGAAGGTGCCGGCGGTCAGGTCGACCTCTTGCGCATCGTTGGCGATCATCGGCAGCATTCCTTCCACCATGCCGGTGAGCAGGCTGCCGAAGTATTCACCCTTGTGCTGCTTGTAGAGCTCCAGGAAAGTCTTCTGCACGGCGACGGTGTCGGTGGGGCGGGAGCGCGAACAGGCGAGGGCGTATTTCTCGGTCTCGGCTTCCAGCTTGTCGCGGGGCACCACGCTGTTGACGAACCCGCAGTCGTACATCTCCTTGGCGCTGAACGGCCTTCCGGTGAACAGCATCTCGGAGAACTTGCGCAGCCCCATGGTTTCGGCCCACCACCATAACCGCGGACCCCAGCCCACGTAGCGGAAGGCGGGGTGACCGAAAAGCGCGTCGTCCGAAGAGATCACCAGGTCGGCGTCGCCAGCCTGGTAGAAGTGCCACCCGTAGCAGTAACCCTTCGCTTCGATGATGCTGATCTTGCGTAGTTCTTGAAGCGGGCGGTTTCCGGCTCGTGCCTTGGCGTAGAAGTCGGTGACGGTGGACAGGTACCGGTACGACCCGCCCGGTGGGTATTTGACATCGTCGTCGTTGATCGCGAGTTCGTGCAACAACGGCATCCCCGGGTTCTCGAGCATCCCGCGCTGTTCGGGCAAATCCCCGCCACTGCCGAAATCCTCGCCCTCACCCCGGATCACCACCACCTTGACGTCGTCGTCCACGTTGCATTTGTGGATCAGGTCGGCGTAGTTCTGCCGCATGCCCAAGGTGGTGGAGTTCTGGGCGTCGGGACGGTCGAAGGTGATGTAGGCGATCCGGTTCTTCACATCCTTTTCGAACTTGATGTACTGCTCGGCTTCCTTCTTCATCTCTTCGTAGTCGTATTCGGGCATGGGTTCTCCAGTTCTGTTGCGTGGTTGAGTCAGGGATTACTTGAGCAGTGCGCCCGCGTCGACGGGCAGCGAAACACCGGTGATGTAACGGGATTCGTCTGAGGCCAGGAACAGCACCGCGTTACTGATGTCGACGGCCTCCACCCACGGCACCGGCAGCGTGTGCGTCATCTGGGAGAACGGCGCGAAGTCCTCGGGTCCGGGATTTTCCAGGTCCGGCCGAAACAGCCGAAACGTCACCTCGTTCATCGTCATTGGGGTGTTGACCTGGCTGGGGTGCACCGAGTTCACCCGGATCATGTGCTGACCCAGTTCGACGGCGAAGCTGCGCATCAGACCCATCACACCGTGCTTGGCGGCGATGTAGTGTCCGGTGTAGGCAAGCGCCTTGTGCGACCCGACCGAGCCGGTCAACACGATGGAGCCGCCCCGCTTGCCGGCGATGATATGTGGCACACCGGCTTTCACGGTTTTCCAGACGCCGGAGAGGTTGACGTCGATCATGTCCTGCCAGACGTCCTCGCCGATCTTGTGCAGCTTGTTGCCGAAGGTGCCGATGCCTGCGTTGGCCACGACGACGTCGAGCCTGCCGAGTTGCTCCACCCCACCGTCCACCGCCGACTTGAGGGCGTCGTAGTCGCGGACGTCGACCTGGGCGGTCACGATGCGCCGGTCGAGTGCCTTCACCAGGTCGGCCGTCTCGGCGAGATCGTCGGGCGTGGCATGAGGATAGGCGAGATTCTCGACGGGCCCGCAGATGTCGACCGCGATGATGTCGGCGCCTTCCTGGGCCAGGCGCACCGCGTGACTGCGGCCCTGGCCGCGCGCGGCGCCGCTGATGAGCGCCACCTTCCCTTCGACCCGACCGGTCATCGAGACACCTGCGCCGGCATGGATTCCCAGCCTCGCACCGTCGACGTCGGGCTGAGATGCGCGTTCGTGAGATCGACCTCCCACTCCGGGAAGCGTTTCAGGATTTCCTCCAAAGCAATACGTCCTTCCAGGCGAGCTAGGGCCGATCCCAGGCAGAAGTGGGTGCCGACGCTGAAGGTGAGGTGCGGACGAGCGGGGCGGTGAATGTTGAATTCGTCGGCGTCAGGCCCGAATTGGCGCGGATCCCGACATGCGGCGCCGATCAGCATCATCATCACCGAGCCCTCCGGCACCGTCTGTCCGTGCCAGGTGACGTCTCGGGTCACGTACCGCGAAACATGCGGAGCGGGCGGCTCGTAACGAAGCAACTCCTCGATCGCCTGCGGGATCAGTCCGGGATCCTGGGCGAGCTCGCGACGCTGGTCGGGATGCTCGGCCAATACCTTGCCCGCCCAACCGATCAGCCGGGTCGTCGTCTCGTTGCCCGCTCCGGCGACCACGTTGAGATAGACCAGGATTTCGTCTCGCGTCAGGTGCCGCGTGGTGCCGGATTCGTCGACGAACTCGACGTTGAGCAGTTCGGTCATGATGTCGTCGGACGGATTGTCTGCGCGCCAGTCGATATAGGCCGCGAACTGCTCCCCCACCGACACGCCCTGTTCGGCAGCCCGCATCGGTTGGCCTGCTTCGGTGCGCAGCTGGGCGTTGCCCCGGTCGCGGATATATTCCTGATCGTTCTCGGGAATCCCCAACAGCGCGCTGATCACCTTCATCGGCATCTGAGCCCCAAGGTCGGTGACGAAGTCGAACTGGCCGGTGCCGATACAGGGATTGAGGCACTGCGCGCAGAAGTCACGGATCATCGGCTCGAGTGCACTGATCTTGCGCGGGGTGAACATGCGCGACAACAGCTTGCGGTGCACGTCGTGAACCGGCGGATCCTCGAAAATCAGTAATCCCGACGGGATGTCGAGGTTGGCCTTGATCAGCTCCAAGATCGCACCGCGCGCGGAACTGAAAGTGGCGTGGTCGACGAGCGCCTTGTTCACATCGGCGAACCGGCTCAGCGCAAAGAAGTCGAACTGCGCGTTGTAGTAGAGCGGCGCCTCTTCCCGCAGCCGCGCGAACATCGGGTACGGATCGGCGATCAGGCCGACGTCGTAGGGGTCGAAGCGGACCTGGCTGTCGGTGCTTGTCGTCACGAAAGCTCTCCTACCACTGGCGTTTTGACCCGACCCGGGCTGCGGGCGAGGTCATAGAAAGCCATTCTCTATACTCGTAGAGAACCACACGCCGGGTGCCGTGGCAAGACCGAATCCGCGCATCTAACCCGGTGCTTTGGTGTTGCGGCGGCGCGGCGGCGGGGGGTCGCCGGCACCGGTCAATTGGCCCTTCATCGGGCTTTTGAGAACACCGCTGGCGATGGCCGCCAGGATCCGGTCGAGTTGCTCTGCGCTGTCGATGATTCGGTCGCCGTGGGCGAAGCGCAGCAGCAGACCGTTGATGAAGGTCAGCGTGACGTTGCTCAGATCTTCCACAACGGCCGATTCCAGCTCCGCCCCATGGGGCATCAGTTGCACCAGGATTTCGCGGTGCAGCTTGGTGAACGCGTCGGTTCCCTGGGCCAGCGTGGCCGCCAACTGAGGATCACGCGCGGCCTGCATCGTCAGCTCGTATCTGGCCCGGGTCCGGGACAGTTCCGGCTCCCGGCCGGACTGGATCACTACCTGCGACAGCAACGAAGGCGATCGCTGCGCGCGGCCGGCGTCGGGATCGTCGGCCACGGACTGCAAGTTCGCCAGATCCAACTCGGCCAGGCGTTCGGCGACCGCGAGCAACAGCGCGGACCGGGTCCGGAAGTAGAAAGACGTCGTCCCGGCGGGCACCGCCGCTTTGCGGTCGACCTTCAGATGGCTGAGCCCCTTGGCGCCGTCATCGGCCAACAACTGGATCGCCGCGTCGCAGAGATCACGGCGGCGCTCGGCGGGATTGGGTTTGCGGCGCTTATCCACGGCGCCGTCGACGGGGTTGTCGCACGGGTGCACTCTACATTAGTAGAGCCACCCTGCGACAGATGTGCGTTGATCAGGCCGAACTCAAGTGCAGGGAATGCCGTGCGGTCCGCCGATCCAGTGTCCAGGCGGCGACTGCCACGGGCAGTATTGCTTGACCTGACCAGGCGCAGGCTTCCATCCGTCGACCTGACCCGGCGGAATCGGCGGGGGTCCCGGCACGTGCGGTTTCGCTGACGCCGTCCCGATGCCCATTCCCATCGACCCGGCGACCAAAGCGCCGCTGATCAGGGCAGTTCCAGTGATCTTCTTGATGTTCATTACCGTATTCCCTTCGGCTCATTCAGCGGTTGCGACGAGCCTTGTATTCGTGGGATACCCGAATGATCCGCGGCCGAATCGTGCCGGGATGGCGTGCCACCTGGTGGTCGAGATCGAGGGTCCACAACGGTCGTTGGCATCGGCCGGGGGTGAGTCCGATCGACCGGCTGCGGCCGTGCGCCGGCTGCTCCCGGAAATTCGTTGAAGGATCAGAGGATTCGCGTAGCGTTCACGGACGGCGCGCGAAGGCCGGTGCATGCTCGGGCAGCACACCCACCCCGATGAAGTATGCCGGCACCACCGACAGCCATGGCAGCCGTTCGATCACCCGGAACAGCGCAGCGGGCGGTGCGGGGTCCTCGCCGCGCAGCAGCGGGCCGAGCAGCCCCCGGTGCAGCATCCGCTGCACGAATTGGGTTGTCGCGGTGGGAAACACACGGCGTCGCCGGACCGCCGCCAGGTGACGGCCGGTGACCCGACGTCGTAGCAGCGGCTCGGCCAGAATGGTGGCGGCAGCCACGGCGTCCTGTACCGCCAGGTTGATCCCGACTCCCCCGAGCGGGGACATGGCGTGAGCGGCGTCACCAATGCACAGCAACCCGTCGCAGTGCCAGCGACGCAGTCGATTCACCCGGACGTCGAGGTGCTTGACGTCGTCCATCGACGCGAGTCCGTCCACCGAGTTCGCTGAACCAGAGGCCTCGGGCACCAACTCGGCGACGTCGCGACGGAAGGCCTCGATACCCTGCGCGCGCAACTGGGCGTCGGTGCCCTTGACTCCGATGTAGGCGATCTGGAAATAGCCTTCGCGCGGGATGACACCCAAAGCCTTGCCCGGGCCGGTGCGCGGCAGGAAGGAGAACTCCGTGTCGTCGTCGCGCGGCAACTTGAACCACCACACGTCGAACTTCACCGGATAGTCGTGGGCGGGCAAACCGGCTTCCTGACGCGCGATCGACCAGCGGCCATCGCAACCGACGGTGAGGTCGGCGCGGAGTTCGCCCGGCCCGTCCGGGCCTCGGTAGCGGACTCCGGCGACTCGGCCCCCGTCCCGGATCAACCCGGTGACCTCACTGTTCATCCGCAGCGTAAAGGTGGGTTCGGCGCCGGCTGCCTCGGCGAGCAGGTTCAGCAGGTCCCATTGCGGCACCATCGCGATGAACGGGTGCGGTTGACGCAGCCGCTCGAAGTCGATGTAGGTCACCGAGCGTCCGTCGGATCGGAAAGCGGCCTTGCGCACCTCGGTAAAGGGCAAGGCCGAGAACGACTTCCACAATCCGAGCTCGTCGAGTAACCGCATCGTCGAGCAATGCACGGTGTCACCACGGAAGTCGCGCAGGAAGTCACCGTGCTTCTCCAGCAGCGTGACGTCCACACCCGCACGCGCCAGCAGGAGACCCAGGACCATGCCCGCCGGGCCGCCCCCGATGATTGCGCACGTCGTCTTCTCCGCCATTGCCGCAAGCATAGGCGGGCACTGCCCGAATGCGGTCCCGTCTACCCCCATCCGCCGGCGTTGTCATAACATCACATCCGCAATGTTTTCCACCTCGGTGTCCGCGCGATGATGTCGCGGCGAAACGCTCCGACCCGGCCGGCGCACGGCAATCAGATCAGGGCCCAGCGCACCCGCGCGATGGTGATCGACGTGACCGTCCAGATCCTGCTCAGCGAAGGCATTGCCGCGGCCAGCGGCAGGCACATCGCCGACACCGCCGGGGTCACCTGGGGAGTGATCCAATACCATTTCGGCGACCGCGACGGTTTGTTGATGGCGGTGGTAGACCGTGGTTTCGCCGAATTGCTGGACGCGCTGAAATCGTTGCCGCCCGCCACGCCCGGCACTCCGACGCGGGAGCGGGTGAGCGCAGTGGTAACCGCTGCCTGGCAAGCGATGTCGAGCCCCACCGCACGCGCGGCGACCGAGATCCTGATCGGCACCCGCGCAACCCGCGGCGCCGCGGCGACCGGGCACATCAAACGTCTGGGCAAGGCTTTCAGCACGCTGGGCGCGGAGCTGGACCGCGACCTGGACCCCACCCAGAGCGCGGCCATCGGTGGGCACCTGCTGACCACGTTGCGCGGCATGGTGGCCAACCAACTGGTCATGCACCGTCCGGTCGACACCAGCAAGGAACGTCGCGTGCTCGTCGACATCCTCAGCAGCTACCTCGAGCTGCAGCACAGCGCGACCCGACTACGGACGGAACCGAATTCATGAGCGACACGATCCAGGCACTGCTGCGAGAGCGGCTGTCAGACTCCGCGATTGCAGTGAAATACGGTGAGCTGCAATGGACTTGGAGTCAGTACCTCACCGAATCGGCGGCGCGGGCCGCGGCCCTGCTGGCGGCCGCCGATCCGGACCGTCCCATGCACATCGGGTCGCTGCTGGCCAACACGCCGGACATGCTGACGCAGTTGGCGGCCGCCGGGCTCGGCGGTTATGTCCTGTGCGGACTGAACACCACGCGGCGGGGTGAGGCGCTGGCCGCCGATGTGCGGCGGTCGGACTGCCAGATCGTCGTCACCGACGCCGAGCACCGAGGGCTGCTGGACGGGCTGGACCTGGCCGGGGCACGGATCCTGGACACCTCGACAGCGGAGTGGACGGACATGGTCGCGGGCGCCGGCCCGCTGGTCCCCCACCGTGAGGTCGAGATGATGGACCCGTTCATGATGATCTTCACGTCCGGGACCAGTGGCAACCCCAAAGCCGTGCAGTTTCCGCACCTGATGCCGGTGTTCTCCGGGCGCAACCTGGCCGAGCGCTTCGCCCTGACTTCTGCAGACACCTGCTATGTGTCCATGCCGCTGTTCCACTCCAACGCAGTGGTCGCGGGATGGGCGCCCGCAGTGGCCTCCGGCGCTGCCATCGTGCCGGCGAAATTCTCGGCGAGCCAATTTCTCGACGACGTCCGCCGGTACGACGTCACCTACATGAATTACGTCGGCAAACCCCTGGCCTACATCCTGGCCACACCTGAACGCGACGACGACGCTGACAACCCGTTGCGAGTGGCGTTCGGTAACGAGGCCAACGAGAAAGACATCAAAGCGTTCGGCCGCCGCTTCGGAGCCCGGGTCGAGGACGGTTTCGGCTCCACCGAGAACGCGGTCATCGTGGTGCGCGAACCGGGCACCCCGTCGGGCTCGATCGGCAAAGGCATGGCCGGAGTCGCGGTGTACGACAGCGACACCGTCACGGAGTGCCCACTCGCCCGGTTCGACGAAGACGGTGCGCTGGCCAACGCCGACGAAGCGGTGGGCGAACTGGTCAACACGACGGGTTCGGGCTTGTTCGCCGGCTACTACAACGATCCCGAAGCGAACGCCGAACGCATGCGGCACGGCATGTACTGGTCCGGCGACCTCGCCTACCGCGATGCTGAGGGCTGGATCTACCTGGCCGGGCGCACCGCCGATTGGATGCGGGTGGACGGGGAGAACCTGGCGGCCGCACCGATCGAGCGAATCCTGTTGCGGCACAACGCGGTCAATCGGGTGGCAGTGTATGCCGTTCCGGACGAGCGGGTCGGTGACCAGGTGATGGCCGCGGTGGTGCTGCACGACGACGGCGCCTTCGACCCGGAATCCTTCGAAGCGTTCCTCGACGAGCAACCCGATCTGTCGCCCAAAGCGCGCCCGCGCTACGTCCGAATCGCTGCCGAGCTGCCCAGCACCGCCACCCACAAGGTGCTCAAACGCCAGTTGATCGCTGAAGGCACCGCGATCGGCGCGGACGAAACCCTCTGGGTGCGCGACGAGCGGGGCACCGTCTACCGAATGATCGGTTGATGACGGACGATGGCCGGGTGACCGACTCCAGCGCGACCCGGGTGGCCGTCTACTTCGACTTCGACAACATCGTCATCTCCCGCTACGACCAGGTCCACGGTCGCAGCACATTCCAGAAAGACAAAGCAAAGGGACTCGACAAGGAACGGCTGCGGGTCGCCACCGTCGACCTCGGCGCGATCATGGACTTCGCGTCCTCGTTCGGCACGCTGGTGCTCACCCGCGCCTATGCCGACTGGTCAGCGGAGGTGAACGCGAACTACCACGGCCAGCTGGTCGGGCGCGCCGTCGACCTCGTCCAGCTTTTCCCGGCAGCCGCCTACGGCAAGAACGGCGCCGACATCCGGCTGGCAGTCGACGCCGTCGAGGACATGTTCCGGCTGCCCGATCTCACGCACGTCGTGATCGTCGGCGGCGATTCGGACTACATCGCATTGGCGCAGCGCTGTAAACGGTTGGGCCGCTACGTTGTCGGCATCGGCGTGGCCGGGGCCAGCAGCCAATCGCTGGCCGCCGCCTGCGACGAGTTCGTCACCTACGACGCGCTGCCGGGGATCTCGACCGCGCCCACCACACCCCCACCACGCAAGCGCGGACGGCACGCAAGTCCGTCCGAACCCGAGGACGAGCCGCCGCCACCGGACCCGCAACTCGCGGCGACCGGGCTGCTCGAGCGGGCGCTGCGGATCGGCCAGGAAAAGGACGACGCGGACTGGCTGCACAACTCCGAGGTGAAGGCACAGATGAAGCGGATGAACCCGTCGTTCAGCGAAAAGTCATTGGGCTTCAAGTCTTTCAGCGATTTCCTGCGGTCCCGCAGTGACCTCGTCGACCTCGATGAAAGCACCACCACGCGCATGGTGCGGCTGAAGGGCTAGCTGTCGATCTCACCGGCGATCGCACGCTCGATTGCAGCGCGAGTGGCGTCGGGGAGCACGATGAGGCCGTCGAGCTCGGTGCGCGCCAACCCGTACGCATGCTGGCGTTCCTGGGCTGTCGCACCGCTGTCCGCGGCGACCCGAAACAGGCTTTGCGCCCGGGCCAGCCGTTGATTTTCCTCGGCGGAGAAATCGCTGCGCCGCCGGCGGGTCGCTTCGGCTTCCGCGGCGTTGAACGCCGTGACGTAATCCTCGACGGCCTCCAGATACTGGCGCGCGGCGTCACGATCGTCGAAGAGGTCTTCTGCCCGCAGCGGTTTGTGCAGGTCCGCACGCAGCCTCGCCTTGTGGAAGCCGGCGGTCAGCGGATCCCGCAGATCGGTCATCAGCGGGTAGTCCAGCAGGCGCGACGCGTCGAGCTCGTACTGCAACCAGCGTGCGTCGGTCTGCTCGTGCGCCTCCAGCGCGCGCCGGATCGCCCGCCAGTGCGCCGCGGGGTTTCTCGCCGAGACGCCGCCCAGGTCATCGGCACCGACGTTCTGGTCCGCGGTGTCAGCGGTCTGCGTCGCCCGACGGTTCATCGACGAGATCGCCTTGATACCGGCCGCGATCAGGCCGACCAGCGGCAGCATCAGCAACAGCAGCTCGAGTAACCGGAACAGCACTCCCACCAGGCCAGGATGCCATCACATTTTCACCGCTTGTGGGTTTGTCCGGCCGCGACTTGGTCCGCTGCCTTCACGGCTATGTTTCCGGCCAGACGTGAGGCAACTTCCGGGGCGGTGGCGGCGAACTGTCCCAGCAGTCGCTGCTGCAGTGGCGCGACCGTCACTTCGCGCCGATTGCGTTCGATGGCGGTGACCACACCGGCGCCCACCTGTTCCGGTGTCCCGGTGCCCATCAACGCCGGAGCCGGGGCGCCGGACTCGGCGAACATGCCTGCGTTGCCGATCATGCCGGGGCTGACCACCGAGACGCCGATGCCTTCGGGGCGCAGGTCATCCCGCAGGCAGAAAGCGAAGCCGCGCAGGCCGAACTTGGTTGCCGCGTACAGCGACGCGCGGGCGGTGGCCGCTTTGCCGGAGATCGACGAGATGTAGACGAAGTGGCCGGACCCGCGTTCGACGAACGCCGGGATCAGTTCGCGGGTCATCTGCACCGGCACCTCGAGATTGACTCGCAGGGCGCGGTCGACCTGCTCGGCGGTGTAGCTGTCCAGCTTGCCCGAGGCCGGCAGCGCCGCGTTGGCGACCAGCACGTCGATCGGGCCGGCCTCGCCGAGCAGAGCCAGGCCGGCGCCGGGGTCAGCGAGATCGCTGACGATCGTCCGGTGCCCGTCGCCGACGAGCGAGGCCGACAGGTCGTCAAGTTCTTGCTGTTTGCGCGAACTCAGGATCAGATGGGCGCCCCGCTCGGCGAGCGCCTTGGCGATCGCGCGGCCCAGGCCGCCGGTCGCACCGGTGAGCAGAACTGTCTTGCCGGTGAGCTGCATGACAGTGACGCTAGTCGATGGGCGGGTACGGGTCAGTAGCCGAAGCGGTTCAGCACGTCGTAGGAGGATCCGAAAATTCGCGAAAGCCCTTTGTAAATCAGACGTACCGGCCGCACCGGAATCCTGTCGTGGTCGGCGAGCACCGGCCGGCGCTCCAAAGCATGCAGTCGCGGATTCCAGGCTTCCAAAGCGCGCACGTCCCGGATTCCCCACTTGACGATTCCCTTGGTGAACACCCTGGACAACACCGGCCCGAACGGTGCGACGGTATCGAAAAGCATTTCGCCGCTGGCGAATTGATCGGTCAGGCGGCTCAGCAACTCGCGGACGTCGCGTTCGGGTAGATACATGAGGAGGCCCTCGGCGACGACCAGCGTGGGCCGTCCGGTCGTGATGTCAGTCAACCAGTGCGGGCTGGTGACCGACGAGCCGATCATGCGGTACCGGTCGGTTTCCTCGTAGAGTCGACGACGCAACGCGATCACGGAGGGTTGGTCCAGGTCGTACCAGTGCACGGACTCGGGCACGGCGAGCCGGAACGCCCGGGCGTCGAGGCCACAACCGAGATGCAGTACGACCGCGTCGGGCTCTCGTTGCAAGAACGCGGCGCACCAATCGTCGATCCGTTTGGCGCGCAGGGCGACGATATATTGATTCACCGCGGGCAGCATGGTGCGGCGCATCCGGTCGAAGTCGTAGGTGATCCGGTTCACGGCCGCGGCAGCCTCGTGGTCACCCAGAATGGTTCGCGGCGAACGGCTTTCATATGCCCGCAGGTACAGTGTCACCAGGTTTGTCCACTCCACCGATCCCCACGGGACGGCACTGAAATCGACGTGGTCCGTGTTCACCATGTCTTTCCCCTGTCAGCTCGACCCAGCGTAGCGACCTGCTCGGGTCCGGCGGCCATACATCGACTGTCATGCGTATGGTGGACCCGTGCCGGCGGGTGTGCCACGATTACCCGCGGCCGGTCCCAGATAGGAGTTTGGATGTCAAACCGATTGACCGACAAGGTCGCTCTCGTCAGTGGCGGCGCCCGCGGGATGGGCGCCGCGCACGTCCGGAGGTTCGTGGCCGAGGGAGCCAAAGTGGTGTTCGGCGACATCCTCGACGACGAGGGCAAGGCCGTCGCGGCCGAGGTCGGCGACGCGGCACGCTACCTGCATCTCGACGTCACCGACCCCGAGCAATGGGATACCGCCGTCGAGCTCGCGGTGACAGAGTTCGGCCGGCTGGACATCCTGGTGAACAATGCCGGCATCATCAACATCGGGACGTTCGAGGACTACGCACTGTCGGAGTGGCAGCGGATCCTCGACATCAACCTGACCGGTGTCTTTCTCGGCATCCGGGCGGTCGTGAAACCGATGAAGGCGGCCGGTCGCGGATCCATCATCAACATCTCTTCCATCGAGGGTCTGGCCGGCACCATCGCCTGCCACGGCTACACCGCCACCAAGTTCGCGGTCCGCGGCCTGACCAAGTCCGCCGCGCTGGAGCTCGGCCCGAGCGGTATCCGGGTCAACTCCATCCATCCCGGACTGATCAAGACGCCGATGACCGAGTGGGTGCCCGAGGACATCTTCCAGACCGCGCTGGGGCGCGCCGCCGAACCGGAGGAAGTCTCCAGCCTGGTGGTGTACCTGGCCAGCGACGAGTCCAGTTATTCCACCGGCTCGGAGTTCGTCGTCGACGGCGGCTGCGTTGCCGGGTTGGGGCACAAGGACTTCTCGGCGGTGGACACCGCCGAGCAACCCGAATGGGTCACCTGATCTCAGAAAGCTTCGGGGTCGCGCTGGATTTCGGCCGGCACCGGATGCTGATACAGCCGTGACGCGTTCTGCCAAGTGATCTTGCGGATGACGTCGTCGGGCAACCCACCGATCTGTTCGTGGATCGTCTGCTGAGTGTGCGGCCACGTCGAGTCGCAGTGCGGATAGTCGGCCTCCAGCATGATGTTGTCCACCCCGATGCGGTCGTACTGCATGAACGACGACTTGTCCTCCACCGCGCAGAACCAGAAGTTGCGCGTGAAAACCTCGGCGGGAGTCAGTCTCTCGCCCAGCGCCTGCCAGGTGCCGTACATCTCGTGGTAACTGAGCATGTGGTCCAGGCGGTCCAATAACCCCGCCACCCAACCGATTCCGCCCTCCGACAGGCAGATCTTGAGGTCGGGGAATCGGCTGGGCAGACCGGAATACAGCCAATCCACCGCCGCCGAGATCGCGTAAGCGAAGAACAGCACGCCTTGCACGTCCGGCGGGGCGTCGGCGGTCGTCGACGGTGACGAACCGGAGGACCCTATGTGCAGGTTGACGACCGTGCCGGTCTCGGCGCACGCCGCCATCATCGGGTCCCAATGCCCGGAGTGGATACTCGGCAAGCCGAGCATGGCCGGGTTCTCGCTGAACGTCACTGCGTGGAAACCCCGTTCGGCGTTCTCCCGGATCATGGCCGCACCCAGCGCCGGATCCAGCAGCCAGGGCAGTTGACACGGAATGATCCGGCCGGGATAGGGGCCAGCCCACGCGTCCAGGTGCCAGTCGTTCCAGGCCCGCACCGCGGCCAGGGCCAGGTCGCGATCCCCGGTGACCTGCTGCAGGCGCTGGCCGGCGAATCCGGGCAGGAACGACGGGAAGTTCAGCGACGCGTAGATACCGTTGAGGTCCATGTCCTTGACTCGGGCATGGATATCCCAAGCGCCCCTGCGCATTTCGTCGAATCGGACCGGTTCGAACCCGTACTCAGAGACGGGCCGCCCCACCACCGCGTTGAACCCGACGTTGGGCAGTATGTGACCGTCGTAGACCCACGTCTGTCCGCCCTCGGGGGTGTCGACGACCTTCGGTGCGCGGTCGGCGAACTTGCGCGGCAACCGCCCGGTGAAGGTGTCCGGCGGCTCGACGATGTGGTCGTCCACCGAGATGACCGTGTAGCGGCGTTGCGCCCGAGGCGGATCCGGCAGCAACGTCACCGACCGCTCGGCGCCGGTCTTGGCGGTGGTGAAGTTGAGGTCGGCGGCCAGGTCGTCGATCGATTTCATGCCGGGGTCTCCTTTAGGTGGCGAGCAGACGCAAAAGCACCCCAATTCGGTAAGAATTGGGTGGTT
>NZ_JCALCF010000030.1:0-57410 GCF_059812185.1 Mycobacterium sp. NGS67
AGCTGGCGTGCAATGGCCCGCTGAGACAAACCCTCGCTGCGGTAAAGATGCCGGATCAAAGCCCAGTCTTCCAAAGAGATTACCCATCCAATCTGATTGGGTGGCCTACTTTTCAACCGTCGCGACTGGCCGGGTTTTCAACCGTCGTTAACAGCCGGCCGCCCCGGTCCGGTCCGGTCCGGTCCGAGAGCGGGCTGGGCGATATGGGGTAGCCCGCAACCATTCGACCCGCCCCATAGCATGCTTCCAGCACACCACAGGGGCGGACACCGGCTGTTTCTTGGGACTCATTGGTGACCACGGTGTGTACCCCCGACTACGTGATCAGCGCGGTGATCGGCGGCGCTGTCTGGCGGAGCGCCTGGCCCCCGATGTTGCCGATGGACTCGTCGAGAGCGGCGGTGGGAAGCCACTGCACCAGTTCTGGAAGCACCACACCTTCGGGTTGCTGCACCGTCACGATCATCGACATGGCGGCATCTGGAAGTTGGTCGGGGATGAAGGGGCAGGTAATCAATCTGTCCGTGCCAGCCGCGAGATGGATCGTGTTCGACAATACGAAGACGTAGGCCTCGTGGCTGGTGTCCTGCCGCGGCGCGACGTCCCCGGGTGCGATCACAGTTCCGCGGCCCGGTTGGCCTGATAGATCGTGGCGGCGTAGTCGCCGATGTTCAGCGCCGGCACGGTGTGGGCGGTGTAGCTCTGCAGGGCAAGGTGGAGATGCTCATGGCGCAGGGCCTGCTCGACCAGTTCGGAGCGGTTCACGCCAATCGCCTTGGCGTCCGCGTCAGCAGCGGCCAGCACGTCCGCGTGCACTGGGTGCACTGCGGCATAGCGACGCTTCACCGTAAGGACTGCGTCGTCAGAATCCAAGGCCCGAGCATCCGGTGTGGCGATCAGCGGTGCCTCGACCGGCACCACAGGACCGAGACGCACTTGACGTAAATGCCGCGATTACCGGCACGGTTGCGCCGCCTCTATGGCGGGCACCCTGAGCAGATGAATACACGTCTCGCGATCGCCGGCGCCGTCGCCGCTGCCGCCCTGCCGCTAGCCTCACCCGCTACCGCACGCGCCAGCGAAGCCGGCTACCTGGCACGTCTCGCCGTCGATTACGGCTACCTTTTGGACGCAGAGAGCCAGCCGGCCGCGCTGCGGATCGGGTACCAGCTCTGCCAGGAAATGCGCCGCGGCGTGCCCCGCGACCAGCTCGCCGGCAGCGTTATGCGGATTCTTCCCGCGCCGACTCTTGACCAGGCCGGCGGAATGGTGTTCGCCGCTCACGAAGAACTCTGCCCGGACGCCGATCCGGGCAGCCACGGGATGTAGGGCGCGACGCGCGTGTCGGCCTGGGCCACCCCCGTCCTTACGTATCAACCCGACGCACCGCCGGGAGTTTGATGAATGGCCGCGACGGAAGGTCCTCAACCGAATCGGGAGGCTCCTGATCCGCCCTGCAACGGCCCTTAGGATCTCGATATGCCCTTGAGCGATGGTCAGACGTTCGCTGGCTACCGCGTTCTACGCCAGCTTGGCTCAGGCGGCATGGGAGAGGTCTACCTTGTTAAGCACCCGCGGCTGCCGCGGTTGGACGCCCTGAAGGTCCTGCGGGTAGATCTGTCACAGAACCCCGAATACCGTGCGAGATTCGAGCGGGAAGCTGACCTCGCCTCCACGCTCTGGCATCCAAACATCGTCGGTGTCCACGACCGTGGTGAGTTCGAAGACCACCTGTGGATCTCGATGGATTACATCGACGGATCAGACGTTGGGAAGCTTCTGCGCGAGAAGTATCCAGCTGGTCTGCCCGTGCACGACGTCTTTGCGATCGCGACCGCCGTCGCCAAGGCTCTCGACTACGCCCATAAGCAAGGCTTGCTGCACCGCGACGTCAAACCCGCCAACATCATGGTCGCCGGCGACGGGGACGACAGACGCATCATGCTTACCGACTTCGGCGTCGCACGCGCCATCGGCGACGTCAGCGGCCTCACCGAAACCAACATGACTGTCGGCACGGTGGCCTACTGCGCCCCAGAACAACTCATGGGGGAAGAACTCGACGGCCGCGCCGATCTTTACGCACTCGCTGCGTCGTGCTACGAGATGCTAACGGGCACCACGGTATTCCCCCACTCCAATGCCGCCGTGGTCATTAGTCGGCACCTCAATGCGGCACCTCCCCGCATCGCTGACACTAGGCGAGACCTCGCCTCTCTCGACCAGGTGCTGCACACAGCACTGGCCAAGAGCCCGACCGACCGTTACTCCAACGCAACGGAATTCGCGGCGCGCTTACGCGAGACGGCCCCAGAATCGGCCAACGTGCCGTCGGCTGCGGCCACGCAAGTGCGTCCCGCCAACGCACCCACGACCTTGCATGAGCCCCCTACCAAAGCGGTGCCCAAGGTGCCGCCGAAACCTCGGCCGTCAACGTGGTCGAAGGCCCTCCTCACGCTAGGGGTCGTCGCGGCGGTCGCCGTCGCACTTCTTCTCTGGCGGCCGTGGCAGACGAACCCTGGAGACAGTCCCAGTGCGACCACGACGCCACCGAGCGCCACCGCCGCGCCTCCGAGTACGGCAGCGCCCAATCCGCCAAGCGTTACGGCGACAACCACCGCGCTCCCGCCGGCACCACCGCAACCCACACCCACCGAAATCGTCACTGCGGCTGCCGTGAATTCAGCAGGCTTGCCAGCCGCCGGGTACAGCGAGAAACCTGCCAGCTTCTCTCGCGCGACGTTGTCCCAGTGTTCGCAACCGTCCGTATCTGCGTTGCAGCCGGGCATCTATAGCTGTTATCCGTTCGCCGCGAGCGCCACAACCTGCTGGCCCGCCCAGCCGCAGGCAATGTTGTGTCTCGTGATCCTTGGAACAAGCAGCTCACTCGATTCGCCTTCTCGACCGCCACATTGCCGCCGGTGCTGCCACCATCAGTTCCGCAACCACTGGCCGTGCTCCTCGCGGACGGATCGAGGTGCAGCATCCTTATCGGCGGCGCCAGAGGCCGAGCGGATGGGTATTCGCCTGCGTACGGATGCAACGGCGGAGATCGACCTCCGATAGTGGTGACGACTCCGGGCTCGGGCGAAGGAATCGATCAGACTGCACCCACCTGGACAGCATGGGTCGCGGACGTCAACGAAACCCCCCGAGCCGAACGCATCGTCACGGCGATATTCGCAGGATGACGTCCAGCCACAGCGGCTGAATGTCACCTCGCCATATTGGAAAACCGCGACAAGTGCAGCTGATGCGCAACGGTCACCGTCTTGGTCGGGCCGTTACGGTGTTTGGCCAGAATGAAATCCGCTTCTCCGCCGCGCGGATCGTCCCGCTCGAACGCATCCGGCCTGTTCAAAAGAATGACCATGTCCGCATCCTGTTCAAGCGAATTATGAATATTTATGCAGTTCGCTACAAAATTATGCGTACCGTGCACGGTCCCGTCGTAGACGTCTTGTGTTCCGATGCTGGTGATCTCGACGATCGTGTCCCAGTAGACGTCGCTTGTTGCCAGCGCATGAATACCGCGGTCTTCCAGTAGCGCCGCCGCCCGAAGGAGCCGTGACCGACTGGGTGCATGCTTCCACATCGTCGAGCCGCAGAACTGCGTACCCATCGCGGCGGCAAACTGCCGATGCGTCATCTTCTTGGCGGACAACGCGTTTCGGACCTGCGCCCAGATCCCGACCGGCACGGTGTCCTGGTTTGGATTGCGAACCATGCCGTCGAGGTGCGACAGAACCTTCTGCGCTGCCACGGCTTTCACGCCATGGACGCCCACATCGCGCAGGAACCTGACCTGATTCTGCACACCGTAAATGTGGAGGTGCCAGGAGTCGCGGTAGCCGAGCTTCCGCACGCGCTTGATCCGTGCGTAGATGCCGACCCGCAGCAGCAGGTGCGCCACATCGTCAATCAGTCGCCTGCTCGTCGACGCGTAGTAGATCCGGCCCTGGCCCGCCTTCTCGTCCCACCGCACCGACCCGTCCGTCGCCCACAAATGCCGCAGGAACAACGCCACCTGATCGTTGGGTGCGCGAAAGACGGCTTCCGGCACAAACTTTTCGTGACTGCGCTTGCCGAACAAGCCCAGTCCGTCGAGCCACGCGGCGATCGGGTTGCGCCGACCGTGCGTCAAACGATAGGGCGCCGGCAGTCGCAGCGTCGTCACCCGCGCCGCCGGATATTCGTCGCGCACGGCGGTCACACCGAAATGCGCCGCAGCCACGGTCACTGCTACCAGATTCGCCTCATCTATGGAGGCATACCTGATCGGCTGACGTTTCACGCATGACCCGTCACCGATCATGTGGGCCAGCAGCATGACTTCAGCGTCGTCCATTCGTTGGGTGTTGACCGGCTCGGGCACCCGACGCGGCGCGGCGATGCGGTCACCAATCTTCAACTCTTCCAACGGTGTCCATCCTTCGAGTTTCATGAAGGGATGGTTGGCGGTGGCTTCGATCTCGCGCCCGGAGGCCAGCCGCAGCCGAAAGACCTCTTTATGCCCACTCGGGAACACATTGGTCATTGGTCGCGCGACCATCCGCAACTGCTCGTCCAGCGACCACACCAACGGTCGCTCGCCGGTACGCAGCAACTCGCCGATGGCGACCTCGGTGCCGGTGTCGGCACGCAGGACCCTGGTTGCGGCGGTCACGCATCCTGACTCGCGAAGGTCGGACAGCATCGGCTTCTTGTCAGTGCGCTGTTCGGGACCACGGTTCAGCTGGCTGATCGCCACTACCGGAACCTCGAGCTCTTTCGCCAACAACTTGAGGTGCCGGGAGAACTCGGACACTTCGATCTGACGCGACTCGACCTTCTTGCCCGAAGTCATCAGTTGCAGATAGTCGACCACGACGAGCTTGAGGTTGGCCTTCTGACGCAGCCGGCGCGCCTTCGCGCGGATCTCCATCATGGTCAAGTTGGGTGAATCGTCGATGTACAGCGGCGCCTCGCTGATCTCGCTCATCCGCCGCGCCAACCGCGTCCAGTCGTCGTCACTCATCCGACCCGAACGCATATCGGCGAGTTTGATTTTTGCTTCCGCTGACAACAGCCGCATCACGATCTCGGACTTGCTCATCTCCAACGAGAAGATGACGCTGGCCATGCGGTGCTTGATCGAGCACGACCGCATGAAGTCCAAGCCGAGAGTCGAATTGTGCGTCGGCACCATCCCCTCGCCGGCCAGATACAGGTGCTGATCGTTGCCCACTTCGACGCACCGCACCGCGACACTGGGCACCCGGCGAGCCGACACGATCTGCAACACCGAGGTCAGCAGGGTGCCCTCATCCTGTGCTGATCCCGCCGGCGCGATGGTGTCCAGATTGCTGCGCAGCTGTGCCGATGTCCGGATGCCGGCACCGGTCGGCCACATGTGCTGGGCATCGGCGACGATCGTTGTGCCATCGGAGAATTCGATTTCGAAGCACGGACGGCCCAGCATGACCTCGGTCGCCGCGATGACTTGAGTCGGTATGCCGTCCGCGTCGAGCAGCCAATCGCCGACGGCGACGTCACCCATCGTGGTCCAGCCGAACGGCGTGGGTAGCGGCGTGTCGAGCGCCAGCGCCTTACCCACGCCCGGCCTCGCCGCCACGATGATCATCTGCCCCGGATGCAGCCCGTTGGTGACCTCGTCGAGCTCGGTGAATCCCGTCGGCACGCCGCGTGAGATGCCACCGTTGGAGGCGATCGCATCGATCTCGTCCATCGTCGGCTGCAGCAGATCCTCAAGCGGCACAAAGTCTTCCGACGTCCGCCGGTCGGCCACCTCGTAGATCTCGGCCTGGGCGCGGTCGACGATTTCGGCGACGTCCGCACCGTCGGCACCGGCGTAGCCGTACTGCACCACGCGGGTGCCGGCCTCCACCAGCCGGCGCAGCAGCGCCTTCTCGGCGACGATGGTCGCGTAGTAGCCCGCGTTGGCCGCCGTCGGCACCGTCGAGATCAGGGTGTGCAGATAGAGCGCACCGCCGATGCGGCGCAACAGCCCGCGCCGATCGAGCTCGGCGGCCACCGTCACCGCGTCGGCCGGTTCACCACGGCCGTACAGGTCCAAGATCGCGTCGTAGACGTTCTGGTGCGCCGGGCGGTAGAAATCGCCAGGCCGCAACCGCTCCAGGACGTCGGCTATCGCATCCTTGCTCAGCAGCATCCCGCCCAACACCGACTGCTCGGCCACGAGATCCTGCGGAGGTTGGCGTCCGTAATCCTCACTGGGCGTTGGAGAATCCATACCGGGATGCGGCAGGTCATCGACGACAGCCACGGGCCCTCACCCTCTCCGCTCAACTACCGAACACACATTCGAAAGCCGTACATCCAGAGCGTAAGTCACGGCACTGACACCCACCCCCGTCCCACCTCATGGCCTGCTTGGCCAAGGCGCCGGGATGAACGTAAACGTTGCTGGCGACCTGTCAAAGAGAGCTTGTTCATCAAGCTGTGCATCGTGTGTGCATATACGTCGACGCCGATGTTGAGCGGACTGTGGAGAACCTGTGGATCAATGTGGCTTATTGCGACATCACTGCTGCTAACCGCCATACAACGCTGACGAAATCGTGTGGACAACAATCTCATCGGCGTGTCGGGGCAGGTTATCGCGCCGGGCGTGTTGGTTTTCAGTCAGATTTTCGCTGAGTAAATGGCCGGTTACGCCCCCTGCCGGCGAATGGCTTCGGATTTGTTCGCCAGCGCGACAACCGACGAAGCCGCGCGGGGAATTTCGGGCGCAGCGCAAAACCCGGCATGGCCTCGCAGAGCCACGCCGGGCAGGCTACGGAATTAGCTGTCGGCGACGACGTCGACGGAGACCTCGACGTCGACCTCGGGGTGGAGGTGCACCACAACCGGGTGCGTACCGACGGACTTGATGTGCGCCTTGGGCAGCCGCACGATCCGCTTGTCGAGGTTAGGGCCGCCGGCTTTCTTGATGGCGGTCACGATGTCGCCGGCGGTGACCGAGCCGAACAGCTTGCCGCTGTCGCCGGCGGTCTTCACCGGCAACGCCACCGGGCCCAGGGCCTGGATGGCGGTCTTGAGTTCGTCGGCGTGCTCACGGTCGCGGACCGTTTTGGTCTCGCGCGCCCGACGGATGTCGTCGGCCTGTCGCTGCGCACCCCGCGAGGCGACGATTGCCAGGCCACGCGGCAGCAGGAAGTTGCGGCCGTACCCGTCCTTGACTTCGACTGTGTCGCCGACGCCACCGAGGTGGTCGACGTCAGCCGTGAGAATCAGCTTCATCGTTGGCGTTCTTTCGTTGCAGGCGCGGTGTTTACCGCGTCGAGGAGGTGAAGGGCAGCAACGCGACCTCGCGGGCGTTCTTCACCGCGATCGCGATGTCGCGCTGGTGCTGGACGCAGTTGCCGGTGACCCGCCGGGCCCGGATCTTGCCGCGCTCGCTGATGTAGGTCCGCAGCAGCGCGGTGTCCTTGTAGTCGATCGCTTGGTCCTTCTTGGCGCAGAACACGCACTTGCGTGCCTTGATCGGCTTTTCCGGAGCCGGGCGCCGTTTGGTGGACTTGGCCATGAGTGTTGTTCTTTCCGTTTCTCGTGCTTCGAAGTTCTCTGGATCAGAAGGGTGGTTCGTCGTCGCCGCCGCCGAACGAACCCGAGGCCGGGGCGCTGCCCCACGGGTCGTCACCGGAGCCACCGGACTGGGCGGGCGCCGACTGCCGCGATCCGCCGCCACCGCCGCTGTAACCGCCGCCGCCGCTGCGGCTGGCCTTGTTGACCTTGGCGGTGGCGTACTTGAGCGAAGGCCCGATCTCGTCGACCTCGACCTCGACCACGGTGCGCTTCTCGCCCTCACGGGTCTCGAAGGACCGCTGCTTGAGCCGCCCGGTCACGATCACGCGCGACCCGCGGGTCAGGCTTTCGGCGACGTTCTCCGCGGCCTCGCGCCAGATGTTGCAGCGCAGGAACAGCGCTTCGCCGTCCTTCCACTCCCCGCTCTGCCGGTCGTAGATCCGCGGTGTCGACGCGACGGTGAAGTTGGCCACGGCAGCACCCGACGGCGTGAACCGCAGCTCGGGATCAGCGGTCAGGTTTCCGACGACGGTAATGGTGGTGTCACCAGCCATGATTTCCTCCTGAGTCCGCCCGGCAAGTAGTCATAGTGACTGTACGCAGCAGATCCGACAGTTAGTGCTTGTCGGTGCGCATCACCTTGGTGCGCAGCACCGACTCGTTCAGGCTCAACTGCCGGTCCAGCTCGGAGACCGTGGCGGGGGCGGCCTTCAGGTCGATGACGACGTAGATGCCTTCGGCGTGCTTGGCGATCTCGTACGCCAGCCGCCGCCGGCCCCAGATGTCGACCTTCTCGACCGTGCCGCCGTCTTTGCGGACGACGTTGAGAAACGTCTCCAGCGACGGGGCGACGGTGCGTTCGTCGAGCGTGGGGTCGAGGATGACCATGATTTCGTATGGACGCATAGGGACCTCATCACCTCCTCTGGTCTGCGCGGCCACGGACGTTCCGTGGCAGGAGGGTCGCCTGCGTCGGCAACCGCCCCAGGCTACCGGATCACCGGCTCGGCCGGAAATTCACTTCCGGGACCGCAGGAACTCCGCCACCCGGGCTCTGGTCCCGTCGTCGGCCTTGGCCAATGAGCCGGAGTCGAACGGCGGCTGCGGGTCGTACTCGATCAGTAGTTGCGCGGCCTGCGCGGCCTCCCGGTCCACCAGCAACTCCACCAACCGCAGCGCCATGTCGATCCCGCTGGACACCCCGGCCGCGGTGATGATGCGTTGGGGCAGGTGCTCGACGACCCGGTCGGGCACGTACCGCGCCCCCAGCGCATTAAGTTCCTCGGCCGCGCGCCAATGCGTCGTCGCGGTCAGTCCGTCCAGCAGGCCCGCACCGGCCAGCAGCAGCGCACCGGTGCACACCGAGGTGGTGAACTCGGTGCCCGGATGCACCGATTGCAGCCAGCCGCAGAGTGTTTCGTCGCCGACGAGTGTTCGGGTGCCGATGCCGCCGGGCACCACGACGACATCGGGGGCCTTCACTTCGTCGAAGGTTGCGTCGCAGGTGACGCCGAGCAAGCCGTTCTCGGTGCGGATCTCCCCGCGCGTGTGCCCGAGGAAGACCACCTCGATCGACGGGATGCGTTGCAGCACTTCATAGGGACCCACCGCATCCAGCGCCGTGAACCGGGGGAACACCGGAATGGCGACCTGCATCAGGCCTTCCCGACGGCCACGTCGAGTTCGGCGTCGTCTTCGCGTGCAACCGCCGGCCGGTTAAAGGGCTTGGGGCGCAACCAGTTCGGCAACCAGCTGGGCGCCGCATCAGGCGCCAAGTCGTATATCCCGCCCGCCGGGTCGTCGACTCTGCCCTGCCAGCGCACCAAATCCTCGCCGGGACGGTAGATCTGCCGAATGACCAGGACACACAGACCCAGCACCGCTATATCACGCAACAGCACGGTCGTGGTGAACCACTGCTCGGGCAGCGACCGACTGGGGTTGCCGTACAGGTAATACATCCGCGGCACCCAGACCAGCGCATCGATGGTCATCCACGCCAACAGGATCCGGCGGTGCGGCAGCGCCAGCACCGCCAACGGGACCAGCCACAACGAGAACTGCGGACTCCACACCTTGTTGGTCAACAGGAACGCCGCCACCACCAGAAATGCCAGCTGCGCCAACCGGGGCCGCTGCGGCGCGGTGAACGCGATGTATGTGATTGCCGCGCAGCACGATAGGAACAACACGGTCACCACCGCGTTGAGCACCGTCGGCGGTTCCCAGAAGCCCAGCGACGAATCGAAGCCGCGCCAACCCGTGAACGACTTCACGACGTTGTACAGCGAGTCCATGTCGTCGCCGCGACGGGTGTTGAGCCGGAAGAACTCCGACCAGCCGCGTGGAAACAGCACTGCCACCGGCAGATTCACCGCCACCCAGGTCGCTACCGCGCCTGCGGCGGTGCGCGCTACCCCACCGAGACGTCCGGACCGGATTCCCAGCACCAGCAGCGGTCCCAGCAGCAGCAGCGGATACAGCTTGGCCGCCGCACCGAGGCCGATCAGCAGACCGGCCAGCCACGGTTTTCGGCGGGCCCACGCCAGCAGGCCACCCATCGCGAAAGCCGTTGCGAGGGCGTCGAAATTGGTGAAGATCTGGAAGATCAACAACGGCGAGGCCGCCACCAGTGCCGCGTCCCAGACCCGGCGCCCCGCCAAGCCTGAGGTTGCCCAGACGGTGGCCAGCCAGGCCAACGCCAGCCCGACGGCCGCGAAGTTGAAGAACATCACCACCTCGGCGACCACCGGGACCAGACCCAGCTTGCTCACCGTGGTGTAGGTCTTGGCCAGCGCCATCGACAGGTACTGATACAGGCCGGTCAGCACCGGGTATTCCATGTAGCGGACGGCGACCTGGCCGTCGTAGCGGATCTGGGGTGCGCCGTTGCCGTCGGTCTCGATCCAGCTGGACTTGTACGGAAACTTGCCCTGGCTCAACAACTCCGCGCCGTACAGCGGGACGGTGTCGGAATAACACAGCTCGTAGTAGGCGCGTTGGTTGTCCCAGTTCGCCACCCGCTGATCGCCGGTGCCGGTTCCGGTGCTTTGCAGGCAGGCCGCCTTCGTCGACCAACCCAACGCCAGGAACACCAGCGCGAAGACGATCATCACCCGCAGCGGAGTCATGAACCGGGTCCGTCCGATCAGCGCATGCCTGCCTACCGGCCCCCCGACCACGCCCGCCAGCGCAGCGCCGAGGACGTCGTTGCGGCTGGGGCAATCACGACTGTCGGCGCTTCGCCGGTCGGCGGCCAGCGGTTGCGGCGATATGTCGGCGCGCTCGGTCCGTGCCCCGGTCACCGGGGGTGTCACGGCACCGGTTGGGGCACGTCAGCGGGTGGGCCTGGCGCGGGCAGGCCTGGCGCCGGCAGGCCCGGCGCGGGCGGGCCCGGTGGCGCCACGGTGATGGTCTGCGGTGGACCAACCGGAATGGTGATACCCGGCGCGACCTCGACCGTCGGTTGGATCACCGTCTGCGACGGCGGTGCCGGGGGCGGCGGCGGCGGGGCGGGCACGCCGGCGTAACCGCCGATCTCCGAAGGCTTGGGGAAGGTCTCGTTCTGGGTGCCCTTCAGGGCGCCGTCCATCGTCGACTTCCAGATGTCCGACGGCAGACCCGACCCGTAGACCGCGCCGCCCGAGGCGGTCACCAGCGGCTCGTCGCCCTTGACGGTGCCGACCCAGACGGCGGTGGACAGCGACGGGGTGTAACCGACCATCCAGGCGTCTTTGTTGGAGGTGGTGTCACCCAACTGGGTGGTTCCGGTCTTGGCCGCCGAGGCCCGTCCGCCGGCCAGGTTGTGGCCACGCGAATAGCCGGCGATCGGTTGCATGGCCGCGGTGACGTTGTCGGCCACCGCCTTGGGTATGCGTTGGTTGCCGCTGTCCTCGGCGGTGCCGGCGTCGAAGAGGACCTGCCCCTCGGCGTTGACCACCTTCTGCACGAAGTGCGGCCGGTGGTAGATACCCGAGGCGGCCAGAGTGGCGTACGCCGAGGCCATGTCGATGACCCGAGTTTGATACTGCCCCAACACGATTCCGTTGTTGGGTGGACCGCCCTTGCCGTCCTCGGACAGTGTGTGCGCCACACCCGGGAAGCTGTCGGCGACGCCGGCCTGATGCGCCGCGTCGGCGACGGCCTGGGGCCCGCCCTTGAGCTTGAGCATCAGCCGGTAGTACGAGGTGTTCAGCGACATCTTCAGCGCCTCGGCCAGGTTGCAGGTCCCGCAACTCTCGCCTTCGACGTTGCCGATCTTGATGCCGTCGACGGTCAACGGCGAACTGTCCACCTGGTAGCCCAGACCGATGCCCTGCTCGAGTGCGGCGACCAAGGCGAACACCTTGAACGACGACCCGGTCTGCAGGCCCGCCTGGGCGAAATCGAAGCCCTGGGCGTTGGATCCGCCGTAGTAGGCCTTGACCGCCCCGCTGCGCGGATCGATCGACACCACCGCGGACCGCATGTCCGGGTCCTGGCCGTCGAGGTACTTCGAGACCGCCTTCTCGGCGGCCTGCTGCGCCACCGGGTCGATCGTGGTCGTCACCTGCAGGCCTTGGGTGTTGAGGGTCTGTTCGTCGATGTTGAACAGCTCCATCAGTTCCCTGGTGACCTGCCGTTCGATGAGCCCGTTCGGTCCGGTGGTCTGGTTGGCCGCCCGTGCCTGTTCGGGTGGCACAGTCGGCGGGAACACCTGTTTCGCGCGGTCATCCGAGGACAGCGCGTTGGTCTCGACCATGCCGTCCAGCACCCAGTTCCAGCGCGCCAACGCGCCGTCGGGGTCCACGGCGGGGTCCAGGGTGGAGGGCCGCCGGATCAGCGCGGCCAGCAGCGCGCCCTCGGACACCGACAGCTGCTCGACCGGTTTGTCGAAGTAGGCCTTGGACGCCGCCGAGATTCCGTAGGCCCCCCGACCGAAATAGATGATGTTCAGATACGCCTGCAGCACATCGTCTTTCGACCACTCCCCCGCCATCTTGGTCGCGATGACCAGTTCCTTGGCCTTGCGCATCACGCCACTGAGCCCGTGTTGCGCCGAACCGACCAGAGCGTTCTTGACGTACTGCTGGGTGATCGTGGAACCACCCTGCAGGTCGCCGCCGAACAGGTTGTTCTTGGCCGCCCTGGCGAACCCGCTGAAGGAAAACCCGGGGTTGGAGTAGAAGCCGCGATCCTCGGCGGCGATCACCGCCTGGCGCACGTGCACCGGGACCTGGTTGAGGTTGACGTCCACCCGGTTGCCTTCGGGCGGAACGATTCTGGCGATCTCGGTACCGTCACTGGCCAGGATCGTGGAGACCTGGTTGGTGCGGATGTCGCCCGGCCGCGGCACGTCGACGATGAAGTAGGCCATCGTGAAGGTGACGATCGGCAGCAGGATCAGCACCGCCGCGCTCAGATACAGCGAGCGCTTCACCCAGCGCCAGTTGATCTGCTCGGTCCACGTCGGCTTCGACCGGTGCGCCCGCGCGCCCGAGGGCGCCGTCGGACCCGACGGCGGGGGTCCGCCGGCACGGCGCGGTCCGCCGCTCAGCTGGTCCCGCCGGGGCCGCGGCGACGGGGCGTCCAACGCCGCCTTGACCTGGTCGAGGTGGTCGCGTTCGGGCGGCGGACTGTCGAGGGCCGCCTTGACCTCGTCGACGGGATCGACGTGCCGGGACGGGCGCTCGCCGGGCACCGCCGGTATCACCGTGGTCAATCGGTCGTCGGGAGGCACCGGAGTGCTGGAATGCCGCCCGCTCTGCGCCGTCGACTCGTCCGGGGTGTCGCTGGACGACTGGTGATGGCGCCCTTCGCTATTCACTGGCCGTGCGGGCGCCGTTGCGCGCCGTCCGTGTGCCACCGGACTTTCGCGGCGGCTGCGCCGGGCGTGGCGCACCGAGCACGTACGACTTCACCAGGTGATTCCAGCTGCAGGTGCGGCACACCTCGACCACGTGCACAGCAAACTCGGAGAACCGCGTGGCCAGAAGTACCAACTCCTCGGCGGTGCGTGCCGAGCCGGAGACTGCACCCAGATGCTCGCCGAACACCCAGGACACCAGGGTGAGCTGCTCCTTTCGGCAGATCGGGCACATCACCTGGCTTTGTTTCCCGTGAAACTTCGCCGCACGCAGCAAATAAGGGTTGGCGTCGCAGACTTCGGACACCCCGGTGCGTCCCGAGTAGACCTCGGCCAGCAGTGAGCGCCGCCGAAGCGCGTATTCCACCACCTGTCGCTGCAATCGCACGCTGACCAGAGTACGTCGCGATCCCCCGCACCGATATGCAGCCAAGGCTGTTGCGGGTGCTGGTGATCGAGCGCGTCTCGACTTCTACGATCGTCCCCGTGGCGAAAGTCGGTCGAGCAGGGTCAACGACAACCCGAGCCAAGGACAGGGATCGACAACAGACGTGTCGGATCCTGGACAACGCCCTCAGTGACGGCGAGCTCTCCATGGAAGAGCACCGCGACCGGGTCAGCCTGGCGACCTCGGCGGTGACACTCGGGGACCTGCGCGACTTGGTGGTGGATCTGCAGGCCGCCGAGAGCGCTCCCGCCCCGCAGCCGCCGGCACCGAAGCGGCCCCGCGTGAAGCGCGACGGGTTGGGCCTGTCGCTGGCCGCGCTGGGGGTGTCGGTGCTGTTCGGCATCGCGATCGGTTGGGGTCTGTACGGCAACACCACCTCCCCGCTGGACTTCACCTCGGATCCGGGCGCCAAATCCGACGGCATCGGCGCGGTGGTACTGACGCCACCCCGGCAACTGCACTCCCTGGGCGGACTGACCGGCCTGCTGGAGCAGACCCGCAAGCGGTTCGGTGACACCAACGGCTATCGCTTCGTGATCTACCCCACCTACGCGTCGATCGACCGCGAGGACCCCACCGACGAGCGCCGCGTACTGGACTACACCTACCGCGGCGGCTGGGGTGACCCCACCAGTTCGGCCCGCAACAGCAGCACCGACACCGCACTGGTCGACCTGGGCAAATTCGACATCAAGGCCGTGGTGGGGGTGCTGCGTGGGGCGCCGGAAACCGTCGGTATCAAACCGCAAGACGTCAAGTCCATGTACCTGATCGTCGAGCCGGCGAAGGATCCCACCACACCGGGTGCGCTGGCGCTTTCCATCCACGTGTCCAGCGACTACGGCGGCGGCTCCATCCAGTTGGCCGCCGACGGCACCCCTAGGAAGGTCAGTTACGCCGGGGGCTGAGGCGCGTGTCGGCTGTGACCAACGGCGCACCAACACCCGGTGGTGTTGTCGCTAATATATCGGGACGATACGATGACGCGAGGCGTCAAATCGTTCTAATCAGCCATGCAAAAGGAGGTGACTCGATGCTGGAATTGGCCATTCTGGGCCTGCTGATCGAGTCCCCCATGCACGGCTACGAGCTGCGCAAGCGGCTGACCGGCCTACTCGGCGCCTTCCGCGCCTTCTCCTACGGCTCGCTGTACCCCGCGCTGCGGCGCATGCAGGCCGACGGGTTGATCGCCGAGAATGCGGCCCCGGCCGGGACGCCGGTGCGGCGCGCCCGTCGCGTCTATCAACTCACCGACAAGGGCCGCCAGCGTTTCGGCGAACTGGTCGCCGACACCGGGCCGCACAACTACACCGACGATGGCTTCGGGGTGCACCTGGCTTTTTTCAACCGCACTCCGGCCGAAGCGCGGATGCGCATTCTGGAGGGCCGCCGCCGTCAGGTCGAAGAGCGTCGGGAAGGTCTGCGCGAAGCAGTGGCGCGGGCCAGCAGCTCGTTCGATCGCTACACCCGTCAACTGCATCAGCTCGGGCTCGAGTCAAGTGAGCGTGAAGTCAAGTGGCTCAACGAGCTCATCGCCGCGGAACGGGCGGCGCCCAATCACGTCGAACAGACGTGATTCACCCGTTCGAATTTGGACAAACCGGTTGGACATCAGAGTTACGAGGTTAGGAGAACGCCAGATGAGTGAGCAGAACGCGCCGCAGGCGTCCGAGGTACGAGTCGCCATTGTCGGCGTCGGCAACTGCGCGTCCTCGCTGGTGCAGGGCGTTGAGTATTACTACAACGCCGACGACACATCCACGGTCCCCGGCTTGATGCACGTACGGTTCGGTCCGTACCACGTCCGCGACGTCAAGTTCGTGGCCGCGTTCGACGTCGACGCGAAGAAGGTCGGCTTCGACCTGTCCGACGCGATCTTCGCCTCGGAGAACAACACCATCAAGATCGCCGACGTCGCCCCCACCAATGTGCTGGTGCAGCGCGGACCGACGCTGGACGGCATCGGCAAGTACTACGCCGACACCATCGAGCTGTCCGATTCCGAGCCGGTGGACGTCGTCCAGGTGCTCAAGGACGCCGAGGTCGACGTGCTGGTCTCCTACCTGCCGGTGGGTTCGGAAGAGGCCGACAAGTTCTACGCGCAGTGCGCGATCGACGCCGGTGTCGCGTTCGTCAACGCGCTGCCGGTGTTCATCGCCTCGGACCCGGTGTGGGCCAAGAAGTTCGCCGACGCCGGCGTGCCGATCGTCGGAGACGACATCAAGAGCCAGGTCGGTGCCACCATCACCCACCGCGTGATGGCCAAGCTGTTCGAGGACCGCGGCGTGCAACTGGACCGCACCATGCAGCTCAACGTCGGCGGCAACATGGACTTCCTGAACATGCTGGAGCGCGAGCGCCTGGAGTCCAAGAAGATCTCCAAGACCCAGGCGGTGACCTCCAACGTCCAGCGTGAGTTCAACTCCAAGGACGTCCACATCGGGCCGTCCGACCACGTCGGCTGGCTGGACGATCGCAAGTGGGCCTACGTGCGCCTGGAAGGCCGCGCCTTCGGCGACGTGCCGCTGAACCTGGAGTACAAGCTCGAGGTGTGGGACTCGCCGAACTCGGCCGGCGTCATCATCGACGCGGTGCGTGCGGCGAAGATCGCCAAGGACCGCGGCATCGGCGGCCCGGTGATCCCGGCGTCGGCGTACCTGATGAAGAGCCCGCCCGAGCAGCTGCCCGACGACGTCGCGCGCGCGCAGCTCGAAGAGTTCATCATCGAGGGCTGAGCCTTTACGCGGTGCGCGGTGCGCGGTGCGTCGAGCGTCACGCTAGCGTGACATCCGGCGCCGAGCGTCACGCTAGCGTGACTTGCCGGGCTCGCCTCGTAAAGTGCGAGGCGTGACCGACACCGCTGACGACGACCTGGCTGGGCTCTCCGAGTTCGACCTGCTGCCCGAGAACGCCGAACAAGCCGGCGTCACCGGTCCCCTCCCCCACGTCGAACGGGTGGACGCCGGCCAGATCAGCGCGCTGCGCTGGGGCGGCTCGGACCCGCGGGTGATCTTCCTGCACGGCGGCGGGCAGAACGCGCACACCTGGGACACGGTGATTGTCGGCCTCGGCGAACCCGCGCTGGCGGTGGACCTTCCCGGCCACGGGCATTCCGCGTGGCGGGAGGACGGCGACTACTCGCCGCAGAACAACGCCGACACCCTGGCGCCCGTGCTGCGCGAGCTGGCCCCGGGCGCGCAATTCGTGGTGGGTATGTCGCTGGGCGGGCTGACCGGCATCCGGCTCGGCGCGCTGGCGCCGGAGCTGGTCGACGAACTCGTGCTGATCGACGTCACCCCGTCGGCACTGGCGCGGCACTCGGAGATGACCAAGGAGCAGCGCGGCACCGTGGAGTTGATGGCCGGCGAACGGGAGTTTCCCAGCTTCCAGGCCATGCTCGATCTCACCGTCGCCGCGGCTCCGCACCGCGAAGTGAAGGCGTTGCGGCGCGGGGTGTTTCACAACTCCCGCCGGCTGGACAACGGCAACTGGACGTGGCGTTACGACAGCATCCGGAAATTCCCCGAGTTCGGCGCCCTGTGGGACGACGTCGACGAATTGACCGCCCCGGTCACTCTGGTGCGGGGTGGCACGTCGGGTTTCGTCAACGACGACGATGTCGCCGAACTACAAAGGCGCGCAAAGCATTTCCGCGCGGCACACGTCGTGCAGAACTCGGGCCACTCGGTGCAGAGCGACCAACCGCGCGCGCTGATCGACCTCGTCCGCACAGTCGTCGACGCTCGCTGAGGCATACGGTGGTCACTATGACCTCCCCCGTGCTTCCCGACTTTCCCGTCCGCATCGGCGTGCAGCTGCAGCCCCAACACGCACCGCAATACCAGCAGATCCGCGACGCGGTGCGCCGCTGCGAAGACATCGGTGTCGACGTGGCGTTCAACTGGGACCACTTCTTCCCGCTCTACGGCGACCCGGACGGCGCCCACTTCGAATGCTGGACGATGCTCGCGGCTTGGGCCGAGCAGACGTCGCGCATCCAGATCGGCGCGCTGGTGACCTGCAATTCCTACCGCAACCCCGAACTGCTGGCCGACATGTCCCGCACCGTCGACCACATCTCCGACGGTCGCCTCATCCTGGGCATCGGCTCGGGATGGAAGCAGAAGGACTACGACGAGTACGGCTACGAATTCGGCACCGCGGGCAGCCGACTCGACGACTTGGCCGACGCACTCCCCCGGATCAAGTCCCGGCTGGCCAAGCTCAACCCGGCACCCACCCGCGACATCCCCGTCCTGATCGGCGGCGGCGGCGAACGCAAGACCCTGCGCCTGGTCGCCGAGCACGCCGACATCTGGCACAGCTTCGCCGACGCCGACGAGTTCCCCGGCAAGGCGGCCGTGCTGGCCAAGCACTGCGAGACCGTCGGGCGGGACCCGGCCAGCATCGAACGCTCGGCGTCAGCGGGCAGCGGGAAGGACGTGATCCCCAACGCCGAGGCGCTCAGCGGACTCGGCGTCACGCTGCTCACGGTGGGCGTCAACGGCCCGGACTACGACCTCACCGACGCCGAGGCGCTGTGCCGATGGCGCGACAGCGAACGTAGCTAGTTCGCGTTTCATTTCAAATTCATTTCTTCGTATGCCTCGAGCTGTGAGAAACTTGCCGCGCAATGGCCTTTCGGGGGGCCGGAAGAAATGACGAATGGATGCCCAAAAGGTACGGGATCAAAGAAAAGGACCAGGTTGTCACTCACGTTCTCAACTTGGTATTGACCGGGAAACTGCGCAGCGGCGATCGAGTCGATCGCAACGAGATCGCGCACGGCCTGGGTATCAGCCGGGTTCCGATCCAGGAGGCACTGGTCCAGCTCGAGCACGACGGCGTCGTGTCGACGCGCTATCACCGCGGCGCCTTCGTCGAACGGTTCGACGAGGCCACCGTGTACGAGCACCACGAACTTGACGGCCTGCTCAATGGCATCGCCTCCGGCCGGGCCGCCGCCAATCCCACTCCCCGCATCCTGACCGAGCTCGATGCGCTGTTGCGGTCGCTGCGTACGGCGAGGGACTCCCGGACCTTCGCCGAACGCGCCAGCGATTACCGGCGCACGGTCAATGACGAGTACGCCGGGCCTCGCCTGCACGCCACCATCCGCGCTTCGCAGAATCTGATCCCCCGCGTGTTCTGGATGACCTATCAACACAGTCAAGACGACCTGCTGCCGTTCTACGAAGACGAGCATGCCGCCATGCACCGGCGCGACCCGGAATCCGCGCGAGCCGCGTGCCTGCGGCGATCTGAGTTGATGGCCAGGACGATGGTCGCCGAACTGTGCCGCCGCGGAGTGTTCCCACCGGGCACCGACCACGTGGATGCGGACGTAGTCCTGCCGGTCTTGGTAGAGGTAGAAGCGATCCCCCAGTCGGCAGCGTTGGTGCTCTGAACGATCCTGCTCCGCTCGACGCGCACGCCGAGGGTTTTTCCGATCACGGCAAATCCGCGGAGTTCGGCACCCCCGGGACCAGCATGCCCGGCCGCCGGGACGCAGCGACACCAGCAACTCCTCGTCGAGGGGCTTTGAGCAGGGCAGGCGCACCATCCCAGACAGGGTCTTCCGCCCCGCGCGGGTCGGGTTAGACTGCCGGTTTATGTCGGACAGCGAACCCACGTCCCCGGAGCTGGCGGACCTGGCAGAGGGGCTGCACCGATCGCTATCCAAGCTGTCGGCGATCCTGCGTCGCGGCGACCCGACCACGGGTGCGGTGGCCAGCGACCTCACCCTGGCACAGCTTTCGATACTGATCACCCTGCTCGACCGCGGACCCATCCGGATGACGGATTTGGCCGCGCACGAACGGGTGCGGACGCCCACCACGACGGTCGCCATTCGCCGGCTGGAGAAGGTCGGTCTGGTGAAGCGCTCACGTGACCCGTCCGATCTGCGGGCCGTGCTGGTCGATATCACCCCACAGGGCCGGGCGGTGCACGCCGAGTCGCTGGCCAGCCGGCACGCCTCGCTGGCCGCGATGCTCAGCCAACTCCCCCACTCCGACCTGGAGGTCCTGATGAAGGCGTTGGCGCCGCTGGACCGGCTCGCCTCCGGTGAACCGGCCGCCAGCACCACCGGGACGGCAGCGGCTTCGCCGTTGCCCAACTGAGTACGACGGCGTGCCCACCGCACTGATCACCGGCGCCAGCGGCGGCATCGGCTCGGCCATCGCCGCGGCGTTGGCGCCCACCCACACGCTGCTGTTGGCAGGCCGGCCGTCGCGACGCCTGGACGAGGTCGCCGAACGGTTGGGCGCGACGACCTTTCCGTTGGATCTGGCCGATACCGACTCGATCGAGGCCAGCTGCGAAGTCATCGATGAACTCGACGTGCTGGTGCACAACGCCGGGGTATCCGTCCCGGGTCACGTCGGGGAGTCACACGTCGACGAGTGGCGCGCCACCTTCAGCGTCAATGTCTTCGGGGCGGTGGCCCTCACGTTGACGCTGTTGCCTGCGCTGCAGGCGACGCGCGGGCAGGTGGTGTTCATCAACTCCGGTTCGGGGCGCAACGTCTCGTCCGGCATGGCCGCCTATTCGGCCAGCAAGTTCGCTCTGAGGGCCTTCGCCGACTCGTTACGCGCCGACGAGCCGTCGCTGACGGTCACCTCCGTTTATCCCGGACGCGTCGACACCGACATGCAACGCGAGCTCGTCGCCTACGAGGGCGGTGAGTACGACCCGGCGAAGTTCCTGCGCCCGGAAACCGTCGCGGAGGTGGTGGCCAACGTGGTGGCTACGCCTCGGGACGGTCATGTCCACGAAGTGGTGATCCGGCAGCGTTGACGCGACCGGCTTCTCAAACCACCAGGTTGACCATCCGGCCGGGGACCACGATCACCTTGCGTGGCGCGGCACCGGCCAGGAATGCCTGCACCTTCTCGTCGCCCAGGGCCGCGGCCTGCACCGCTTCCTTGTCCGCGTCGGCGGCCACCAGCACCCGGCCGCGCACCTTGCCGTTGACCTGCACCGGGTACTCGACGGTGTCGTCGACCAGATAGGCCGGGTCGACGACCGGGAAAGGGCCGTGCGCCAACGATTCTGAGTGACCCAGCCGTGACCACAACTCCTCGGCCAGGTGCGGGGCCAGCGGCGCCAGCATCAGCACCAGCGGTTCGACGGCGGCGCGCGGAACCCCGTCGCGGTGGGCTTTGGTCAGGTGGTTGGTGTATTCGATCAGCTTGGCGGCGGCGGTGTTGTTGCGCAGGGCCGCATAGTCGTCGGACACTCCGGCGATGGTGCGGTGCAGCGCGCGCAGCGTCTCGGCATCCAATTCGCCGTCCACCACCCGCACTTCGCCGGTGTCCTCGTCGATCACCAACCGCCAGACGCGCTGCAGGAACCGGTGCGCGCCGACGACATCCTTGGTGGCCCACGGGCGCGACGCTTCCAGCGGGCCCATCGACATCTCGTACACCCGCAGGGTGTCGGCGCCGTAGGCGTCGCAGATCTCGTCGGGCGACACCGAGTTCTTCAGGCTCTTACCGATTTTGCCGAACTCCTGAAAAACCTCGATCTCACCGTCCGGCCCGGGATAGCAGAACCTGCCGTCCCGTTCGATGACCTCGGCGGCCGGCACGTAGGACCCGCGGGCATCGGTGTAGGCGAAGGCCTGGATGTAGCCCTGGTTGACCAGGCGGCGGTAGGGCTCACGAGAACTGACGTGGCCCAGGTCGTACAGCACCTTGTGCCAGAAACGGCAATACAGCAGGTGCAGCACCGCGTGCTCGGCGCCACCGACGTAGAGGTCCACCCCGCCGGGGTCGCCGGGACCGTGCTCGGCCGGACGAGGACCCATCCAGTAGGCCTCGTTCTCCTTGTCGCAGAACCGATCCGCGTTGAGCGGGTCGGTGTAGCGCAGCTCATACCAGGAGCTGGCGGCCCATTGCGGCATCACGTTGGTGTCGCGGGTGTAGGGCTGCAGGCCGTCACCGAGATCCAGCTCGACGTGCACCCATTCGGTGGCCTTCGCCAACGGCGGCGACGGTTCGCTGTCGGCATCGTCAGGGTCGAACAGCACCGGCGAATAGTCCGGCACGTCGGGCAGTTCGACGGGCAGCGAGGCTTCGTCAAGTGCGTGCGGGCGCCCGTCGCGGTCGAAGACGATCGGGAACGGTTCGCCCCAATACCGCTGCCGCGCGAAAAGCCAATCACGAAGCTTGAATTCGACGCGCGCGCGGCCCCGTCCCTCGGATTCCAGGCGGGCGGTGATGGCCTGTTTGGCCTCATCGACGCTGAGCCCGTCCAGGTAGTCGGAGTTGACCAGGACGCCGTCGCCGGAATGCGCTGCTTGCGAAATGTCGCCGCCGGCAATGACTTCGACGATCGGCAGACCCATGGCGCGGGCGAAGTCCCAGTCTCGCTGGTCGTGGCCCGGCACGGCCATGATCGCTCCGGTCCCGTATCCGGCCAGCACGTAGTCGGCGATGAAGACCGGCACCGGCCGGTCGTTGGCCGGGTTGACGGCGTAGGCGCCGAGGAAGACGCCTGTCTTCTCCCGGCTCTCCTGGCGCTCAAGGTCGGACTTGGCCGCGATGGCGCGCCGGTAGGACGCGACGGCTTCGACGGGTGTCGGGGCGCCGTACGTCCAGGTTCTGTCGGTGCCGTCCGGCCAGACCGGTGCGACCAGCGCGTCGACCAGGTCGTGCTCGGGGGCCAACACCAGATAGGTGGCACCGAACAGGGTGTCGGGCCGGGTGGTGAAGACCTCGATGTCGCGCACGGTCCCGTCGGCTCCGGTCGCCGAGAACAGCGCCGCCGCACCGGTCGATCGTCCGATCCAGTTGCGCTGCATGGTCTTGACCTTCTCGGGCCAGTCCAGGAAATCGAGGTCGTCGAGCAACCGGTCGGAATAGGCGGTGATCCGCATGTTCCACTGCCGCAACCGTTTCCGGAACACCGGGAAGTTGCCGCGGTCGCTGCGGCCGTCGGCGGTGACCTCCTCGTTGGCCAGTACCGTGCCCAGGCCCGGGCACCAGTTGACCAGCGAGTCGGAGCGATAGACCAGCCGGTGACCGTCGATGACGTCGGACCGCTCCCCCGCCGACAGCGTCGCCCAATCGCGGCCGTCCGCCAGACTCCTTGCCCCGGAATCGTATTCGGCGATCAGGTCTGCGATCGGGCGGGCCTTGTCGGCAGCGGAGTCGAACCAGGCGTTATAGATCTGCAGGAAGATCCACTGCGTCCACTTGTAGAACTCGACGTCGGTGGTGGAGAAGCTGCGCCGACTGTCGTGACCGAGTCCCAGCCGACCCAACTGTCGCCGGAAGTTCACCACGTTGGCTTCGGTGCGGGTGCGTGGGTGGGTGCCGGTCTGCACCGCGTATTGCTCGGCCGGCAATCCGAACGCGTCGAAGCCCAACACGTGCAAGACATTACGTCCGCGCATCCGGTAGTAGCGGGCGTAGACGTCGGTGGCGATGTAGCCCAGCGGGTGGCCGACGTGCAGCCCGTCCCCCGACGGGTAGGGAAACATGTCCTGTACGAAGAGTTTGTCGTCGGGCACGCCCGCACCGTCGGCGGGCGCCAGCGCGCCGACCGGGTTGGGCACATGGAACGTCCCCCAGCTGGCCCAGTTGTCCTGCCAGGTGCGTTCGAGCCCGGCCGCAAGCTCGGCGGTGTAGCGGTACCGCGGAGCGTCGGCGTCGTTGGCGCCGGGCGGGTCGACGGATGCGGCGGGCGGCGATTCGGTCACGCCCAACAGGGTATAAGGGCGGGTCGCGCAGACCGGCGCCCGATTGGGCGGCCACGGGTTGGTCTCGGTTGCGTTGCACGCCGATCAGAGGTTCATCCCAGGTGTGTTGCGGGCATGGTCGGTGCTCTTGGCCAGTGGTTACATTCAGGCTCGTGGCGGGCTTCGACACGCACCAACGCCCGCGCTACCGCGGAGGGACCGAGGCGAAATGATTCAGATCGCACGCACCTGGCGAACGTTCGCAGGTGGTATGGCCGCCGGCGTCTTGGGCGTCGTGATGGTTGCCGGTGGGACGGCCTCGGCCGAGCCGCTGGTCCCTCAGCCGGTCGTGCCGGGCCAGGTCCCGACGCAGCAGGCGACCACACCCGGCGCCGTGTTCCCGGGGGGCGTCAACAGCAACCGGTTCGCTCCGGCTCCGGCGCAGGGGCCCGTCGCGGTTCCGGCTCCCGTCGCGGTTCCGGCGCAAGCGCCCGTCGCGGTCCCGGCTCCCGTCGCGGTTCCGGCACAAGCGCCCGTCGCGGTCCCGGCACAAGCGCCCGTCGCGGCTCCGGCTCCGGCCGCGGCGCCGGCGCCGGCCTCGGGTACGCCGGCCGTGACCGGGACACTGCGCGAATATCTGGAAAGCAAAGGCGTCAAACTCGAAGCGCAGCGTCCGCTCGGGTTCAAGGCGCTCGACATCACCGTGCCGATGCCGCCGCGCTGGACTCAGGTACCCGACCCCAACGTGCCCGACGCGTTCGTGGTGATCGCCGACCGGGTCGGCGGCAACAGCGTGTACACGTCGAACGCGCAGGTGGTGGTCTACAAGCTGGTCGGTGATTTCGACCCCGTGGAAGCGATCTCGCACGGATTCGTCGACAGCCAGCGGTTGCTGGCCTGGCAGACGACCAATGCCTCGCAGGCCAACCTCGGCAACTTCCCGTCGGGCGTCATCGAAGGCACTTATCGAGAGAACGACATGACGCTCAACACCTCGCGTCGCCACGTCATCGCCACCTCGGGGTCCGAGCGGTATCTGGTGTCGATGTCGGTGACCACCGCCGCGTCGCAGGCGGTCAGCGACGGGCCCGCGACCGATGCGATCATCAGCGGCTTTCGGGTGACAGCGCCGGGGGCGGCCGCCCCGGCACCCGCAGCGCAGGCACCCGCAGCGCAGGCACCCGCAGCACAGGCAGCGGCACCGCAGGCACCGGCAGCGCAGGCTCCCGCAGCGCCCGTCGCTGTACCGACCGCCCCGGCACCGCAGGCACCCGCAGCGCAGGCACCCGCGCGAGGGGTGCAGTCGCTCCCGCCGTTGGTCAACGTCGCCCCGTCGCGCTGACCCCGCGACGAAGCCCGCCGCGCGGGCACATCGGCGGGATCGTATTGTGAGCGCATGCTTATCGCGGGCGTGCTCTGCGTGTGTGCGGCGGTAGCGGCTGCCGCGTTCGGGATCTGGTCGCTGAGCCACCCGTCCACGGCGGACCCCACCCAGTTGGCGTTGCGGGCGATGGCGCCGACCCAGCTGGCGGCCGCGGTGATGCTCGCCGCCGGGGGAGTGGTGGCGCTGGCGGCATCTCCGCATACCGCGCTGGTGGTGGTGATCATCTGTGTCGCCGGCGCGCTGGGCACCCTGGCCACCGGTTCGGTGCAGAGCGCGCGCTATGCGTTACGTAGTGAGGTCACCGCCGAGGCCGGCTGCACCGGTAGCTGCGGTGGGTGCGCGCTGTCCTGCGACTCGGTCTGAGGGCGAGCGCCGCGACTCAGTTGCGGCTGAGGTCGATCGGATGGGTGGCCAGCAACGAAAGCGGCAACGGCTGGCGGCGTAACACCTGGCCCCAGAGATCAGCCCGGGGCGGCACGAGAACATCAGATGGCAACGCCGACAACACAATCCAGTCGTCGCGCTCGATTTCGCCTTCGAGTTGGCCGATGGTCCAGCCGGAGTAGCCCGCAAAGATGCGCACCCCTTCGACCGCGGGTGCTATCAGGTCCGGTTCGGCGTCCAGATCGACCATCACCATGCGGCCGGCCACATGGCGCAGGCCCGGCACGCCGTCGGGTTCGGCGCCGATGCGCAGCACCGCCAGACACAGCGCGGCGTCACGCTTCACCGGCCCACCGATGAACATCGTCTTAGGCTTGGCGGCGAGTTTGGCCCACTGCGGCAACACGTTGTACACCGCCGTCTCGCTGGACCGGTTGAGCACCACCCCGAGGGTGCCGCCCTCGTTGTGCTCGACGATGTAAATGACGCTGCGGCGGAAAGTCGGCTCCAACAAATCGGTGTTGGCCAGCAGCAAGGTACCCGCGCGGACCCGCTGGGCAGCCGGAGCAACCGAGTCGTCGGGGTCTTCGTACTGAGCCACCACAACATCATCGCACCCGCAGTGGCTTCACCGGTGCAAACAACCGTGCCCGGCGAAGATTTGTACTGTATTGAGACGGCGCCAGGCCGTCCATTGCCGCTTGTGGAAGTGGGTTCAGTGAATCGCAGCCGGTTGCAGGCAAGCGCGCCCGTCGAACTGTGGCGGTCGGTGCGCGCGCTGCCCGACTTCTGGCGACTTCTGCAGTTGCGCATGGCAAGTCAGTTCGGCGACGGCCTGTTCCAGGCGGGCCTGGCCGGAGCGTTGCTGTTCAACCCGGACCGGGCCGCCGATCCGATGGCGATCGCACGTGCCTTCGCCGTGCTGTTCCTGCCGTATTCGTTGCTGGGGCCCTTCGCGGGTGCGCTGATGGACCGCTGGGACCGGCGGCTGGTGCTCATCGGCGCCAACACCGCGCGGCTGTGCTTCATCGTTGCGATCGGCACGATTCTGGCCGTGCGCGCCAGCGATTTGGTGCTGTTGTGTACCGCGCTGCTGGCCAACGGTCTGGCCCGGTTCGTGGCGGCCTGCCTGTCGGCGTCGCTGCCGCACGTGGTGCCGCGCGAGCGGGTGGTCACGATGAACTCGGTTGCCACCGCGTCGGGCGCCGTGGCGGCTTTCCTGGGAGCCAACTTCATGTTCCTGCTCAGCTGGCTCGGCGGTGCCGGAGATGAAGGGTCTGCGGTGGTCATCTACACCGCGCTGATTCCGGTGTCGCTGGCGTTGCTGCTGTCCCGGCGGTTCGCACCGGGGGTGCTCGGACCCGACGACACCAAGCGCGCGATCCACGGGTCGGCCGTCTATGCGGTGGTCACCGGCTGGCTGCACGGTGTCCGGACCGTCTTCCAGCGCCCGACGGTCGCCGCCGCCCTGTCCGGGTTGGCCGCGCACAGAATGGTCGTCGGCATCAACTCGCTGGTGATCCTGCTGCTGGTCCACCACATGAAAGACGCCGACACCGAAGGCCTCGGGACCGCGCTGTTGTTCTTCGCCGCCACCGGCTTGGGCGCGTTCCTGTCCAACGTGCTGACCCCGGCTCTGGTGCGGCGGTGGGGTCGTTACGCGACGGCCAACACCGCGCTGGTAGCGGCGGCGGTCATCCAGTTGGCGGGTGCCACGTTGGTGTTGCCGGTCATGGTGACGTGCGGGTTCCTGCTCGGAGTGGCCGGACAGGTAGTCAAGCTGTGCGCCGACTCAGCCATGCAGATCGACGTCGACGACGCGTTGCGCGGCCACGTGTTCGCCGTGCAGGACGCGCTGTTCTGGGTGTCGTTCATCTTTGCTGTGACGGTGGCGGCGGCGTTCATCCCCGACGACGGGCATGCCCCCACGTTCGTGTTGTGCGGCTCGGCGGTTTATCTGGTCGGGCTGCTGGTGCACAGTGTTGTCGGTCGGCGACGCGCGACCGTCGGCAGTTAGTCGAGGAGGAACTTATGGCAGGTCCAGGTCCATTCGTCGTCGATCTGCGGGCCGAGAGCGACGAGCTCGACGCCCTGGTGGCGCCGCTTGCGCCGGAGCGCTGGGTGGAGCCGACACCCGCGCCGGGCTGGACCATCGCGCACCAGATCGGACATCTGCTGTGGACCGATCGGGTGTCGTTGCTCTCGATCACCGACGAGGACGGGTTCGCCGAGGTGCTGGCCGGCGCGGCGACCGACCCGCTCGGGTTCGTCGACGCGGGAGCCGAAGAGCTGGCCAGGGTGCCAGCTTCCGATCTGCTCGCCGACTGGCGCGACACCCGCGGCCGTCTGCACGAGGCGCTGTTGACGGTTCCCGACGGCCGCAAGCTGCCCTGGTTCGGGCCGCCGATGAGTGCCACGTCGATGGCCACCGCCCGGCTGATGGAGACCTGGGCGCACGGACTCGACGTCGCCGACACCCTGGGTGTCACCCGGCCGGCCACCGACCGGCTGCGCTCGATCGCCCATATCGGGGTGCGGGCGCGTGACTACGCCTACGTCGTCAACAACCTGACCCCGCCGGCCGAGCCGTTCTACGTCGAGCTGCGCGCTCCCGGCGGCGACACCTGGTCCTGGGGCCCGTCGGACGCTGCCCAGCGCGTCACCGGTTCGGCCGAAGACTTCTGCTTCCTGGTGACCCAGCGACGGCGGCTGGCGTCGCTGGACGTGACGGCGGTGGGGGAGGACGCGCAGCGCTGGCTGGGGATCGCGCAGGCGTTCGCCGGGCCGCCCGGCCCCGGGCGATGAGCGCCCTCGGGCGGTCTTGATCTGTTTCGCGAGCGTGTAGCCACTGCGAGTTTCGGCGCTGAATTTCGCAGTGGCTACACGCTCGGCGATGATGCCTGGGCTACCGGGATCCCCGGTCACCGTCGACGACGACGCGAGCGCGCGTCACGTCGTCCTTGTCCGCCGCCGGGCCACGCGCCAGCATCCCGGCCGGGGTCATCGGCATCGGTGCGCCGCCCATGCCGCCTGACGCCGTGGGTCCGCGGACCTCGGCGGCGTTCAACATCCCGGCGCGCAGGCTGGTCGGCCTACCACCTTCGGGCTCGAAGCTGCTGGTGGGACGGGTGTAGCTGGTCAAACCGGAACCGGGAAAGCCGCCGCCACCCGCACCGCCGCCACCCGCCGAGGCCGCACCGCCGGCCATTACCACCGGTTCGGCGGCGGCTACCGCGGCAGTCGGCGCCCCCGTCGAGGGGAACATGCCGCCGAAGCCCTGCATCATGCTCATCGGCATGCTGGTGAACCCTTGCATCGCCTGCATCGGAGCCTGCGCCAGATCCTTCAGCGGCGCGGTCATGCTCGACACCATCTGCATCGGTTCCTGCATGAGCGAACTGAGCTGACCGGTCGACTGTCCGGGCGCAGAAGCCGTCTGCCCCGCGGCCTGCGCGACCTGCGTCGATGCCTGAACCGCGTTGTGCATGCCGGTCTGGGCCACAGCCTGGGCGACCGCTTGCGCGGCCGTCGCCGGCGCAGCGGGTGACGCACCCATCGGCGCGACCGGCGGCGGGACGGCCAGCGTCGCAATCAGACCGGTCAGCGCCGCCGAATACGTCCAGCCCACGCTCGAGTTGTGCGGCCAGTGCTCACCGAAGTACTCGGTGTCGCGCTCGACGATCCCCGGGGTGTTCTGACCGAAGAAATTGGTGGCATTCAGCACGGTCCACTCGTCGCGGTTGGTCTGCGAGAGCACCGAGGGGATCACCGAGGACCGCGCCAGCATGAAAGCCTCGACCGCGGCCTGGGTCACCGTGATCTTCTCGGCTGTCCAGCCCACCAGCGTCTGCAACCCGGCGTTGAGGCCGGTGGCGGCCACCGTAGACGCGACGGCTCCCACGCCCTGCCACTGCGCGGCGGTGACCAGTGTATTGATCTCCGAAAGGCCCGCCGACAGCTCGCCGTTCGCGGTCTCGGTAACCCACACGACGTTGTTGGCGAGTGTCGACGCAGGGGATCCCGCCTCGAAGATCGCGGCTACGACTTCGGGCGGACCTGTCCACCGGGGGTCGCCCATGCTGCCTAGAGCCCGACAGCGCCCGCGCTGGCCCCCTCGGCGGCGACGGCGGTGGTCGATGCCAGGCCCTGCGCGCCGGAGAAGGCGGCCCGTTGCCCAACGTGCTCGCCCGCGGTCGCGAGGTAGGCGGCGCCGGCGGCATTGAGAGCTGCGGCGAACTCGATGGAGTCGGCGTCGGTGGCCATCGGCATCACCCCGGTCAGCGCGGCCGATCCAGCGGCCGTGGTAGCGGCCATCTCCTCGCTGATCCCGGCCTCGGCCGCAGCCGACAAGTCCACCGCGCCCGGCACCATCCCGAACAGGCCACCACCCATATCCGCCTCCTAGATTGCTCGCATCCGGCGAGAAGTTGCGCTGAGTCTAGGTTGACTCCCCGGCCCTGTCGATTCACCTGTGCGGCTCACCGACCAGCACTCCTTCCATGACGCCGTCGCTGGTCACCAACAGACCCCGCCCGGGCGGCAGTTGTTTCGCGCTGGTCCTGCCGAACACCTTCACCGCCGCCGGGTCGTTATCCATGAACAGCGTCGGAGCCCTCGAGCCCGTCATCTTCTGCAGGAACGGGCTGGTGACCGACACGCCCGCCCAGTTGCCGGGCAACCGGGACGCGATGACATGCAGGCCGATCTCGCGGGCGCGTTCGATCAATCCCCACAGCGGCGCGGTCGCGGCGGCCTTGCCGATGACGCCGTGCGGCCGCAGTTCCTGCTCGTCGTCGATCAAGACGAAATGGTGCGGTCCGTCCCAGGTGCGTCGGCTCAGCAACTCCTCCTGGCTCAATCCCGACGGCGGCAGCCGATCACGCAGCGACTGCGCCAGTTCAGCGAGTGCCGTGTCGATGTCCTCGGAGGTGTAGGCGTAGGCGCGTACGTGGTCACCCTGGATCTTGCCGATCAGCGACGTCTTCGGATCGATGATGGTGATCTGCGCCTGCTCGGGTGTGCACCGTCCGACGATCATCTGCCCGATCGCGGCCAATGTGGTTGTCTTGCCGCACGATTGACGACCTACCACCAGCAGGTTGGGCACCACCCGGGCGGGCAGCACCGCGGGCTGCAGGGCAGTCTCGCCGATGCCGAACGGGATGTTGAGCGGATCGGCATGTCCGGCGGTGGCGGCGAACACCTCGGCCACCTCGATCAGCGGAATACGGTCGGGTAGGCGCGCCAGGCTCTCCACCCGCCCGGCACCGGTCAGCTGCGCGATGAGCGGCCCTATGTCGCGGGTCGCCACCCGCGCCCCAGCGGCGCCGATGACTTCCGGCACGCCGATCAACAGTTCGTGGGCGTCGCGGGTCAGCCCGAAACCCGGCCGGTCCAACGTATTACGGGCGGCCTTCTTCCGCTCGAATCCCTCGCCCATCTGAGTTTCGTCGGGGTTGCTCAGCCGCAGCTGAATGCGGGCATTGGAGACATTGACCAGTTGCTGCTTTTGACCCACCAGCCACGCCGTCGCCGTGGTCATGATGTGCACGCCGTAGGACAGCCCTTGGCGAGCTATCGCGATGGCCCGCTCACCCATCGCGCTGTCCTTGTCGTAGAGGTCACTGAAGTTGTCGATGACGAGGAAGACGTCGCCGAACTTGTCCTCGGGGTCGGTGTTGGTGGCCCCGGCGACCGTATCGCCGTCGAACCCGAAGCGCCGCTCCCGGAATTCGGAGATGTCGATCTGGTACCTCTTGAACGAGGCTTCGCGTGCCAGGATCAGTCCCTCGATGGACGCGATGGTCCGGGACACTCCTTCGCCGTCGGTCGGGCTGACTACCGATGCCACGTGCGGCAGCGACTCGACCGGGAACAGCGAGGCCCCGATGCAGAAGAACGTCACCCGCTCGGGCCGATACATCAGCGCCGCGGACGTCATCAGCGTCATCAACGTGGTGGACTTGCCCCGCTGGGCGGTCGCCACGACCATGACGTTGTCCATTTCCACGTTGATCGCGTGCACCCGTTGGGCGTGTTCCTCGGGAATGTCCACGATGCCGATCGGGAACACCAGCCCGGCGTTCTGGCCGTAGGCCACGTCCCATCGCCGGCCGCGCCAGCGTGCCACCAGCGTGTCGACGGTCTCGCTGACTTCCAGTGGCGGCAGCCAGATTTGGTGGGGCGGGCGGGCTGGATGCGACACCAGCGACTCGCGGATCACGTCGACGAGTTTCTTCTTACGGAAACCATCGGCGTGGAACAGGAATTCGTCCGGCTCGTCGGGTTCGTCGGCGACGGCCAACGCGGCGCTGTCGGCCTCGCTGAGGGGTTGGTACGCCGCAGAATAGGCCCGCGGCTGGGAAAAGCTCATAGCCACCGTCGTGTTCACGTCGACCACCCGCTTGGGCACCACGAACGGGGCCGATACGTAGAAGCAGCGGAACTGTTCCAGGTCGCGCGGACCGACTTTCAGTAAGCCGTAACCGTTTTCCTGCGACGGCAGATGCAACGCGGCGTCGCTGCCGAGCACGTCGCGGGAGTCCTCGGCGGTCTCCGCGCGCAACGCGACCCGAAAAGCGATGTTGCTCTTGACTTTACTCAACGAAGACAGATCCAACCGCTGCCCACCGAGGGTGAAGAAGACGTTGCAGCCGCGGCCTTCCTGCCCGATGTGGATCACCAAGTCGATCCATTCCGGGTGGTGAATGAACAACTCCAGGTACTCGTCGATGATCACCAGCAGGATCGGCACCGGCTCCAGGTCACGCCCGGCGAGGCGCATTTCCTCATACTCGTTGGCGTCCCGTGCACCGGCGTCCTTGAAAAGCCGGTAACGACGGGCGATCTCGCCGTTGATGGCTTTGCGCATCCGTTCGGCGAGGTGACGATCGTCCTTGCCCAGGTTGGACAGCGACCCGGCGACGTGCGGAAACCCTTGCAGGTCCTGGGCCGCCGACTCGAACTTCATGTCGACGAAGATCACGACGAAGGTGTCCGGTGAGTGGGTCAGCGCGATGCCGCTGCACAACGACAGGAAGTATTCGGACTTGCCAGATCCGGACGTGCCGATCACCACCGAGTGGAAGCCGTAGCCGCCGAAGTCCTTGGCGCGCAGGATGACGAATTGCAGCTCTCCGCCCTGCTTGACGCCGACAGGCACCATCGCCCACTTCGGATCGCCGCGGCCCCGGCTCTCCGCCCACAGCCTGTCGACGTCGAGTTCTCGCGGATCGGTGATACCCAAGGCGCGCAACAGTTCTCCGCCCTGGCTGTCGGTCTCGGACAGGTCGCCCGGACTCATCGGTGACCAGCGGGCCAAGGCACGGGCGTACCGGCTGGCGGTACTGTCGGCGAGCACGTCGGCCGCGGCGTAGAACGTATCCCGGTGGATGATCCTGCCGTCGCGCAACGAAAACCGTTGTTCGGCTTCGGTAAACCCGACGCCGACTCCGACCCGCGTCGCCAACCGCAGCACGGTGATGCCGGCCATGCCCTTCTGTCCGGTGACACCTTCCCATTGCTCGGGGGTGCCGACGTTGTCGTCCACGATCACCCAGTGCGGCCCCAGCAACGGCCCGGTCGTCGACTCGATCGGCGACGGCATGGAGGTCGGACTGCTTCCGACCGGCGGCGTCCACGGCCCGCGACCCTTACGGTGCAGTTCGGCATCGAGGGCTTCTTCCAATTCCGTCGGCGACGCGAACACCAACCGGCGCAGTCCGCAGGCGTCGAACATCTCGTCGTGCTGGTTGTGCGGCAGCCACACCAGCCAGTGCCACAGTTCGGGATGACGGGTGACCACCATCAGTTTGACGTCGTGCGGGCTGTGGTAGACCGCCAGCGAGCACAGCAAGGCGCGCGCCAGATCGTGCAGGTCCCCGGGATCGTCGGCGACGAAACTGAACCCCGGTTTGGAACGCAGGTTCAGCACCTTGCCGATGCCCCGGATCTTGCTCTGCTCCAGGATGAAATCCCGTAGTGCGCCGCCGGTTACGGGTTCGAGTTCTTCCCCGACCGGGACGTCCGGCCACTGCAACGAGACCGCTGATTCGCTGGCCTGTTGTACGCCGATGCCCAGCCGGACATCGAGGAAGTCCGGGTCGCTGGGACGGCGTTCCCACATGCGCGGACCGCCGATCACGGTGTCGAGGTGCTGGGGATCGCCGTGCACGAAGAGTTGGCCGCGCCGTTGCTCCCCGGCCGCGCGCTGCACTTCTTCGCGGTCTTCGTCGAGTTGGCGCAAATAGCTTCGCCGCTGCTTTTCCTGTTCCCCCCAACTGATCCGGCGGCCGCGTCCGAAGCGCCCACCGAACATCAGCGCGCCGAATCCCACCAGACCGATCATCGGGAAGAACCCCGACTGCAGCGACCGGACACCGGATGCGTACATCACCACCAGAGTGCCGACGATCCCGACCAGCAGCGCCGGCAGTGCGATCATCAGCAGGATGTTGCGCGGCTCGCGCTCGGGCAAAGCCAACGGCGCCGCCACCGCCACCCGCACCGGCGGGATATTCGGTGGGGGCGTGCGCTTTCCGCGGACGAATCCTCGTTTGGACATGGCTAACCCCCGGCTTCGCTGGAGTCGGGAAGCGGTGCGAGTACACCACCTGCAGGTACGGCGTCGCGGGCGACGAGAGCTGCGTCGCGACTGATCGCCGGCCCGGGCGCGAAGGTCCGTATCAGCGGCCAGGGGGCCTGCACCGCCAGTCGGGGGTCCAGTCCCAGCGCCTGCACGGTCCGTTGGTCGGATTGGATGCCGTACCGGACGCCTTGTGGCGACAGCCAATACAGACTTTCCCGGCTGCCCGCGGTCGCGACGCCGCTCGTCGTGGCCACGAAGTTCGCAGCGCCCGGCATCATCAACGTCTGATGTGCCTCGGTCGAGTCGGGGGTGCGGTCGTCACGCACCAGGTGCACCAGTCGGGAGTCCAGACCGGCCGGTACCGGCAACCCCCGCCCGGTGTAGATCGTGATACGCGCCTGCGGGTCGCTCGACTGTTTCTCCCAGCCGACACATGTCACCGGATTCGCTGCCGTGTCAACGAAGTTGAACTTGCCCGACGGGTAGTAGTCGACGTTGAGGACGTCGACGACCGGGATCTGGATCAGCTTGTCCGGGGCGACAAGGATCGGCGACGTGGATCCCTGCGAGTCGCCGGTGCGCAACAGGTCGGCGACGAAACCGGTGATCTTCTGCACGCCGTCCGGCAGCAGCACATAGAAGCCCGTGACGGCTCCGCCGGCGTCGCGAGATTCCAGGACGCTTCCCACCTTCGCCCCGGACAACCACCGCGAGGCGGCACCCGCTTCCGGGATCGAGGGCAGCACCAGCGGTTCCGTCGACGGCATGGCGTCGAACAGTGCCCCGGAGATCTCGACCGGATAGGTCACCCCGGGATCGAGACCGAGGTTGAACGTCACCGATCGGTCGGCCAGGTCGATTCGGGACCGTTGGCCGCCCCAGATCACATAGGTCGCGCCCTTGTGGGTCGCCAGGACGGCCTGCGCCGGACCCATCGCCGCGGCCCTGCCCAGCGGGGCCAGCGCGCCGGCGATGGCGGTGACCGTCGGGGGAGTCGCGCTGCCGCGCGCGGCTGCGCCGGATTGCACGGTGTCGCAGACCGTCCACGCCGAGACGGCACCGGCCGTCACCGGCAGGCTGTCCGGCAATCCCGGTAGCCCGATCATCGGCCCGGTCGGGTACTTGGCGATCTCCGCCGCGGTCACCCAGGTGGGTGCCGCGGCGTTGCCGACCGCCAGTCGGGCCGAGGTCAGATTCAACGCGGGATAGAGGCGGCCGTTGATCTTGGCGTAGATCGCCCCGGTGTCCCGGTTTCCGATCACGGCCGCGGCGGCGACGAGTCCGGCGGGTTTCATGACGTGCAGCAGGGCCATCCAACCGACACCGAGCAGGACGAGCACGACCGACAGCACGACCGCGGCTTGCTGTTTGCGGTCGTCGTGCTTCATCCGCACGGAGAACCGGGTGATGGCCGCGCGCAGTCGCCGGTTGTAGAACAGGTGTCCCGAATTCTGGTCCCGGTTGGACAGGTTGAGCGGCACTGTTCATTCTCCTTCCGGCGGTCGGTACTGATCCGTCTTGGCGTACCGTCGCCGCCGTCACTGCAGGCGGCCGTACCGTGCCTGGTTCTCGGTCTCGGCCTCTTCGCGCAGCGCTGCGATCGCGAGGTTCAGTCTGTCGGCCAGTTCGCTGTGCGCGTAGCCGGCCATCACCTCGGGGTGCAACCTCAGCTCGAGCAAACGTCCGTCCGAATTCGCCACAGCGAAGACGTCGCCCAGGTCGACGCTGTAGGTGACGGTCTCGGCCTGCGCGACCAGCGCTTCCCACTTGTCAGCGGCCTCGCTCAGTTCACGCAGCACCGATTCGACGAGAGCCTCGTCGTCTTCGGCACCGAGATCACCGCTGACACTTCGGTCACCGAGTTCGCCGCGACGACCCGACCCCGACACCAGGACAGTATGTCGACGGCCCCGACCAGCGTCAATTCAGGATTCAGGCAGTTCGGCGGGCGCCAGGTCCTGCAGTTTCTGAAACCAGGCGAAGTGGTAGTTCGCCGAAATGTTGTCACCGGTGACGCTGCTTTCGGTGGCGGCCAGCAGCATGCAGTTGAGCAGCAGGGCGGGTTCGACGTCCGGATACTGGGCCAGCACCCGGTAGCGGCAGGTGTCGAGGTGCACGCGTAGCAAATCGAGTTCTTGGTCGACGACGCCGGCTCCGGCCGCGACGGCCTTGGCCAGCGTGTTCACCATCCGCGGCAGCCCCTCGCGCCAGTGGGTGGCGACGCCCAGTTCCCAGCCCAGGTCTGCGACCGCCGGCAGTTCCCGCGGGTGCGGCGATGTCGCGGTGCCGCGGGTGTCCGCGGAGAGTTTCGACGAGTCGCCGGGCGCGTAGCTCACCTCCCGCTTCGTGCTACCCAGCAACTCCGATGCTTTACCGGTCCGGTGACCGGGTTCGAGCAGCCGCACACCATCCGGGATCGCGATGCCAGGTGGAACCCATCCGTGCGCGAGATCGGTGACCAGCACCGTCGTGCCGTCCGTGTGCTCGCCGACCGCCCAGTTCAACCGCGGTTCCTGCCGTGCCACGAAGGCCAGCAGAAGCCGCAACCGCTGCTCGCCGTCGGCGGCCTGCGGAGCCTCCCGCACCGCGGGTAAGACCTGGGTCTTGTCCATGTCTGCAGCCGGCGGATCGTCTCGCACCGCCGGCAGCAGTTGCGTTTCCCGGTTGTCGACTTCAGGTGGCTCGTCCCGCACGGCGGGCAGGATCTGCGTCTTGTCCAGGTCCGGACGGGCGGCGGCGCGTGCCGTCGTCTCGCGCAGCTGACGCAGTGTCGACTCGACTCGCCGCACCGCCCGCGCACGGGCCTCGTCGATCACCCGGGCCTCGGCGGTGCGCCGCGCGGAATATGCCATGCCGGCTTGACCGATGGCTTTGAGCTCGTCGTTGGCGGTCGTCGCAATCCGGTGCAGGTCGGCTCTCAGATATTTTGCGAGCGTTGCGGTTTCGGGTCTGGTGAGCGACAGTTCGGCGGGCCACAAGCCGCCGGTCACCCAGGGGGAACAATCGAGCGGCGCGCTGAAAGTGGGGATCGAGAGCGACTCTTCGGTTGCTTTACGCAGGCGCTGGCGCGCCGTCACCCGACCGAAGATTCCCACCGGGTAAGGGTAACGGTTTGCCGCGCAGCGTCCGTTCCCGTTGTGCAGACCTCTCGCGCAACCGTGGTGAATTGTGCGGTTCGCGTGACCTGAGTAGCCTACTGCCATGGCCGATTCCGGGTTGCAGCAGCAACTCGACGAGCTGCGTGCGTTGCTGAGTCGAGCGCGAGAGTTGTTCGGCCCCAACCCGATTGAGCCGCCGGTCGACATCGCGCCGGATCCCGACAGCGCCAGGACCTGGTTGCTCTAACTCGTCGCCTGTCGCCGGCGCAACCGATGCGCCAACAGTCGCTCGATCGCCATGTCCAGGTCACCGGTCGTGGGAACCTCCGCGGAGGGAGTGTGGCCGGCGGCGATGATCTCGTCGCGCACCTCCAGCAACGCTTTGAGGCACGACACATCGGCGGTCAGCAGAATCCCCTCGGCCAGGGCGTGGGCGTCCGCCTCCATCGCCGATTCGCTCAACGCGACGCTGTGCAGGTATCCGCCGCGACAGGATCGGACCAGGATGTGCCCACTGGGGTGCACGGTGTCGAAGGCGGGATTGGCGTCGGTCATGGATTCTGCTGGACCTCAGCTGTCCCCGTCGACGACGCCGCCGAGCCGGCCCGCCGCCTCGTGTTCGTGCCGCTCCCACATCGCCGCCGATGTCACGAGGTGCTCCGCGATGTCGGCGTGGTCGTCGGCCTGCTGCTCGTAACACCGCCGCCTGGCTTCGAGCAGTTCGCGGCCGGCCTCCCGGAGCTCACTGAACACCGGGCCCAGCGAATCCAGGCTCTCCTGGATAGCGGCGTGGGTAGACGGGATGGTCCGCAGATGTTCAGAGGTCTGTTGATGGCGGGCAGCGACTTCGCGTAAATGCGCCGGCACCACATGGATTCGATCGGCCATCTGCTGTCTCCTTGTCGTACGCCGGCGCTGCGACCGCCGGACTCCCTGTTGCGAATCACGGCTAACCGCTCAGCACTGCCTCCGGCCGGGTGGGTGCCGGCGGCTGGATTGTGGGCGGTGCTGCCGCCAGCACCGGTGTCGGCGGGTGTTCCCAGCCTAGGAAGCTGGGCCCGCTGACGGTGGAGATCTGTTGGATCTGCCCGTCGAGCAGCGCCTTGCTGCGGCCCAGGGCCAACGCGTGTCGGTCGGTGAAGATGCCGATGTCACCCGGACTGACCTGTGCGGGGTCCAGCGGATTGGTGACAGCGGTACCTGGTGGCGGGATGGTCATGCCCTGTTGTTGGAAAGCGTCGGCGATCTGGGTGCCGTTCGCGGCGGCTTTGATCGCCGCGGCGAGTTGAGGGCTGGCGGCAGTCACCGTCTCTCCGTTAGGGAGGGTGACGGTCGTCGGGCCCGACGGCAGCGGTTCCGGTTGACCCGGCTCCGCTTCGCGTTGCGTCTCCTCCTGGTGGTCCTCGTCGTGCTTGTCGTCGTCGGTCGGCTCGCGTTCGCGCGGATCCGCCTCGTCGTCGAAGAGCTCGTCGCCGAGGGATCGGGAGTCCCGTCCGGAACCGCCGGCCGGCAGGCTGGGCAGCGAAAGCCCACTGGGTGCACCCCAACTCGGCATGCCGCCGCTGCTGCCCGGGGTGGCGCCGGCCGGGGCGGCGGAGGTCGGCGGCATCGCGGCGGCCACAGGTTGCTGCGCCGGTGCCCCGGACAGTGCGGGATCGTCGAGCAACAACGAGTCGAGCAGCGGATCCGATCCGGTGGCGGCCGCGGCCGGCGCGGTTTGCGCCGGCGCGGATGCTCGGCCACCGCCGCTGGCGGGTTCCCCGGTTGCTGGCCGCCGTTGGTCGGGGACGGGCCCGCTGTCCTTCGACGCGTTGTACAGCGAGGTCCAGGCGGCCATCAGTGCCGACTTGGACGTGTCGTCGAGACCGGCGGTCGCGACCACCGCGCGGATGTCCCTGAGCTTGCCGATCAAGTAGCGCTGGAAATCCCGCGCACCGGCCGGGGTATCCAGATCCGACCGTGTCGCCAGGGCGGTCTCTATCTCCCGCTGCAACTGGTCAAGCGCCGCTTTGCCCTCGACGGTTGTCAGGTGAGCGTTGAGAATGGCCGAGACCACCTGCAGGTCCAGCTGAGAACTCGCCGAATTCTGGTGCGCCAAGGCCGCTTCCGCGTCGGCGATCGCCTTGGCGGCGTCGCCGGCTGCGCGGTCGTGCGGAGCCTGCGGTGCCGGACCGAACAAGTCGGGATGGCTTTGGCGGATCTTGGTCAGGATCGCGTCGAGTTGTTGGCCGGTCGTCGTCGTGGTGACCACGTCGACCACCTCTTGCGAGGTCAGACCCGCCTGCCACCCCGTCGGGTCGCCGGTGCGCTCGGCGATCAACCGCATGATGTCCAAGACATCCTGCTCGGTCGCCATGCCGCCGGACAGTACCCACCAGATGCGGCAGGAGACAATTCACCCTGTCTGCCCTAACCGGAATACCGCTCCCGCAATCCTTGCAGCACAGCAGTTTTCGCCTGGCTCACCGCTTTTGCATCCGCCACGACCGCGGCGATCTCGCGCTGCTTGGCCACCAGGAACCTCTCGAACTCGCGTGCACCCAACGGGGTATCGACGGCCAACTGGGCATGTGGCGGCAGGGCGTGGTCAATCTCGGCGGAGATCGCCTCGAGCCGGAGCGCACTGTCACGCGCGGCCTCATGAGCGCCGGCGAGGGCTTCGGCCAGCGCCCGGTCTGCGTCGGCGATCGCGCTGTGTCTGCGGGCCAGCGCGGCCTGCCGTTGCTGGATGGCCGCTACCGAAGTTCCGGCTTGTTCCGACATGGCACCAACCTTCTCATCCTGTCCGGCCTGCCCAGCGGCTGCCGGCTCTCACAGTGGCCGCCGGATCGCGACGTTGCTGCCCAAGGTGCTGATGCGGACCGAAGCACCCGAGTAGGGGGCCTCGACCACCAGATTGTTGCCGATCGCCAACTGGACGTGACCGGCGTGCGGAAACACCAGGTCGCCGGGCCGCACCTGCGACCGCGGTACCGGAACGCCGTCGTTGATCTGCTGATAGGTGGTGCGGTCGAGGTGCACTCCGGCCTGCGCGTAAGCCCACTGGACCAGCCCCGAGCAGTCGAATTGGTCGGGGCCGGTGGCGCCCCAGACGTAGGGCCGACCCAGTCGGGACAGAGCGGCCCGCACCGCCAGGCCCGCCCGTCCGTTGGCTGCCGGCAGCCGTCCCGCCCCCCGCCGGTGCGTCATCCGATAGCGCAGTGCACGCAACGCCGCGGCCCGCCGTTTCGAGTGAGCCCGGGCGGTTGCGACGTGCGCGCGCTGAGCGCGTAGCCGCGCGACGCGGCGCCGCACCGCCTCGCGTTGAGCAAGCGGTGTCAGCGGAGTCGATGCGGCATCGGCGCGGGCCTGGTCGAGGACGGCGCCGGTGAGCGCGTGGGCGTCGGCCCGGTCGCGGTGGGCGCCGGCGACGATGGCCGCCGATGCCGAGTCCGTACTTGCCGCCGATACCAATGCCGCCTGGGCGCGGGTCGCTGCGCGTCGGTAATGACTTTGTCCTGCAACGGAATTCAACGGTCGACGGGAACCCGCGGGGTCGACGGCCCACCCGCTTTCGGCTGGCGGGTGGCCCTGGCTGCCGGCGAACAACTGGTGGGCGCGAGTCAGCGCCTCGCATTCGGTGTCACTCACTGGGTCCGCCGTCCGGGCCGGGCTGACCGTGCTCGACGCGGTCGCTGCACTCCATCGCCTCGGTGAACTCTCGCACCCGGGGCAGCGCCGCGGCGGGTATGGCACCTCGGTTGCGGATATCCCACAGTTCGTCGCCATTCACACCGATCAGCGTGGCGATCACGGGATCGGGTAGCGACGAGCGGGCGCACGCTTTGTCGAACCGCGCGCTCAAGCTGCCCGGCATCCGCTCCAGCAGTGCGCTTCGCGTAGCCTCGAGCGCCTGCAGGTGCTCCATCAGTCGGTCGGTTGACGCCGCGCCGGCATTGCACGCCACCCGCCACGAACTGGCGGCCAACATCTCGGCCTTCACGCATTGAGCGATCACAGACAGAATATACGTCTCATATTCGTTTGATGCTGTCGGTGGCAGCCGATCGATGACGGATCTGATGGTTTCGAGCTGGGCTTCGGCGTATCCCTCCAGCACGTCGGTGTCACTGTGCCGGTCGACGACGACGGCGCTCGAGCGGTGGGCGGGACCCGGTTCCGCCGGCTGCGCGGCGACGAGTCGCGCGAGTTCGGCATCCGGATCGGCGGCCACCAAGAGTCGCGAGTAAGTGCCTGGCGGCAGGCCCAGACCGTTCTCGACCTTTTGAACTGTGCTTTTGTGCGGTTTGCGGGCGCCCCGCTCGAGGTAGCTCAGTCCCATGATGCTCACGCCGGTCGCGGCTGCGAGGTCAGCCAGTGACAAGTCCCGCGACTCGCGCAGGGCGCGCATCGCCGCGCCGGCCGACTCACGGCTCACGGCGGACTCCGCGCATACGCCGGATATTACACAGCCGCATCAGCTTGCCGGTGCTTATACGTTTTTATCACGTTTCTCTTGTCGCAGTCGTCTGCTTGTGTATACGCTTTCGTCTACGTTTCGGCTCACCGGAGGAGAATGAGATGGCGAACCCCTGCTCGGCCAACCCAGAACTGTGGTTTGGCTACCCCGATGACGACGGCGGCGACGGCGCCGCCAAGGCGCGCGCCTACGAGCGCTCGGCCACCGAGGCGCGCATCCAATGCCTGCGTCGGTGCCCGCTGGCACAGCAGCGACTCTGTGCCGAGCGGGCCATCGCACACCGGGAGGAGTACGGCGTGTGGGCGGGTATCAAGTTGCCCGGCGGCCAGTACCGCAAACGCGAACAGCTGGCGGCCGCTCACGACGTGCTGCGCCGCATCGCCGCCGGCGATATCAATGCACGACAGGTGCCCGAGAACGCGGAACTGCTGGCCCGCAGCGAGGACGCCGTCGTCGCAACCACTGCGGTGGTGTTGCACCTTCCCGCACGGCTGGGACCACGCACGGCGGCCTGACCGCCGGTGAACTCGACGGGTTGCGGAACCCGGCCCGGGGTATACGGGGATCGACAGTGGCCCCGCTCGGGCCGAGGCAGCTGAGCCAAAGGCGCATCCCATGACCTTCGACCTGACCCCCACCGCGGCTCAACACGACCTGGCGCGGCGCACCCACGAATTCGCCGAGCAGTGCGTGCGGCCGGTGGCCCTCGAGTACGACCAGCGCCAGGAATTCCCGTGGCCGGTGCTGGAAGAGGCCGCACAGCGCGGCTTTTACAGTCCGCTGTTCTATCGCGACCTGATCGGCGACCCGACCGGCATCTCGCTGCCGATGTTCATGGAAGAGCTGTTCTGGGGATGCGCGGGAATCGGCCTGGCCATCGTGATGCCGGCGTTGGCACTCTCGGCGATCGGCCAGGCCGCCTCACCGGAACAGATGCTGGAGTGGGCCCCGGAGTGTTTCGGGACGCCGGGCGACCTCAAGCTCGCGGCACTGGCGATCTCGGAACCCGAAGGCGGTAGCGACGTCCGCAACCTACGCACCCGCGCCCGTCGCGACGGCGACGACTGGATCATCGACGGCCACAAGATGTGGATCGGTAACGGCGGCATCGCCAATGTCCACGTGGTCAACGCGGTGGTCGACGAAGAACTCGGTCATCGCGGCCAGGCGCTGTTCGTGGTGCCCGGCGGCACCCCGGGGCTGGAACTGGTGCGCAAACTCGACAAACTGGGTTGCCGGGCGTCCCATACCGCCGAGTTGAAGTTCGACGGTGTGCGCGTGCCGGGTGCCAATCTGCTTGGCGGCGACGACAAATTGGAACACAAACTCGCCAAGGCCCGCGATGTGGTGGCCGGCGCGAAGAAGTCCGGTTCGGCGACGATGGGTACCTTCGAGCAGACCCGCCCGATGGTCGCGGCCCAAGCCATCGGGATCGCCCGCGCCGCACTGGAATACGCGACCGCCTACGCCACCGAACGGGAAGCGTTCGGCGGTCCCATCATCGACCATCAGGGCATCGCTTTTCCGTTGGCGGACTTGGCAACCCAGATCGATGCCGCCCGGCTGCTGACGTGGCGAGCGTCGTGGATGGCGGCCAACTCGGTGCCGTTCGAGCGGGGCGAGGGTTCGATGTCGAAGTTGGCCGCCAGCGAGGTCGCGGTCAAAGCCACCGAGCGGGCCATTCAAACGATGGGCGGCTGGGGCTACATCACCGATCATCCGGTGGAGAAGTGGTATCGAGATGCCAAGCTGTACACCATCTTCGAAGGCACCAGCGAGATTCAGCGGATGGTCATCTCCAACGCGCTGGGCGCCAATGTCGACGCCCCGCCACTACATGTGACCGTCGAACCGAGCGGTGGCCCGTTGAACAAGTTCTTCGGTCGCGGTACCCCGCTGCGTTCTCGCGCCGCAGACCGAGCGCTGGCGTTGAAGGACCGGGTTCCCGAGCCGATCATGCGAGTTGCCATGAAGGCCTTGCAGCCGCCGGGCAGGTAGAGCCCGAGTAGGGTCGCGGCGGTGAGCAACCTGGACACTGCGCCGGCCGAAGTCGTGTGCGGCACTGAGCAGGTCCAGAACGACGAGGTCGAGGTACTGCATCCCCGGGAGGTGCCCCTGGGCGGACCCCGCGCGATCCGGGTACAGCGCACCCTTCCGCAACGGCAGCGCCCCCTGATCGGGGCGTGGTGCTTCGTCGACCATTACGGTCCGACGGCCGCCCGGATGGATGTGCCACCGCATCCGCACACCGGTCTGCAAACCGTGAGTTGGCTGTTCAGTGGGGAAGTGGAGCACCGCGACAGCGCCGGCGTGCATGCCATGGTGCGTCCCGGCGAACTGAATTTGATGACGGCGGGCGCGGGCATCTGTCACTCCGAGGTGTCCGTCCCAGGCGCGGTCCTGCACGGCGCGCAGCTGTGGGTGGCACTGCCCGATTCGGCCCGCGACACCGGCCGCGATTTCGTACACTACCGCCCGGATCCCGTCGCCCTGCCCGGTGCAGTGCTGCGGGTCTTTCTCGGTGAGCTGGCCGGAAGCTGTTCTCCGGCAACCACTTTCAGCCCGCTGGTCGGCGCGCAGATCGATCTGGATCCATGCGCTTCGCTTCGTCTCGACCTCGATCCGACCTTCGAACACGGGGTGCTGTGCGACCGGGGCGATGTGCAGGTGTGCGGAGTCGGCTTGGCCACGGCCGATCTGGGGTATCAGAGTCCTGGGCATACCGAACTGCTCTTGCGCAATACGGCGGATCGTCCGGCGCGGGTGCTGCTACTCGGCGGCGCCCCGTTCGGCGAACAGTTGGTGATGTGGTGGAACTTCGTCGGACGCAGCCACGACGAAATCGCCAGCTACCGCCGGCTCTGGCAAGACCAGGACGGTTCCGGAGACCGTTTCGGCGCCGTACCGGGATACCGGGGATCGGTCACCCGCCTTCCGGCGCCGCCGATGCCCACCACCCGGCTGCTGCCCAGGCCGCTGCCACAACCGAAGGAGCGCTCTTGACCACCGACAAGACCGGTGCGGAAGTCACCGTCACACCCCAAGACAACAGGTACGACATCGCGGTCGCCGGCCAGCGAGTCGGCTTCGCCGATTACGCCGACCGCGGCGATCAGCGCATCTTCCATCACACCGAAATCGATCCGCAATTCGGCGGTAGGGGACTGGCGACCATCCTGCTCGAGGAGGCGTTGCAAGCCACCCGGACCGACGGCAAGCGCATCGTGCCGGTGTGCTCGATGGTGGTCACGGTGCTCAAGAAACATCCCGAGTACGACGACATCACCGATCCCGTCACAGCCGAGGTCGTCGGATGGGTGAATTCGCGGCACTGAATCGCGGGACTAATTCTGTTCCCAGGTAGTGGGCAGCATCGGAACCGCCGGGCCGCTGCCGAACTCGTCGGCGGGCAGAGTCGATAATCCGGCCGCGTCCGCCTCTCCTGTGGCGACGGTGCCGCCGAAGCCCATCGCGCCGGCGCCCCGACTCGAAGCCGCCACCGACGGCTCTTGCGGCGGTTCGGGTTCGTAATCGAGGAACTCGTCGGCGTATTGCCGCTCGGGCATGGTGGCTGCCCGGCGGCGTCGGGCGCGCCGCTTGTCCCGCGCCGAGACCGCCGCGGCCGCGGCCGGGATCCCTTCGGCGGGTGCCTTGACCCCGGTCCGGTCCCGGAAGGTCGGCGAAAAGCCTTCGCCGGGATCAAGGCTGGCCACCGCATAGGGGACCGCCGGCGCGGCTGCCGCCGGGGCCGCCGAAGCCGGCGCGGCACCCGCACTTCCCGCGGCCGACGCGACCGGCGCGGTTGCCGGGCCGGCGACCGTCGGGGCGAGCGCCGCGAGCGGCGAGCCGGGGGAGTGGCTGGCGGTGACCGCCGGCACCACAGCAGCCGCACCTCCTTCGGCGACGACGGCGGGGAGTTGCTGCAGGTACTGATAGCCCACCCCGATCACCACTCCCATCGTGATGGCCAGCAGCGGGTCCAGCAGCAGCTGGGGATAGGTGAGGGAGGCCCCGACCCAGGAGAACGCCTGGTAGGCGACGGCGAACAGGAACGGGCCCCAGGTCACCAATGCCTGTGCGGGATTGGTCATGAAATCGGTGATCAGCTGGAAGCTGTTGCCGATCGGGTCCTGCAGGAAGTTGACGATCGGCGCGAACAAATCCTGAACGTAGCCGGTGTACCAATTGAGCAGCTGGGTGATGAGGTCGGCGAGATTGAGTTGGCTGCCGGCGTCGGCGGCGGGCGCCGCGGCGGCGAGTTGGCTGGGCTCGGCGGCGACGGTGGCCGCGTCGGCCGTCACCACCGGAGGTGCCGGCGCCGTCGTCGGGACCGCGGCCATCGCCGCCGTCGTCAGCGTTTGGTAGGTAGCCATCGTGGTGGCGGCCTGGATCCACATCCGCACGTAGTCGGCCTCGTTCAGCGCAATCGGAATGGTGTTGATCCCGAAGAAGTTCGTCGCGACCAGCACCCCGTGCACTACGTGGTTGGCCGCCAACTCGGGAAGCGTGGGCATCATCGCCAGTGCCGCGGTGTACGCCGCAGCCGCGGCTTCGTGCTGAGCCGCGGCGGCGTCGCTTCTGGCCTGCGCCTGCGCGAGCCAACCCAAATAGGGCGCGTGCGCCGCGACATACTGCGCCGCGGACGGCCCTTGCCACGACCCCGCCTGCACCGCGCTCAACACCCCGAGCAGCTCGGCGCTTGCCGCGGCGTACTGTGCGCCGAGTTCCTGCCACGCCCCCGCCGCGGCCAACAGCGCGCCGGGACCGGGCCCGGCGGACAACAACGCCGAATGCACTTCCGGCGGTGAGGCCATCCAGATCGGAGCCGTCACGTCGTCAGAACCCCCATAGATCCTCCCGTGCGTCGTCTCGGTCGCGCGGGCAACCGAAATCGACGCGGCACTGCCCCAACCAAGTTGACGTTGTGGGCCGTCGCCTAAACCGGAGGTGAGGGATCCGCCGGATTAGGTACGCCTAACCTCACCCTAGCCGGGTCGGTCGCGCGCCAGCAACGCCGGGTCGGCACGGATTGGCAGCCGCGCTACGCGGTCAGCACAGCAAGAACGGGGCCTACTTGCCGTTGCGCTCGCGGTGCTTGCATCCCGGCCAGCAGCACGGCCGGCGCTTGCCTTCCTCGAGTTCCTCCTGAGTCCGGCGGATGCGGCGTTCGCGGGTCTTGTCCTGCTTGGCGTCCTCGACCCAGCAGATGAACTCGTTGCGCGCCAGCGGTGTGATGTCGTTCCAAAGGGCCAGTGCCACCGAGTTGGCCGTCAGCGCGTCGCGCAGGTCCGCTGGGAGCTCGTGGACCACCCCGCCTTGCACCTGCTGGCTCATCGGAGATCCTCCTCATCCTCGGGCTGCGAACGTGGTGCGTCTTGCTGACCGAACAGCGGGCGGTGCATCTGCTGATGGCCCAGCACGCCCTCGGTGTACGCCGTCTCGGCATGCTGACTGAGGTCGACCCCACTCACCTCGTCCTCGCGGGAGACGCGGAACCCGATCACCCGGTCGATCAGTTTGGCCAGCACGAAGCTCACCGTAAACGCGTAGAGCGCAACCACCACCATCGCCACCGACTGCTTGCCGAGTTGACGCAGACCGCCGCCATAGAACAGTCCATTCGGGCCCCCCATCACCGCGGTGGCCAACAGCCCGATCAGCAGCACGCCGACCACGCCGCCGACGAAGTGCACGCCCACGACGTCCAGGGAATCGTCGTAGTGCAGCTTGAACTTGACCGTGATGGCGAAGGCGCACACGATTCCTGCGGTCAGTCCGACGGCCGCGGCACCCAGGACGTTGACGTAGCCGCATGACGGCGTGATCGCCACCAATCCGGCGACCACGCCGGAAGCGGCGCCGAAGGTGGTCGGTTTGCCGTCGCGGATCTGTTCGACGGTCAGCCAGCCCAACATGCCCAGACAGCCGGCGACCAGCGTGTTCAGGAAAATCGCGGAGGCGACACCGTCGGCGGCCATGGCAGAGCCGGCGTTGAACCCGAACCAGCCGAACCACAGCAGCCCGGCCCCGAGCAGCACGAACGGCAGGTTGTGCGGGCGCATGGCCTCGGTCTTGAAACCGATGCGCGGACCCAGCACCAGCGCGAGCGCGAGCGCGGAGGAACCCGAGACGATCTCGACCACCAGACCGCCCGCGTAGTCGAGTGCGTCCATCTTGTGCAACCAACCGCCGGGTTCCCAAACCCAGTGCGCCACAACGGCATACACAGCGATCGTCCACAGCGGCACGAAGACCAGCCAGCCCACGAATTTCGCGCGGTCGGCGATGGCGCCGCTGACCAGCGCGGCGGTGATGATCGCGAAGGTCAGCTGGAACGTCGCGTAGAGGAGTTCAGGGACCTTTCCATGCAGCGTCTGCGGCCCGATCCCGCTCATTCCCGCGTGCGCCAACCCCCCGATGAGGCCGCCGCCGTCGGAAAACGCCAGTGTGTACCCGACCAGCAGCCAAGCCACCGTGACCAGCGGGATGGAGATGAAGCTCATCATGATCATGTTGAGCACGCCGGTGGTGCGCACCATCCCGCCGTAGAAGATCGCCAGCCCGGGGGTCATCAGCAGCACGAGCGCGGTGCTGGCCAGCAGCCATGCGGTGGCGGCGGGATCGATGGTGTTCAACGCGACGACTCCTTCGATAGGTACCGAAGAGAATGTAGGCGTGCTGGATCGGGTCGTCGGCAGATGGGGCGGTGAACGCCGCGCGGACGACTACTGTCATGCCCGTGGCAGGGCGCGGTCGAATCGGCACCGGGCTACTCGCCCTGGCTGCTGTGGTCAGCGCGTGCACATCCGAGCACGCACCGCAGAATCCGCCTGGGGCCAGTGCAACAGACACCAGCATCGTTACACCCACCAACGACGCCGATCGCGAGCGTCTGAGCACCATTCAGCGGACCCGCGCCATCGACATCTGCGCCCTGTACGGCACGGCGCACGAGGTGGCCGGACGGACGGTGACCATCGATGCGCCGACGTCACCGATTCTGTGTCGGGCTCGCATCGGAGCGGACGCTGACAACATCAAGGCGACGATTTCGCTGGCGGTCGGTCCCGCTGTGCTGCCCCAGCCGGCGGCCTGGGCCAGGCACGCCACGATCGACGGCACCGACGTCACCGTCGCCGACGCCTTCGACGGCCCCGACATGCCCCCACGCGACCAGGTGGTGTCCGCGAGCTGCGAGTGGGCGGCCACCTATCCCGGCAGTGTGCGGCTGACGGCTCAAGTGATGGCGCCCCCGCAGGTCGAGGGTTGCGCGTTGGGGCACGATCTGATGCAGGTGGCACTTCGCGAATACGCCAAGAAACCGTCCCTGGCGGCGAGTTCCGTGCCCCGAACCGTGATCACCGGAGCAGACCCGTGCCGCGCTGCGGCTCGGTTGCGGCCCGCGCACGCGATTTCGTGGGACATACCGGAGTTCAACACCCATGAATGCGCCTTCGGCGTCGACGGCGGCCCGACTGTCTACCTCTCGCTGGACTATGCGGATCCTTCGCACCTCGAATACAAGGGGGAGCATTTCGACGTCGGCGGGCACGCCGTGCACGGAGATGCCGAGACGGGCATCTTCACCGTGGTGATAGGTCCGCAGTTCCGGGCGGGCTCCGCACGTCTCGCGCCGGTGGCCACGATCAGCGATCCCGCCAAGGACATGGGCCGGATACGGCTGATCGCGCAGGCCGTCGCGGACGAGTACTGACTCCTCCGTGAGCGCAGATCGTCGACTCTTGGCCGCGTGCCTCGCAGAAACGCCATCCGCTGTTGTCGATCGGTTAGGTCTCAAGATTCGATCGGCGCGGAAACCGGCCGCGAAAAGGCACCGCCCACCGGAGATGGATGTCTTCCGAGATTGATGCATCAGCCGGTTACTTCTGCGGCGGGTCGAGCAGGGCGCGGGCGTCTTTAAGCGAGTCGGTCACCACATCGATCGGTCGGGGCGCGCCGTAGCCACTCACTCGTCGAAGATCGACGGCTCCACGAACAACTTCTCCAGCCGCGGCTTATGCGACACCGGCCGGTCCAGCACCGACACGAACTCCGACCAGGCCGGCGCGTCGAGCATGAACAGCCGGCGATCGGCGAGCACGTTGCGGGCATGAGCCAGCGCCGCGGTCACGGTGAAGTTGGTCAGGTCGGTCCCCTCCACTTCGGCGGCACGACGAATCAGTGCGTCCTGCTCAGCGGTCAGACGCACCGCGAACCGCTCGGTCTTCGTAGCCACGCAGACCATTGTGGGCCTATCAGTCACACAATGCGACGGCGTACCTGATCGGCCTTGCAGGTCAACCGTTCCGACATGCTCAACGTTTCCTTGAGCATGTCTACGTCGTGGCGCTTGGCGGCGGGGCTTAAAACTTCCCTTGGCCCCCCGCAACGCGTCTTTTTCTTGTTCGGCCTCGGCCAGCAACCGCTTGAGGCGCGCGTTCTGCTCGCGCAGCTCCGTGCCCGCGCCCGTGTCCATGTCACCGTAGGTGCGCCGCCAGCTCAGCAGCGGCGATCTCCTCGCCAGTCTTGCTGAGATGAGCCCACAGCGGTCAATCCTCGGGCCATGATGATTCAGTAATACTCACGCACATATCCCAGCGCCCTCTCAAACACGTCATTGTCCCGAATCTTGAACTGCACGTAGAGGGTTTTCCTCAAGGCCTGGCGTACTTCCTGGTCACCTCGGATGGTCGATTGCCAGCCGACAAACCGAACCCCGCGCACAACTTCATCGATGCGGTTGACGATGTTCTCCACGATGATCGGGGTGTCGTCAGTCTTAAGCGCTTCGAAAAGCTCCGTCAGCGCCGCTTTTCCCTGCTCCTCCGGCGCGACCTCATCTACAGCCTTCTCTGCGGCGACTGTATCTTTGGCCAGTTCTAAGAGCTCTCGGAGGAAGTCGAGGCTGGATTGCTGTATGTCCGAGTACTTTTCGCGCAATGTGTTGAGGCGCTGCCCTAACTCGATAAAGACGGGGTTGTTGAGATGGCGAGCAATCCGAGCCGTGATCTGTTTCTCGATTTCTTTGATCGGGATGTCCCTGCGCTTCCCCGTCATCAAGTCTTCGATCGTCTGCGCGTCGAGCACGATGGTCTCGTCCCCTTCGGGGATCTCAACCTGAATGTTCTCGTTGATCAGCTCAATTGTCTTGGCACCTAACGCATGCCAGACAAGCCTGCCTGTTATGTCGGCTGGCCGTACCGACTCATACACATCGGTCAGCCACTTGTAGTCGTCGCGGAACGCCTTGAGCATCGGGTCGGGACTGAGCGCCTCCCACAGCTGCGAAACCACGCTGTAGGCAAGCCCGAAAGCGTCCTTGGCGGCGTCGTCCGCGATCGCGGCCTGCGCGCCTATCAACCCTTCGTAGCCACCCACGGAACGATCGACCCCCGGAAAGAATGCGACAGCGGCCGCTATTGCAGGGCCAAGCTGGTCCTTCAATTCCTCGATGTTGCTGACCACCGCCTGCACCGTCGCGTCGTCGAAGGCAAGCGACTTCGCTACGTCATCGAATATGCCGAGGTAGTCGACGATCAAACCGTGCGTCTTCTTGGGGGGGTAGACGCGATTTGTACGGGTGATCGCTTGCAGGAGCGTGTGTTCTTTTAACGGCTTATCCAGGTACTGCGTCTGCAGGATCGGCGCGTCGAATCCGGTGAGCAGCTTGGACGTCACGATGATGATTTTCAGCGGATCAGCGGGGTCGTTGAACCGAGCCACGACTTGCTCCAGCTCGTCGGCGCCGGGCGTCCACTTTGCCCACGTTGCTGGGTCAGTGCGCGACTTTGACATTACGATCGTCGAAGCCTCAGCTGGGAGCATGTTGTCGAGGGCTTCCTTATAGGCCACGCAGGACGCTTTGTCGTACGCGACGAGCTGTGCCTTGAAGCCTTCGGGGGCAACTTTGGTGGTGAAATGCTCGACCACATCAGCGGCAACGTGGCGGATTCGGTCGGGCGCCTTAATAAGCACTTCGATGGACGCCGCCTTCTTAGAGAGCGTGATCTTCTCGCCCTCCGTCAGATTGCGTTCGGCCGCCAGTTCCTCGAAGGCAGCGTCGATCTTCTCCTGGTCGAGGTGGATCTCGGACAGGCGCGGCTCGAAATGCAGTGGCAGAGTTGCCCCGTCGCGGATGGAGTCCTGGAACGTATACCGCGAAAGGTAGCCCCCCGCGTCTTCCGGGGAACCGAACCACATGAACGTGTTGCGGTCACGCTTGTTGATCGGTGTACCGCTGAGCCCGAACAGGAACGCGTTTGGCAGCGCCTCGCGCATCTTCTGTCCGTAGTCCCCCTCTTGGGATCGATGAGCTTCGTCCACCATCGCAATGATGTTGTGGCGATCATCGAGAACGCCGTCGGCTTCCCCGAACTTGTGGATCGTCGTGATGACGACCTTGCGCGCCCCCTGAGTCAGCAGAGTCTGCAGCTCCTTGCGGGAGTCTGTCGACACGAGCCCGGGTACATCGGAGGCGTTGAAGGTGCCGGTGATCTGGGTGTCGAGGTCAATGCGGTCGACGACGATCAGGATGGTCGGGTTGGTCAGCTCGGCCATCGCCCGGAGTTTCAACGCGGTGAACACCATCAGCAGCGACTTACCCGAGCCCTGGAAGTGCCAGATGAGTCCTTGCTTGATCTGGCCGTGCAGGACGCGCTGCACGATCAAATTGGTTGCTTGGAACTGCTGAAATCTGGCAATGACTTTTATCTTGCGGTGCTTTGAGTCGGTCGCGTAGATGGTGAAGAACCGCAGGAAGTCCAATACAGCGGCGGGTTTGAGCACACCGTTGACGGCCTCCTTGACGACCTGCAAACCAACCTTAGCCGGCGCGTCGGGGTCAGTCTCCTCCTCGCGCCACGGGCCCCACAGCTCGACCGGCATTCCGATTGTCCCGTAGCGGAAGTCCTTGCCCTCGGTCGCGAACGAAAACACGTTCGGCACGAAGAACTGCGGCACACTAGCCTCGTAGTCGTCGTGCACCTGCGCGGCGCCGTCAATCCACGAGTACGCCGCACGGATCGGGGTCTTCGCTTCACCGACGACGAGTGGAAATCCATTGCACCACAACACCAGATCGAAGCGCTTGGTCACCCGCCCAATCTGTAAGGTCACTTCGGTCGACACCATCCACTGATTCGAGGAGTCCTCTTCTGGACGATCGAAATCAATGAGGCGCACCGTGGTGTGCTCACCGTTTGGGCCGAACGGCATCGACTTCTGCCCCGTGAGCCACGACATGAACCGCTCATTCGCCAGCACCGGATGCGGGCTCGTCCGTGCCGAGATGAGGATTGCCCGCAGCGCATAGATGACCTCGTCCGCCTTTCGCGGGTCGGCCTCGATCTCCGGGTTCAGCCGGATCAGTGCAGCCTTCGCGGCTCCTTCCAGAAGCACCTCATCAGTACGGCGCGGCAGTTCGTTGCCCGGCACGAATTGCACGTCCGCCGACTGGACCAGATCGCGGACGAAGTCACGCACGCTGTTTGCCTCGTTGAACTGCGGCATCAGCCACCTACGAAGATCTCGTCCAAAACCGCCGAGTTAATTACGCCAAGAGCGTTGGCTTCTTCATTATGCATCGAGAGGGCTGTCTGGAACTCGTTGATGCGAGCCAATACCGCAAGTTGCGCCTCTTTGGGAGGAAGCGGAATCTTGCGTGCAAGGTACTGCTTGACCGAAAGGTTTGCGATGTTCGTTGTCCGCTTTGAGTAGTCGCGCGGAACACCAGCGTGCCAGTCTCGGCGGAGGCGCCAAAACAGATAACGAGGTTCCACCAAGTTCTCATCCGGTCGAAGCAGCCGCTGGAAGTCTGTTGGTATACACGCTTCGAGACCATCACCCGCGATAACGACTCGGCCGACAAGTTGGGTGAACGTGCCACCGGAACGCTCGAGAATGATGTCACCCGGACGCACCAGACGTGACTCGGCCTGGCGCATAGACACGGAGCGGACTGGCGAACCATAGGTGGCGAGCTCCGGTTCGCCGGAGGCATAGACACGCGGCCCGAGGGCAAGTGCGTCGACCTCGGCCTCGCCCTCGGGAGAGCCCCAGACCCCGCCGACGATATCCGTGCAGAGACTATCGATCGCCACGTCGCTCCCGGTCGCTGTTCGGAATGCCTCGTCCAGATAGGCCGCGAGCGCCGCGTCCAACGCGCGCCGTCGTCGTGCCAGGGCGCGGTGGTGACGCTCGACGGCCCAGAGGAGGTTGGCGATGCGTTCCTGCTCGTCGAGGGGCGGCAAGTCAAACACAAAGTTGGCAAGGTCCCGCCAGTTAGTACGCGGTGAGAGGGAACCGGCCGACGTGCCGAGGGCGTGGTCGAAGAAGTCGTTGGATCGGACGAGGAATGGCAAGAATCGGCCGAGTATTTGAGTTTCGTCAGCCCCGAACGTGTAGATGTCACCCGAGCAGATGGCATCAAAATCGGCGTAAGCCACCTTCCGCTGGTAAGCCCGACGCTTGCCGAACAGAGTTTGTCCTGACTTCACGCGCCGAGTAAACGTCGTTCCTTCGACAGTGAATCCCCATCGGCTGACTTTCAGCTCGCCTGGGTCGATGTGTTCCATGGCGATGATTCGGGCGATGCCGGCCTCATCCGGGTTCCGCACGGTTTCATTGACGTTCCGGACGACGTCACCGAAAGTGACTCGTTTCCAGCCTGACCTGTCGAGATTGAGGCTCACGCAGGCACCTCGTTCCCGACCGATGAAAGCACTTGCATAACAGCGGAATTGGCCGCGTCGGCGGCGCCCCGCCAATCTGCCACGGCATCGTCGACGTCGACATGCTCACCTGCATCGGCAGCCTTGGCACCCGCGACGTACAGCGGGATTGCGAGGCTCGCGCCCTTGCTGGCGATCTCATCGAGCGTCGCAACGGACGCAAACTGCTCAATCCCGGTGAAGCCGCGGTAAGCGTCAAGAATCTTCTGCTGATGTTTGTCGCGTAGGAAGGACTGCGCTCGCTCGCGAGACACTTCGTTGACCGCGTTAATGAACAACACCTTGCCCTTGCGTTCGGCGGGCTTGATGTAACGCAGCGTGACCACCACGGCTTCCATCGGACTGTTGTAGAACAGGCCAGCGCCGAGGCCAAGAACGCACTCGATGAGATCGGACTGCACCAGTGCCGCGCGCATTGCAGCCTCCTCGCGTCGGAAGAGCACACCGTGCGGAAAGAGTATGGCTGCGCGTCCCGTCGAGGGGTCGAGGCTCTTGGCTATGTGCTGGAAGAAGGCATAGTCTGCGCGACCTTGTGGCGGGATGCCCCACACGTTGCGGCCGTACGCGTCGCTAGTGAACGCGTCGCGGTTCCAGGCTTTGATTGAGTACGGCGGGTTGGCGAGCACCACGTCGAACGTTTTCAGACCGCCCTTTGCGTCCAGGAAGGCGGGGCGGGCAAGCGTGTCGCCGTGAGCAATACGGCCGTCTGTGATGCCGTGCAGGAACAGGTTCATCCGTGCAATCGCCGATGTCCCGTAGTTGAGTTCCTGGCCGAAAAGCCGCACGCTGCGCCACTCTTCACCTTGACGCTTGAGTTCAGCGACGGTGGAGATCAGCATGCCGCCTGTACCGCACGTCGGGTCGTAAACCGACTCGCTAGGTCGAGGTTCTAGCATGAGGGTCATCAAATGCACGAGGGTGCGATTGGTGTAGAACTCCTGGGCGGTGTGGCCGGAATCGTCGGCAAACTTCTTGATCAGGTACTCGTACCCGTTACCGAGTTCGTCCTCGGGCAGGTTCGCAATCGACAATGTCTTTGTTGAGAAGTGCTCGATCAGGTCCGCCAGGGTGGAGTCGGGCAGGAGGTCCTTATTGCCCCAATCGCCGTCCCCGAAGACGCCGGGCAGGGTATCGGGGTTGGCAGATTCAATCGCCCGCATCGCCCGCAAAAGGGTCGTCCCAATGTTCTGAGTCACGGAACGAATGTCGTTCCAATGGCATCCTTCAGGGATCGCGAAGCGGTGGTTTTCCGGCAGATCTGCGAGCTGCTCATCCCCGTACGTGGCCATCGCGGCCGCATGCTCTTCGTCATAGACGTCAGAGATTCGCTTCAAGAAGACAAGCGGAAAAATGTACTGCTTGTAGTCACCGGCGTCGATAAGGCCGCGCAGCACGACGGCTGCGCCCCACAGGTAGGACTCCAGCTCCCGTTGGTTGATCTGTTCTGTCATGCGCTCAACCCCCACCTGGCCAGCTCGGCTTCGAGAGCCAAGCGTGTCTCTGAGGCGTTTGTGTTTGCAGTCGCGAGATACGCGAAAGCTTCCGCAACAGTTAGGTTGTCACCGGTATCCGCGGGGACCACATACAGTGGAATGTTCAGACTGAAATCGTTCGCAGCGATCTCACCAAGGCCGACGACGCGGGCGCGGCCATCGATGTCGGCGAACCCCCTGTAGGCGTTGTACAGCTCCTGAACGTGGGTGGGCTCCAGAATGTTCTGGTTGCGCCCCTTCTTCATCAAATCTTCGCCGCCGATAAACAGCACCTTGCCTGTACGTTCCGCGGGCTTGTGGTGGCGAAGGACCACAACACATGCAGCAAGACCTGCGCCGTAGAACAGATTCGGGGCGAGTCCGATGACCGCCTCGACCCTATCCGCCTTGAGCACATGGGCGCGTATGCGCGCCTCTCGGCCCGGTCGGAAGAGCGCGCCTTGCGGCAGCACGACCGCGACACGACCGGTCTCGTGGTGGGCAGACGTAAGCATGTGCTGGACCCACGCCCAATCGGCGTATGCCTTTGGTGGAACACCGCCGAGCTGACTGCGGCCCCACTTGTCAGTAGCCCACTCGACCTCGCCCCAATTCTTCAGCGAGAAGGGCGGATTCGCCACGACACAGTCGAACTTTGCCAGATGATTTCCAGTATAGAAAGCCGGGTTGCGCAGAGTGTCTTCACGAATGATCTTGAAGTCCTCGACCCCGTGCAGCAGTAGGTTCATGCGCGCGATCGCGGAAGTCGCCAGCACCTTCTCTTGCCCATAGAGCTTGCCCCACAAGGTTTTCGGACTACCGCCAGCGGACTTCACGTGCTCGATGACCTCGATCAGCATGCCGCCGGTGCCACAGGCCGGATCATAAACACCCTCACCCTCCTGCGGATCGAGGATCTTGATGAGCAGACCGACGACCGAGCGCGGAGTGTAGTACTCGCCGGCTTTTTTGTTCGACTGGTCGGCGAAACGCTTGATGAGGTACTCGTACGCGTTGCCGAATACGTCGGGTGTCACGTTCGCATTGGACAGTGTTTTCGTGGAGAAGTGCTCGATCAGGTCGGCGAGCTTGCGGTCGGGGAGCTTGTCCTTGTTGGTCCAGTTCGCGTTGCCGAAGATGCCGTACAGCGTCTCGGGGTTGGCCTTCTCGATCTCGCGGAAAGCGGTCTGCAGCGCACAACCGATGTTCTCGGTGTAATTGCGCACATCGGACCACAGCCTGCCATCTGGGATGGCGAACCGATGATTCTCGGCGAACGCCGCGAATTCATAGTCGCCGTCGGACTCGGTAAGCGCCTCCGCGAACTCTTCCATGTAGACGTCGCTGATCCGCTTAAAAAACATCAGCGGAAAGATGTACGCCTTGAAGTCCGCCTGATCGACACTCCCGCGCAGCAAGTCTGCCGCTTTCGCGAGGTATTGCTCAAGCTCCGGCAGGGTGATGCGGTCAGTCGTCAAGGGGCCCCCTTTCTTCGCAGCCATCGTGCATGCAGCCTCTGACAGAAGATGTGGCAGGGGTCTACAGGGCAGGGGGAGAAATTTGACGGACCGATTAGGTTCACTACTTTAGTGTTGGGCGCAATCAAGTCTTGCCCGAGAGTTCACTTGGGGAGTCGCACCCTAATCGCGCAAAGGGTCCCGTCCCGCAGTCCACGGCCCGCCAAACCGCCAGACACACGGTTCACGTCCTCTTCTGAGTTCGTAAATCTGGTGCAGCGCTGCGTAGAACCGCTCATCTGTGGGCGGAAAGTG